>JAFLCL010000035.1 GCA_017303575.1 Deltaproteobacteria bacterium
CGCGACGGCCTCGTGCTGCGCCAGGCCACCGCCGACGTGCCGCCGCGCGTGGAGTACCAGCTCACCGCGATGGGGCAGGAGGTCTACGCCCACTTCATCGCCCTGGTGCGCTGGGCCGAGCGCGCCGTGGACGCCGGAGGAGCGCTCGGCGCCGAAGCTGCGGTGTGGCTGCTCGTGCTCGACGGCGACGCGCTCGCGCGCGTGGGGGCAGGCATCGAGTCCACGCTGCGCTCGGACGCGATCGATGCGCGTCACGTACGTCACGCGATCTACGCCGCGATGATCCGCCACAAGAGCGCACCGAGCGCGGCGCTGTCCGACGCTGCGCGCTTCGCGTGGCGCGCGGCAGTCCGCGATCGTGCGCTCTTCGGTGAGCCCTCGCTCTCGCACCTCGGAGACCTCGAGACGCTCGCGCGCGATCGCACGCTCCACGTCGATCGGCCGGTGATCGTCCCGCTGTCGCGCACGAAGCTCGATCGACTCGCCGCGCCGCTCGTCGTGGGACCGAGCACGGCAGGTGCGTTCGAGGTGCGTGATGCCGCGGTGTTGCCCGATCGACGTGTGCTCGTGGCGCTCGGTGAGGCAGGCCTCCGCATCCTGAGCGCCGAGGGTCGAACGATCGCGAGCTTCGATGTGCCCACCGATGCGCTCGTGCTCTCGGACGAAGGCACGCGCGCGCTGTCGATCTCACGACGCGGCACGCTCGCGGTGGTGCATCGCATCGATGCCGCGCAGCGTCGCGTCGGCGATCGTTTCGAGATCCTCGGGCTCGAGGGCTTCGCGCGTACGTTCGATGGAGAGCGGTGGGCGGTCGTCATCGAGGGCGTGGGGCAGGTGCTCGACGTCGCCGAGGACAGGCCGCGCTCGCTCTTCCGCGTCAAGGACGCGCGCGTGGTGCACGTCGATCGTTCGCTCGGCTTCGTGTCGTTCGTGGCCTCCAGCGCGCCGATGCCGTCTGCGCCCAGCGGCCTCGAGCGTCTCCGCTTCGAGGAGCGTGGCCTCGTGCTCCGCGAGCGTCGCGCGCTGCCCGAGCGCTTCGGCATGGAGGGACGCCTCTACGGCATCGCCTGCTTCGAGCCGGAGCCGATGCACGTGATGATGACGCACGGCACCTATTTCCTCACCGAAGGGCTCACCGCGTACCCCGGCTCACGCGAGCGTCAGGGACGCCCCAAGGGCCCCGACTCGCTCGTGATGGCTGCGGCCTGGGTCGCGCTGCTCGTCGAGCACGCGTCGCCGATCCACGACGAGCCACGCGTAGTGACGGATGTCGTCGTGCTCGATCGCGCCGAGCAGCGCGAGCGTCTGATCGTCACGATCGACGATGGCGCCGGCCCCGCCGTGCGTGAGGTCGGGCTGCGTCTCCAGAGCCGGCGTGGCGAGCCGCCGCTGCTCGTCCTCTTCGACAGCCGCGGTCGCGTGATCGCGGTCGAGCTCGACGAGGGCAGGGTGCTCGTCGATCTCGGCGTGCGGTGATCGTCCCGCGTCGTCTCAGCCGTAGCTGCGCGGCACGCGGCGCGAGACGCTCGTCATCACGTCGTACGCGATGGTGCCTGCGAGCTTCGCGATCTCGTCCGCCTCGATGCGCGCGCTGCGGTCCCCGTGGGACTGAGAGCCGAGGATCACGACCTCGTCGCCGATCGCCGCATCCTCGACGTGGCTCACGTCGATCATCGTGAGGTCCATCGAGACGCGTCCGAGGATCGGACACCGCGTCGCGCGC
Organism: Deltaproteobacteria bacterium; assembly: GCA_017303575.1. GTDB lineage: Bacteria > Myxococcota_A > Polyangia > Polyangiales > Sandaracinaceae > JAFLCL01. Next base: position 1,724 of record JAFLCL010000035.1, read on the forward strand.
ACCAGCATCGAGCCGCGGTTCGAGAGCTCGCGCAGGAGGCCGTCGCCGTAGCCCATCGGCACCGTCGCCACGCGCGTGGGGCGCGCACATCGGTAGGTGCAGTCGTAGCCGACGGTGTCGCCTTCTTCGAGATCGCGGAGCGCGATGATCTCGGTGCGGAGGCGCAGCGCGGGCCTCAGCTCCGCGCCCTGCGGCATGCCGAACGAGATGCCGTAGAGCGCGCCACCGGGACGGACCATGTCGTAGCGGCCTTCGGGGTGCGCGAGCGTGGCGGCCGTGTTGGCCGCGTGCACGACGTCGGGGCGATGCCCGCGCGCGCGCAGCTTCGCGATCACCTCGTCGAAGCGCTTGATCTGCTCGCTCGTCTCGCGCGTGTCGGTGTCCGCCGACGAGAGGTGCGTCATGAGGCCCGACACGACGCAGCGGGGGAAGCGCTCGAGGCCATCGAGGAAACGATCGAGCTCACGCAGCGGCACCCCCAGGCGCGACATGCCGGTGTCGATCTTCACGTGCACGCGGAACGGGCGGTCGGGCGCGGCGCGATCGAAGGCCTCGATCTGCGCGAGGTCGTAGACGACGGGCACGAGGCCCGCTTCGAGCACGTCCAGATGGGCGCCGCCGTAGACGCCGTTGAGCACGAGGATCGGAGCGCGGATGCCGGCCTCCCGCAGCTCGAGGCCTTCCTCGGCGAGCGCGACGCCGAACCCATCCACACCGTCCTCTTCCAGGCGCGCAGCGACAGGCACGACGCCGTGGCCGTACGCGTCGGCCTTCACCACCGCGAGCACCTTGGCCGGTGCGGCGAGCGTCTTGAGCACCGCGAGGTTGTGCGCGATCGCGTCGAGATCGATCTCCGCGCGGGTCGGTCGCAGCGACTCGTCCGCGAGCGCGAGGCGTGGGCGGAACGTGAGAGTGTGCTCGGGACGACGCATGCGGGCGCGAGAGGGGGGCGAACGAAGGCGGCAGGACTACGCTCCGAGAACGTCCGCGTCGAGCCCCGCGATTCCGACGTACGATGGGCCCGTGCTCTGCCGCGTCGTCAGGGATTCCTTCGCGTCCTCGCTCGTCCTCCTCGCCCTCCTCCAGCTCGGCTGCGCGGAGAGCGACTCGTGCAGCACCGACCGCGAGTGCTCCGCGCTCCACTACTGCGGCAGCGGTCGCTGTCAGCAGGACTGCACGCTGAACGCCCAGTGCGGTGCCGGCGGGCTCTGCACCTCGACGGGCCGATGCGCGACAGCCGCCGACGACGCGGGCCTGCGCGACGATGCCGCTGTCGCGCTCGATGCTGCGAGCGCGCCCGATGCCGCGATCTCGAGCGAGCTCGACGCGGCGATGGTCGTCACCGCAGACGCGTTCACGAGCGAGGATGCACAGCGTCCGGACGCGTTCGTCCCCGACTCGAGCGTGCCCCTCGACGCGCACGCCCCCGCCGACGCGTCCGTGCCGATCGACGCGTTCGTGCCGATCGACGCGGGCACCGATGCGTTCGTCCCTCCCGACGCGAGCGGCGGACCTCTGCGACCTTCCACGTACACGTACACGCGCGTCGCGGTCGGCGGCCTCGGCGATGCGCACGTGGTCGCGTTCCATCCCGATGGCAGCTACGCGATCGTGCTCGAGCGCAGCAACGGCGTGCACGTCTACGACTGGGCGAGCGGCACTGCGACGCGCTTCGATCTGCGCGTCGCCGGGCGTGCGGTGACGCTCGACGATCTGGTGTTCTCCGCCGATGGATCGACCGCGTGGATCGTGGGCTGGGAGCGCGTGGGGACGACCGACACGGGCGTGATCATCACGCTCTCGGACGCGGCCTACCGTCGCGGCGACGGCGCGCTTTCGTTCACACGTTCGAGCGCGACGACGGCAGGCGAGCGCATCACCGGCATCGAGATCCCACGCGCGCCCAGCGGGGGCCCCGGCGGAGGCCATCCGATCGTGCTCAGCCAGTCGGGCACGAGCCCCTACATCGCGCGTCTGCGCGAGCTCGATCCCGCCACGAGCACGTTCAGCGGCCTCTTCGTCGCGCGCTCGACGGGCGCGGGCTGCGACGATCTCGCCTTCTCCGACAACGAGTTCGGACAGTGGGGCATCGTGCTCGCGTGCGGCACGAACGGCGCGGACATCTACCTCTACACGGAGGTCGCGGGCGTCGGTGAGTGGCGTCTCGCGCCCGGCGGCTACGGCAACGTCTCGCGCACCGATGGGCACCCCAGCGCCGACTACGCGCTCATCGTGAACTGGTCCTCGCGCTACGTGCACCGACACGAGAGCGGAGCCCTGCGCACCTCGGGCGCGAGCCCCGGCCTCGTCGACGGGATCTGGGACGTCTCGTTCTCGCCCGACGGACGCCTCGCGTTGATCACGGGTCGCGCGCGCGGCGCGTCGCTGCGCGGCACGATCTACGAGTACCGCCACGATCTCTACAGCGCGGCCGAGTTCACCGACGTGAGCATCGAGGGCTTCGGCATCGCGCCCTACCTCGCGACGAGCTCGACCTACCTCAACGACACCGCATTCCTTCCCGGCTGCGACGGCGGCCTGGTCGTGGGCGGCAACACCTCGGCAGGCACCGGCATGGTGATCGAGTTCCAGCGCACCGACGGCGTGCGCTGCAGGTGAGCCGTGGTCCACGGCGCCCGATCGACACGACGCCGAGCATGACGGCCCCGTCACGCGAGCCACCCAGGGCGCGTGCTAGCGTGCGCGTCCGCCTGGAGGTTCGTGCGTGAGCGACGTCGTGGTCGAGGTGAACGGTGAGGCCCGCGAGGTGCCCGAGGGCATCACGGTGACGCAGCTGCTCGCGACGCTCGGCCTCGAGGGCACGCTGGTCGCGGTCGAGCGGAACGCCGCGGTCGTGCCGCGCGCGGAGCACGCGAGCACGCAGCTCCACGCCGGCGATCGGCTCGAGGTCGTGCACTTCGTCGGTGGCGGCTGAGCCCATGGCGGAAGCGAACGCACCGACGGAGCCCGGCTCGGGCCAACCCAAGGCCTCCAAGCCACCGAACGCAGAGCCCGTGAGCGTCGAGCCCGCAGAGCCGGGCATCGCGTCGCGGCTCGCGAGCTGGCTCTTCTCGCTGCCCGTCGTCGCGCTCGCCGAGGTGGGCATGGTCTTCAAGCTCCTCTGGGAGACCATCCTCTGGGGCGTCCGACCGCCCTACCGCGTGTGGATGATCATCGCGATGTGCGAGTTCATCGGCGTGGAGTCGATGACGATCGTCGGCCTCACCGGCACCAGCGTCGGCGCGGTGTTCGGCCTCCAGCTCGTCGAAGGCTTCCGTCGGCTCGGTGCCGAGAGCCAGACGGGATCGGTCGTCTCCATCGCGCTCGCGCGCGAGCTCGCGCCCGTCTTCTCCGCGCTCATGATCTCCGCACGCGCTGGCAGCGCGATGGCGACGGAGATCGGCTCGATGCGCGTTTCGAACCAGATCGACGCGCTCACCACGATGAGCGTCTCGCCGGTGCAGTACCTCGTGTTCCCGCGGGTGCTCGCAGGCCTCCTGATGTGCCCGATCCTCGCGCTGCTCTTCTACTTCGTGGGCTTCTCGGGCGCGTGGTTCGTGGCGGTGAAGCTCTACGGCCTCGACAGCGGCATCTTCATCGAGCGCATGCGCTGGTACGTCGATCGCGCCGACCTCCTCCAAGGCCTCACGAAGGCCGCGGTGTTCGGGGTGACGCTGACGATCATCTCGTGTCGACAGGGCTTCTACGCGTCGGGCGGCGCCGCCGGCGTGGGCCTCGCGACCAACCGCGCGGTCGTCCAGAGCGCCGTCGCGATCCTCGTCCTCGACTACATCGTCACGACGTTCTTCGTCTGACGCGCCGGCCATGACTGACCGTGCACAGAAGGTCGATCCGAACGCCGATCCCGTTCACGTGGCGATCCGCGATCTGCAGAAGGCCTACGAGGACGCGCCCGTGTTGCGCGGGGTCACGTTCGACATCTTCCGCGGGGAGATCAACGTCATCATCGGCGGCTCCGGCGCGGGCAAGAGCGTGTTCACGCGACAGCTGCTCCGGCTCGAGCGGCCGGACAAGGGCCAGATCCTCGTCGATGGCGAGGACATCGCGCAGCTCGACGACTGGAAGCTCGTGCCGTTCCGAAAGAAGTTCGGGATGGTCTTTCAGTTCGGCGCGCTCTTCGACTCGATGAGCGTGTTCGACAACGTCGCGTTCCCGCTGCGCGAGCACACGAAGATGTCGCGCAAGGAGATCCGCGATCGCGTGATGGAGCGGCTCGCCACGCTCAACGTCGCGCACGCGGAGAAGAAGCTCCCCGCCCAGATCTCGGGTGGCATGCAGAAGCGCGTCGCCATCGCGCGCGCGCTCGTGCTCGAGCCGCAGATCCTGGTGTACGACGAGCCCACGAGCGGCCTCGATCCGGTGAGCTCGCGCCTCGTGGACGAGCTGATCTCGGAGACCGCCGCGAACTTCGGCGTCACCAGCGTCGTCATCACGCACGACATGGCGAGCGTGTTCAAGATCGCCCACCACGTCTCGATGCTCTACAAGGGCGTCATCGAGGAGAGCACCACCCCCGAGCTCATCCTCAAGACGAAGAACCCCGTGGTCGCCGACTTCCTCAAGGCCTCCGGCGTGAACATGGGCTGAACGTCGCGCGGGGAAGGACGGAACACCACGAGGCGCTGCCGCGTCGTGCGGAGCGCCTCGTTCGGATCTCGGAGTGCGCACACGGATCCTTCGCGGATCCGGCGTCGCTCAGCCCTTGGAGATCTTGCCTTCCTTGTGCTCCTTGTGCGCGCGGCACGCGGGGCAGTGCTTCTTGATCGTGAACTTCTCCGGCATCGTCCGCTTGTTCTTGGACGTGTGGTAGTTCGCGCGGCCGCAGGTCTCGCAGGTGAGCTTGATGAGATCTCGCATGACGTTCTCGGAGAATGCAGAGTCGGAAGGGCGCGGTTTCTAGCTGGGCCCCGCGCTCAGGTCAATGGTCGGGGGATCGAACGTGATCCGATCCGGGACGCTAGAGCGATCCCGCTCCCACGGTGAGGCTGTCGATGTGCCAGGTGCCGCCCTCGTCGACCAAGTGCGCGGAGAAGGGCGTGTTGCCGCTCGGGCCTTGCAGTGTGCCGGACATGGTGGCCCCGAGGCCGGCCTGGACGTTGCGGTTCGAGATCGTCTGGTCGGTGGAGCTCGCGAGCTCGGGCATCGTCGAGACCGCTGCCTCGAACTCGGCCTGCGAGTGGCTCGCCTGGTAGCTCGACGCCGTGTCGGTGTAGGCCGTCGCGAGGTCACCGCCGCGCACGTGTCCGAAGAAGACGCGTGTCGCCTCGGCGGGCGGCTCCATCGCCGCCATGCCCGCGCCGATCGCGCCGCCGCAGAAGAGCGCGCAGCCGCCGAACGTGCAGAGCCCCAGCAGCGCGACGATGCCGCAGCCGATGCCGATGTACTTCCAGGTGCTCGATCCTTCGCTGCCTTCGCTCATCTTCGGCCTCCGTGCTCTCTCGACGACGTGACGCGATCCCTCGCGGTGGTCTCACTCACAGCTGGGCGTGACGATCGGCACGTTGGTGAACGTGCCCGCGACCCAGCTGTTCTGGGCTTCTTCGAAGCCGCGGTAGGTCACGATGATGCGGCCCGACGCCGTGCCGAGGTGCGCGGGCGCGCTGCCCTCTCCGGGCGTGCAGCGGCTCACCTGCCACCGCGTGATCTCGAGCGCGTACGCGTTGTCCGCGTTCCAGCTCGTGGTGCCCAGGCCCACGCAGGCCTGGAAGTAGCCGCCACCGGATGCCATCGCGCGCGTCGTGCGACCACGGCGCGGTGCGCGATCGAAGCGCACCGTCAGCGTCTCGTGTTCGACGCCGGGGAAGCCGATGTTGGTCTCCGTCGAGGCGATCAGCGCCCACTCCTCTTCACCGTTGGTCGTGCGACGCTCGAAGAAGATGCTCGCGGGGGTGAAGGCGCGACCGCGGACGTTGCCGTGGAGCGGCGTGCTGGGCGCCTGACGGAGGTTCGGTGCCTCTGCCCACGTGTAGTCGGTCGGCGGGGGCTGCGCGTCACGACACGCCACGTGCGGCGCGCCGAGGAACACGATCGGGATCGTCCCACGGCCGCGCAGGCTGCCCGCGGCGTGGCTCGCGTCCGCGCCGAAGGTCGCGTCGAGCTCGAGCGTCGCGGTGCCCACCGTCTGCGGCGTCGAGGCGGACGGGTCGTAGCTGCCCGTCATCGACACGTCCGTGAGCTGCACCATCGAGGTGGCCTCGCCCTCGTATGGCGTGGTCGATCCATCCGCGTTCGGCGCGACGGTGACGTAGGGCGACATCGTCTGTCCCGCCTCCGTCGCGACGGGCTGCGCAGTGTCTCCGAAGCGGAGCTCCACGTAGGTCGCCTCGACGGGCAGGCCCACGTCGCCTTCGTTCGGCGGGCGATCGGAGAGGAACACGGTCCAGCCGCCGGGCCACTGCCATCCGAGCGCCACCCACTGCGCATCGAAGCGCTCGCCGCTCCACGTGCCGCTGAACGTCGCGCGCGGTGTCTCCACTTCGGCGCCCGCCGTCGTCTGTTGCACCGGCTCGGCTGCACCGCCGCCACAACCGAGGACGCTCATCGCTCCGATCGACACGAGCGACAACGCCCGCGTCACGTGGTTCGAACGCACCAGCCAGCCCCGCATGTTCGTCTCCTTGTCTCGCGCGGAACGCGAGGCTCGGCCTTCTAGTCGGGAATGCGCGGAGAGCAAGTCACACGCGTTGCTCGAGGGGAGGTGAGGCACGAAGCGACACCGGCGGCACCCAGCCGCCGAACGCGCGCTCCGCCTCGAGCGCGATCGCGACGGTGCGGTGATCCATACGACGTGGCGCGATCACCTGACATCCGAGCGGGACGCCTTCGGGTCCCAGGCCCAGCGGCACCTGCGTGCCCGGCATCTCGAGGACGTTGAAGATGGCGGTGTAGGCCCAGTCGATCGGCTTGGCCCACGGACGTCGGTGCTTGGGCGCGGGCGCGCTGTAGCCCGGATAGAGCATCACGCCGTCGCCGATGCGGTCCTCGAGCTCGCGACGCAGCGCGAGGCCCTCGGCCACCATCTCGCGCGCATTGCCGGGGAAGTGCTTGGGGATCTCTTCGATCGCGGCGAGCACGAGCGAGGGGCCCGTGAAGTCCGATCGCCCCGCCAGCAAGCGCACGAGCTCGCGCGTGACGCCGATGCGTCGACCGCCTCCGAGCAGCACCGCGAAGTCCTCGCTGCCACCCGCCGCGAGCATCGCGCTCCAGATCAGCACCGACTTCCTGAGCGCAGGGATCGCCACGCGCTCGACGCGCGCGCCGCGCGACGCGAGGTGATCGGCGAGGCGTCGCTGTGCGCGCACGAGCGAGGGATCGACGCGGGACACGCCGTTGTCCGCGACGTCGATCACGCGAAGCCCTTCGATCGAGACCTCGCTCGGATCACCGAGCTCGATCGGCAGCACCTCCGGACTGAGCGAGGTGGGTCCGCTGAGGAGCCGCACGAGGGGCCACAGATCCTCGGCGCGCCGCGTGATCGGACCCGAGGTCAGCATCCGCATCGCGTCGGGGCCCGGCACTGGATACTGGCCTGCGTTGGGGATGAGGCCGCCCGTGGGCTTGTGACCGAACACGCCGTTCATGAACGCCGGGATGCGGATCGACCCACCGATGTCTGCGCCGAGACCGAACGGGGCGAAGCCCGCGCCCACCGCCGCGCCTTCACCGCCCGAGCTGCCGCCCACGCCGCGCGTGTCGTCGTATGGGTTGTTGGTGCGCCCGTAGACGCGGTTCTCGCTCTCCATCCACATGCAGAGCTCGGACACGTTGGTCGTCCCCAGCACGATCGCGCCCGCCTCGCGCAGGCGCGCGACGGCCACGGCGTCGCTCGTCGCGCGCACGTGGGTGCGCGAGCGGAGGCCACCGGTCTGGTGCATGCCGGTGAGCCCGAACGTCTCCTTGATCGAGCACGGCACGCCGAGCAGCGGCGGCAGCGTGCTCGTCGGCTCGCGCGCGACGCGGGCGTCTGCCTCGCGCGCTTCGCGTCGCGCGGCGGCGAGGCGCGTCTCCACCACCACGTTCAGCCGAGGGTTGTCGCGCAAGAGCACCGCGAGGTGGGCCTCGACGATCTCCACGCTCGAGGCCTCGCGCGTGCGGATCTTCTTCGCGAGGGAGGACGCGCTCTCGGTGACGAACGGGAGAAAGGTCATCGTCGTCGAGCGTAGCGGATCTCGCACTGGGCCTCGCCTCGCGCCGCAGCGTGATCGCCTATGCTCCCTCCATGATCACAGCGTCGGTCACGCACGAGGGTCGCGCTTTCTCGGTACGCATCGCGAACGGCGAGGCGTTCGACCTCGTGGCGCGCGGGTCGGACGGAGCGGTGCTGTGGAAGGCGCGCCTCTCGACGCCCTACTACTGCGTCGGAGAGGCCTCGATCCACGCGTTGCCGGGCGGCGGCGTGGAGGTGCGAGCCACGGGGGCTCACGTGAAAGACGACTCCGTGCGTGAGCACGTGTGGCGCTACAGCCGCGACGGGGCGCTCGTCAGCGGGCCGTGAGGCGTGCTCAGACGCGCGCGATGGTCTTGCGCGTCAGCACCACGAAGCGCGCGGTGGCGAGCACGGCGACGGTGAAGAGGCCCGCCGTGAGGCCCCACCACATCGCCTCGGGACCGAGGCGCGCGTGCAGGGCGAGACCCAGCGGCAGGCCGATGATCCAGTGACCGAGGAGGTTCACGAAGAGCGGAAAGCGTGTGTCGCCTGCGCCGCGCAGCGCACCTTGGGCCACGGTCTGCGCGCCGTCGCCGAGCTGGAAGCACGCCGCGACGAACATGAACGGTAGGCTCGCCTCGATCACGTGCGGATCGTCGGTGAGCATGCGCGAGAGCTCACGCGGGATCGCGAAGAGCACGAGCGCGCTCGCGAGCATGAAGATCGTGCCGCTCGCGATGCCCACCAGGCCTGCCCTCCGCGTGGCCGCCGCGTCGCCTCGCCCGATCGCTGTGCCGACACGCACCGACGTGGCCGCGCCGACGCCGAGCGCGACCTGGAACGTGCAGCTCACCACCGAGAGCGCGATCTGGTGGCCCGAGAGGGGGCGCGTGCCCGCCGTGCCCACGACGAACGTCACCACGGCGAAGCTCCCGGCCTCGAGCACGATCTGCATGCCCAGCGGGGAGCCGAGCGCGAGCACACGCCGCACGAGCTCGAGCTCGAACCTCCGAGCCTCGGCGTGACGCACGTAGGCATCGCGCGCGAGCGGCCATGCCGAGACCACGAGCTGCACGACAGTCGCGATCGCGGACGCCAGACCCGCACCGAAGACGCCATGCCCTTCGATCCCGAGTGAGGGCGCGCCGAGGGTCAACACCCACGCGATCGGGAAGTTCACGACGTTCGCGACCACGACGCCCACGACGAGCGAGCTCGTCTTCCCGATCGCCTGGAGGTAGGCGCGCGCCGCCATCAAGAGGAGAAACGGCAGCAGCGAGAACAGCCGCGCATGCAGGTAGTCGCGCGTTCCCTCGATCGCCTCGGCGGGCGCGCCGAGGTGCGCGACGACCTGCGCCAGCGCGAGGATCACGAGCACGAGCGGGATCGACACCAAGATCGCCGCGTGTACGCCCGACACGAACGCGCGCGCTGCGCGCTCGGGCTCCTTGGCCCCGATCGCCTGCGCGAGCAGCGGATCGAGGCCGAAGAGCACGCCGACGCCGAAGAGCGTGGTGGTGAAGAAGATCGCGTTGCCCAGGCCAGCCGCGGCGATCGATGTCTCGCCGAGGCGCCCCACGACCGCCACGTCGACGAGCGCGAGCAGCATGTTGCCGAGGTTCGTGACCACCAGCGGGCCGCTGAGCTTCGAGAGCGCGCGGAGCTCGACGCCCACGCCACCGGCGAGCCCGTCCTGCGGCGCGTCGCTCATCGGCGGAACAAGTGCACGCCGCCTTCGCTCGAGGCTGCCGCGATCCACGCGCCGTCGTCCGAGATCGCGATCCGCTCGATGACCCCACCCACATCGAGACGCGCGACCGCCTCGCCTTCCGTCCCGCCACGCCAGACGCAGACGCGTCCGTCGCGACCGCCGCTCACGAGGATCTTCCCGTCGCTCGCGTACGACAGCGCGGAGATGTTCGCGTCGTGCCCACGCAGCTGGAGCGGCGTCGTTCCTTCGGGGCCCTCGCCCACGTACGACCACACGACGACGTCGCGCCCACCCGCAGTCGCGAGCCACGCGCTGTCGGGCGACCACGCGAGCAGCTTGGGCTTGGTCTCGTAGCCGCCCATCATCGAGTCGCTGCGGCTGGGCATGCGCCAGAAGTGGAGCGAGCTGTCCTGACAGCCCGCGGCGAGGAAGCGCAGGTCCGGGCTCCAGGCGATCGCGACGAGCGAGCTCGGCCACTCCAGCACGACCGGTCCCTCGACCTTCGCCCCCAAAGACCACACGTCGGCGCCGCCGAAGCGCGCGACGGCCAAGCGATCGTCGACGATCGAGAGGCCCCCGACGGTCGTCGCGTGATCGCCGATCGTCTGCACCAGGCCCGCGCGATCGATGCTGCTGACGCGCTTGCCGTGTGCGCACACGAGCGTCGTGTTCCACCACGCGAGGTGCTCGATCCACACGTGCTCTCCGAGCACTCCCTCGCGCTCGATCACACCCGAGCTCGCGTCGACCACACGCGCGCGGCCGTCCATGCCGCTCGTGGCGATGCGCGACGTGGAGGCATCCACCGCGAGCGCGAGACCCCCCTCGTCGTGCGCGACGGTGGTCGAGACGACGCTCGCGGTCTTCACGTCGATGACCGTGAGCGCGCCTTCGCCCGTGAGCACCGCGAGCTTGCGATCACCCGCCGCGAACGCGAGGCCCACGGGGTGACCGTCGATCGCGACGCGCCCCGCGAGGCTCGGCGCGCTCTTGCCGAACAGCTTGTCGAAGAAGCCCAACGACTAGACCAGACACGCTTGGAAGCTGCGCTCGAGCTCCGCGCGATCGAGGTTCTTGCCGATGAGCACCATCTGGCTGACGCGGGCCTCGCCCGGCTCCCAAGCACGATCCTCCATGCCGTCGAGCAGCATGTGCACGCCCTGGAACACGTAGCGACGCGGGCGCCCCTCGATGCTGAGGATGCCCTTGAGGCGGTAGAGGTCGGGCCCGCGCGATTGCTGCAACGTCTGGATCCACTCGTTCAGGCGGCCGAGGTCGCACGACCGATCGCTCGTCAGGCCGACCGAGCCCACCTCTTCTTCGTGCACGTGGCCATCGGCCCACGCGCGCTCCAGCGCCGGACGCAGCGGCGTGTTCTTCACGAGAGGGCGCGACGGCTTGGCGAACACGCGCACGCCGAGCTCTTCGGGCGGGTGCTGGAGAAAGAGCGCGTAGAGGCCGCGCTCCGGCACCTCGAAGCGGAAGGGCGCGGGCACCTCGCCGTCCGCCAGCGAGACCCGCACGTGCGCGCCGAAGGGCAGGACGCCGCCGCGGGCGACGTCGACGACCTCTTCGGAGAACACGCGCACGACCTTCTCCGCGAGGTCGCGCAGCGTCGTGTCGTCGGCGCGCGCGATCGGCATCACGCACAGCTCGAGCTGGTGCGAGTGCACGTGGCCATGGCCGTGGCCGTGACCTTCGTGGTCGTGATCGTGCCCGTCCTCGGCGTGGTGATCGCAGCTGTGATCGTGGCCGAGCTCGATCGACGCCGTGCCGCTCTCGAGCTGGTAGAGGCCGGTCCACTCGAACGGATACTCGGGCACGAGGAACGTGGGTCGCATCTCGAGCGCGCGGCTCAGATCGAAGCCGCCGAGGTCGAGCAGCGCTGCGATCGGGACGTCGCACTTCACCGCACGCTGCACCTTGGCGAGCGAGTTGATGGAGTGGATGCGCTGCTCGACGGCGTCGAGGTCTTTGGCCTCGACGAGGTCCGACTTGTTGAGCACCACGAGATCGCCGAACGCGATCTGCTCGCGGCACTCGCTCGAGGAATCGACGTGCAGGAGCACGTGCTTCGCGTCGACGACCGTGACGATTCCATCGAGGCGGAACTGGTCCTTCATCTCGTCGTCCATGAAGAACGTCTGCGCGACGGGCCCCGGATCCGCGAGCCCGGTGGTCTCGACGAGGATGTGGTCGAAACGATCGCGACGCTTGAGGAGGTTGCCGAGGATGCGGATGAGATCGCCGCGCACGGTGCAGCAGATGCACCCGTTGTTCATCTCGAACACTTCTTCGTCCGCGCGCACGACGAGCCCCTGATCGATCCCGATCTCGCCGAACTCGTTCTCGATCACGGCGATGCGCTTGCCGTGCTTCTCGGTGAGGATGCGGTTGAGGAGAGTGGTCTTGCCGGCCCCGAGGAAGCCGGTGAGCACGGTGACGGGGATCTTCGCGGTCATGAGGGCCGCCATCATGGCCGACCTCGCACCGGTGAGCACACCGTGATGCAAACGGTGTCTCGAGCGCTCACGCGCTTGCGCGGAGGCGCTTCGCGAGACGCCCGTGCACGCGCGTCGAGCCCACGTTGCGCGCCGCTCGCGCGATCGCGCTCGGCTCGCCCACGATCACCACGAGGCTCCTCGCGCGCGTGATCGCCGTGTAGAGGAGCGGCCGGGCCAGCATCACGTGGTGGCTCCCGTGCAGCACGAGCACGATCGCGGGGAACTCGGAGCCCTGGCTCTTGTGCACCGTCGCTGCGTACGCGAGCACCAGGCCCTCGAGCTCGTCGTCGCGGTAGCTCGTCTCGCCCACGTCGAACTCCGCGTAGGTCACGCCGTCCTGGACGCGCCGCACCCAGCCGATGTCGCCGTTCCACACCTCGCGCTCGTAGTCGTTCGAGGTCTGCATGATCTTGTCGCCCGGACGAAAGCGCCCTTTCTGTGGGGCGTTCGGGACCAACTCGGCCTGCAGCACCTGGTTGAGCGCGTCGGTGCCGAGCGGTCCCTTGCGCATCGGCGTGAGCACCTGCACGTCGCGTAGCGGATCGAGGCCGTACGCCTGCGGGATGCGACGCAGCACCTCGCGCAACTTCTCGATCACGCGCTCGGGCTCGTGCGCCTCCACGACGAACAGCTCGCCCGTGCCCTTCTGACCACGCGCGGACGAGGTGGGCGCGTGCCCCTCGGCGATCGTGTGCGCGGCACGCACGATCGCGGACTCTTCGGCCTGACGGAACACACGATCGAGCCGAACGATCGGCACCGTCTCGGAGCCGATGAGCTCGCGCAGCACGTGCCCCGCGCCCACGGGCGGCAGCTGATCGATGTCGCCGACGAACACGATCGTCGCGTCGCGCAGGATCGCGCGCTCGAGCGCGGCACCGAGGCGTACGTCGAGCATCGAGGCCTCGTCGACGATCACCACGTCGGCCTCGAGCGGGTTGTCGTCGCCACGCACGAAGTCGGCGGTGCCCGGGTTCCATTCGAGGAGGCGGTGGATCGTCTTGGCCTCGCGTCGTGTCGCCTCGCTCATGCGTTTGGCGGCGCGCCCCGTCGGCGCAGCGAGCACCACACGATGCTCGAGCGCCTCGTGCACCGCGACGATCGCGCGGAGCGTCGTGGTCTTGCCCGTGCCGGGGCCGCCGGTCAGCACGAGCACACCGACCTCCGTCGATCGCTCGACGGCCTCGCGCTGCTTGTCGGCGAGCGCGATCTTGCCGTCACTGCGCGTCGCGGCTTCGATCGCCGCGCGCACCTTGGGCGAAGGTGTCTTGCGCGCGATGCGGCGACGCAGGCCGTCCGCGAGGCTCTCTTCCGCCTCGTGCAGCTCGGGGAGGAAGACGTCGCCGTCCTCGAGGATCACCTGCTGATCGGAGGCGAGCGCGGCCAGCGTGCTCGGGACCAGCGCAGGCGGAACGCCGAGCGCGGACACGCCGCGCGTGAGGTCGTCCAAGGGCAAGCACGTGTGTCCATCGTCGGCGCCCCGCGACAGCGTGTAGAGCAGGGCGCCGCGCGCGCGACGCGGGTCGTCCGCCGCGATGCCGGTCTCTCTGCCGATGCGGTCAGCGGTGACGAAGCCGATGCCGGGCACCTCTTCGGCGGCGAGGTACGGATCCTCACGGAGCTGCATCGCGGTGCGTGCGCCGAAGCGCGCATACAGCTTGCGCGAGAGCGCTGGCCCGAGGCCGAGCCCCTGGAGGAACGCGAGGCTGTCGGCCTCGCCACGTCGCGCGCGCACGGCCTCGACGAGCGCCTCGCCGCGCTTGCCGCCCAGGCCGGGCACTTCCTTGAGGCGCGCGCTCTCGCGCGTGATCACGTCGAGCGTGCGCTCGCCGAACTTCGCGACCACGCGCTGCGCGAGACGCTGGCCGATCCCCGACACGAGGCCGTTGCCGAGGAACCTCGCGACGCCGTCCTTCGTGGAGGGAAGGACGGGGACGAAGGACAGCACACGGAAGCGCTCTCCGTGCACGGCGTGACGCTCGGATCGCCCACGAAACTGGACCTTCTCGCCGATCCGCGTCGACGCGAGGTCACCCACCAGCACGACCTCCTTGCCGCTCGGCTCGCGGCGCGCGCGCACCACGGCGAAGGTCCCATCCTTCGCCACGAAGCGATGCTCCTCGATCGCCGCGACGAACGTCTCTTCCCTCGGGTCGCGCGCGACGCCCCCGTGGGACAGCGCGAGCGTGTGTCCTTCGCGGGGAGACGCGGTGGGAAGAGGTCGTGGATCTCGGCTCACGGCGTCATCGTCCAGGCGTGCACGCATCGTAGTGGAAGTCGTCGATCGCGTCCGCTCGCGCGCTCGCGTCTTCGTCACGGACGAGGCACTCGCCCTCGCTGCCCGCGAACGAGGGCACGTGCGCGAGCCGCGCGAGCGTGGCGTCGCGGAGGAAGAGCGGCTCACCCGAGTTCGTGAGGCCGGACGGCACGAGCGTCGGTCCTGCGATCACGAGCGGCGTTCCCGGCGGTACGCCCGCTGCCTCCGGGTCGAAGTCGGCTCCGACGAGGAGCACGCGAGCGCCGGGTGCGAGCACGCGCGACGTGCTCAGCGGTTGGCCGAGCGCGTCCGCGCGATCGGCGATGCGCAGCCCCTCGAGCGCAGCGGGCACCGTGCCCACGTTCGTGAGCTCGAGCCACTCCTGATCGGGCTCGGGGCCGTCGGGGTTCGAACACACTTCGGTGATCGTGATCGGCGCGAGCGGCGGTCGCGTCGTGACGACGATCGCGACCGAGGTGCGGAGCCCCGCGAGATCGACGACCTCGAGCGTCGCGTCCTCACGCGTCGAAGGAGACAAGCCACGGATCGTGAGCGTGGCCGTGCCCCGCGGTGCGAGCGCACGCATCACCACGCCCGGGCGCGTGAGGCCGATGCGCACGGGCTCGTCGATCGAGAGCTCGAGGGCCCACGACTCGTCGGTGACGATCAGACAGCCCGGAGCGGGCTCGGGGTCCGCGTCCACCGCGCAGAGCTCGGAGGTCACCACGAACGTCGGCGGCGTCGCGTCGGGCCCCGGGGCGGTCGTCACCTCGATCCGGTGAGGGGACATGCCAGCGCCCGTCGCATCGTGCAGCGCCTCGGTCGTCTCCATCACCAGGCGCGCGCCGCTCGGCCAGGGCCCGCGAGGCGCGACGCTCAGACACCGCACGGCCTCGAGGCCCGCGGGCTCGCACTCGGTCAGGGTCGAGATCGTCTCGAGCGCGCCGCGCTGGTCCCGCACCACGATCGCATCACCTTCGAGCGTCACCTCACCATCGAACGCGAGCACGAAGGGGGCTGCGTTCGTCGGAACATCGAGCGTGCCGTCCGCGGGGAAGGTGCCCACGACGCGCGCTCCCGCCCTGGGGTCGTCCGAGATCCGAACGGAGACCAGCCGCGCGATCCCGAGCGCCTCGTCGTCGATGGACCTCGTGAAGGACGCGATCGCCAACGTGAGGAGGTCGGCGGGCGCGAGCGCCTCGCGCGGTGTCACCCGCACGAGCGCGCCGTCGTACGCGACGTCGGAGGCGACGATGCGCTCGCGCGTCGCGATCGTGAGCGGTCGTCGCGCGACGTCGTCTTCGAGCGTGTCGTCGGGCTCGCCGCGCACGAGCACGACCGCCTCTTCGTCCTCGACGATCGGTGACGTGAGCTCGATCTCGAGGGCGAGCCGTCGCGGCGCAGCCTCGAGCGGCCAGCGCATGCCGCGGACGTCGAGGGCGCGCACCTCACGTACCTCGAGCGGGATGGCGACTTGGGCGTCGCGCAGCCTCGCGTCCCGCGTACCGACGTCGCGGGAGGGAAGGACGGGTACGTCGAAGCACCCACTCACGACGAGTGTGAGGACCAGGGAGAAGAGGAGGAGGGCTCGCATCGCGTGCCTTCATCGGAGGGGGCGCCGCCGTGTTGCGTACTTTGTCCGGTCAGTCCGGCAGACCCTCGAGGAACGGCTCCCACTCCGCGTAGCGCGTGCTCGGCGCCGCCATGCGCAGCGCCATGCTCCAGTTCGGTCGATGCGGCTTGGTGCGCGGGATCATTCCGCACTCCTCCGGCGTCGCGTACCCCTTCTTCACGTTGCACGTGCGGCACGAGGTCACGAGGTTGTCCCAGCTCGATTTTCCCCCACGCGATCGCGGAAGGACGTGATCGAGGTTGAGATCGCGCATCGGCGGTCGGCCCCCGCAGTACTGGCACGTGAAAGCATCGCGGAGAAAGACGTTGCGACGCGACAAGCGCAGCGGCGCGGAGGGGACGCGGTTGTAGCCCGAGAGGATCAGCACACGTGGCACGCGGATCGGGCCGCGCGGTGTGCCGATGAAGTCGTCGTCGGCCGAGGGCGCGATCGCCGACCACTGCACGAAGTCGACCGGCTCGAAGCCGGCATCGAAGCCACCATCGAGCGCACGCGCCCGGCCCAGGTAGAGCAGCGTGAACGCGTGCCGCGCCGTCGTGATGCGCACTGGCTGGAAGGAGCGGTTGAGCACGAGCACGGGAGACTGGAGGCCGGTCTTGGTGGCGCGCTCCGCGTTCGCGCGCTCGACCGCGCGCTCGAGGACGCGCTCCATCGCCTCTTGGGAGGCGGCCGTCGCAACCTTCGCGGGCGTTCCCTTCACGGCGCGAAGAATAGGTCTCCGTCTGCGGCAAGTCGATCAGCGGGAAGGGGAGGTCGGTTGCCCTCTCCGAACGCCCAGGCCACCCTGCGCCGCTCCGATCTCGCTCGCTCCGATCTCGACATGGCCAAGAAGAAGCGCGGCAAGAGTCTCCCCCCCTCACCGGCTGACGTTCGTCCGAGCGCGCCCGACGCTGCGACACGCCCGGAGTTGGACGCCATCGCCGAGGTCGAGCTCGACGAGGTGCTCGAGACCTCGCCCACGCAGGTCGTACGGCTCGACACGATCGTCGTGAGCTCGAGCGAGGATCGATCGCCGGTGCCGCCGCCGCCTCCCGTCGCGCCCGTCGCTGCGCACGTCCTCGAGGCGCTCGAGCTGTCCGACGCGAGCCGCGCGCACGACCTCGACGCCACGCAGACGGCGTCCGAGCCACCGCCTCCGCCGACCACGCCTCGCGCGTGTCGGGTGCTCGCGATCGGCGGGCCCAAGGGCGGTGTGGGCAAGAGTGTGTTCGCCGCGAACGTCGCGATCTACCTCGCGTCGATCGGACGTCGTGTGCTCGTCGTCGACGCGGATCGCGGTGGCGCGAACCTCCACACGCTCGTCGGTGGGCCCGCGATGCCGCGCGTCGGCACGCACGACACCGCAGTCCCGCAGCTCCAGCTCGTGACCACGGGGCTCGACGAGGGCTTCTCGGCCAAGCGCGCGCCCACCACGCTCGCCGCGCTCTACGCGGATCTCCGATCGCGCAACGCGGACTACGCGGTGGTCGATCTCGGCAGTCTCTCCACGCGGGCCGCGATCGATGGCTTCCTCGCGGCGGACCTCACGGCGTTCGTCACGCTGCCCGAGCCCACCGCGCTCGCCAACACGTACCGCTTCCTCTCTCGCGCGTTCCTGCGAGGCCTCTCGCGCTCGCTCCCGAACGGCCCCGATCGTCGCACGCTGATCACCTTTGCGCGTCGCCTCGGCGGTGCCCCCGCGCCGCTCGATCTGTGGCGCGCTCTCGAGGACGACGGCCACCCGCTCGCTGACCGCGTGCGCGAGCACATGGAGGCGTTCCGCCCGCCGATGGTGCTGAACCAGACGCGCCTGCGCGCCGATCTCGAGGTGGGTGATGCGCTCAAGACGGTGGTGCGCCGTCGGCTCGGGCTCACCGTGGAGTACCTCGGGCACGTGGAGCACGACGACACGGTGTGGAGCACCGTGCGCGCGCGGAAGCTCCTCCTCATCGAGAGCCCGGGCACCAAGGCCGCCAAGAACCTCGAGAAGATCGCGCGCCGCATCCTCGGGATCGAGTCCGGCAAGATCAAGGTCGCGCAGCGCACCGTGCCGCCCGAGAGCCATCACGATCTGCTCGAGGTCGAGCGCGGGGCTACGGACGAAGAGGTGCGACGCGCCTACAAGCGCGCGAAGGACATCTACGCTGCGGACGCGCTGGTCGGTTACTCGCTCTTCACGCCCGACGAGCTCGAGCACGTGCGCGGGCGCCTCGACGAGGCCTTCGACGTGCTGCTCGATCCGTCTCGGCGACGGCCTTACGAGCTGTCGGTGTTCCCGCCCTCGCCCGAGCACGAGGAGCCGCGCCGCGCGCGCGAGAGCGAGCACGATCCGCTGCCGCCGCCACCCGACATCACGCCCGACACGGACTTCACGGGCTCGATCCTCCGCGCCGTGCGCCACAGCAAGGGCATTCGTCTCGAGGACGTCGCGGGTCGCACCAAGATCGGACTCAACTACCTGTCGGCGATCGAGAACGACGACTTCGGATCGCTGCCTGCGGCGGTGTACGTGCGCGGCTTCGTGAACGAGCTCGCGAAGGTGCTGCGCCTGGACGCGACGCAGGTCGCGCGCACCTACGTGCGTCGTTACCGCCGCTACCTCGAAGAGCGCGGAGGAGCCGTCTCGTGATCGTCCTCGCCTCCGCCTCGCCTCGGCGCCGCGAGATCCTCACCACGCTCGGCCTCACGTTCGAGATCGACGTGGCGAACGTCGACGAGTCGGTGCTCTCGGGCGAGTCCGCGCCCGCGTACGTGCAGCGCGTGGCCTCGTCCAAGGCGCGCACCGTCGCATCGCGACGCACGGGGAGCGTGATCCTCGCCGCCGACACGACCGTCGTCGTGGACGGCGCGATCCTCGGCAAGCCAGAGGACGACGACGATGCGCGACGCATGCTCGCGCTCTTGTCGGGCCGCGCACACGAGGTGCTCACGGCCATCGCGATCGAGACGACGAAGGACCGTGCGCCGCGCTCGCTCGCGCGCGTCGTGCGCACCGAGGTCGTGTTCCGCGCGCTCGATAGAGGCGCGATCGATCGCTACCTCGCCAGCGGCGAGCACCGCGACAAGGCGGGCGCGTACGGCATCCAGGGTCTCGCGATGGCGCTCGTGCGTGAGATCCGCGGCAGCTACACGAACGTCGTCGGCTTGCCGGCGGCCGAGACGATCGACCTCCTCGTCGAGTCCGGCGCGCTCGCGTCGTGGCCGGTCGCGAAGGCATGAGCGGCTCCTCGATCGCCGAACGTCTGTCGTCGGTGCGAGAGCGCATCGCGCGCGCCGAGGCTCGCGCGGGCCGGGCGGCGGGCTCGGTCACGCTGGTCGCGGTGTCCAAGACCAAGCCCGTCGAGGCGATCCGCGAGGCCTACGCCAGAGGACAGCGCGTGTTCGGCGAGAACTACGTGCAGGAGCTGATCGAGAAACACCACGCCCTCGCCGACCTGCGCGATCTCGAGCTCCACTTCATCGGGCACCTCCAGACCAACAAGGCCAAGGACGTGGTGCGCGCGCGCGCCACGGTGGAGACGCTCGACTCGCCGCGCCTCGCGACCGAGCTGGCCAAGCGCGCGGTGAACGAGGGCGTGCGGGTGCCCGTGCTCGTGCAGGTGAACGTCGCGCGCGAGGCGCAGAAGTCTGGCTGCGATCCGGACGCGCTCGAGGCGCTGATCCGTCACGTACGCGCGCTCTCGTCGCTCGAGCTCCGTGGCCTCATGACCATCCCGCCGCACGACGACGACCTCGAGCGCTTGCGTCCGCACTTCGCGGCGCTGCGCGCGCTGCGCGATCGACACCTCGATGCGAACGCGACGCTCTCGATGGGCATGAGCGCGGACCTCGAGGTCGCGATCGAGGAAGGCGCGACGCACGTGCGTGTCGGCACCGCGATCTTCGGCGAGCGCTCGTGACGCCTGCGACAGCGACGCCTCGGTACCCCCCGAACGAGGATCGCTCTCCGTGCGCGCCCCTCCCTCCGAGCTAGGGTCCCCTCGAGGCGCACCGATGAGCGACAACACCAAGCCACCAGCGGATCGGGTGCGAGCGCCGCTGTCCCGCGTGCTCGGCAAGAACCAGCAGGTGCAGGACCGCGTGGAGCAGGCGGGTGACGACCTCTCGACGGTCAACGCCGAGCTCAAGGAGCATGTCGAAGAAGGCGCGCACCCCGAGATCGACGGCGCCCTCAAGCAGAGCGAGGCCATCGAGACGGAGGTCCAGGACGTCGCCCAGGAGCTCGTCCTCGTGAACGCGGCGCTGGCTGCGGAAGTGGCCGAGCGGCAAGACCTCGAGGAGCGGCTCTCGGTGAGTCAGGCCAACGAGCGCGATGCCATCCACGCGTCGCTCCACGACGACGCGACGGGCCTCCCCACCCTCGCTCTCTTCAACGACCGCCTGCGCGGCGCGATCGCCCAGGCGACACGTCACGACTGGCGGCTCGCCGTGCTGTTCATCGATCTCGACGACTTCAAGGTCATCAACGACACCCACGGGCACGATGTCGGCGACCTCGTCCTCCGGACGACGGCGAAGCGCCTGCAGTCGGCGGTCCGCAGCAGTGATTCCGTGAGTCGCCGCAGTGGCGACGAGTTCCTCCTCTTGATGCTCGAGGCCAAGGACGACGACAGCGTGGTGGCGGTCGCCGAGAAGATCCTCTCCAAGCTCGAAGAGCCCCTCGAGATCGAGGGAGCGATGCTGCACGTCCGCGCGAGCATCGGGATCGCCCTCTATCCCACCGACGGGAAGTCGGCGCCGGCGTTGCTGAAGGCCGCAGACTCGGCGATGTACGCAGCGAAGCGGCGGAAGAGCCGCTGGGCCCTCTGCAGTCGGCCCCCGGTCACCTGAGTTGTCTGGGTCGAGGGACCTCTGGCCCCTCGAGCTCCCCGTCGCTCGCCTCGTCGCTTCGCTCCTCGACTCGACTCCTGCTCCAGGGGGAGCTGCGCTCCCCCGCCGCAAGGCGCCCCCCGATTCTTTCTCGGTCTCTGACTTTGTCGGTCCCTGAGCGTTCCTCGTACGTAGAGGAACGACGCGCGCTCCGTGGGGATCGCGACGGCGGGACCCGTTCGCCTTCACGCCGCGTTCGTGTACACACGGGCGCATGGACTACCGACGTCTGGGAACGAGTGGGCTCAAGGTGTCGTCGTTGTGCCTCGGCGCGATGACGTTCGGGCAGGCCGACGAGAAGTCGTTCATGCACAACGCGTCTGCGGACGAGGCGACGTCGTTCGCGATCATGGACCGCGCGCGTGAGCTCGGGATCAACTTCATCGACACCGCCGACGTGTACGGACAAGACGGGCTCTCCGAGCGCGTGACGGGTCGGTGGATGAAGGAGCGCAGCGCGCGCAACGACACCGTGATCGCCACCAAGATGCGCTTCCGCATGTGGGACGGGCCCAACGGCGCCGGCAGCTCGCGCCTCCGCATCGTGCGGTGCGTGGAGGACAGCCTGCGCCGCATGCAGACCGATCACATCGATCTGCTGCAGCTCCACATGCAGGACGTGGAGGTCGAGGAAGAGGAGACGCTGCGCGCGCTCGACGACGTGGTGCGGCAGGGCAAGGTCCTCTACCTCGGCTGCTCGAACTACACGGCCTACCGCCTCACCGAGAGCGTGTTCTTGAGCCGCATGCAGCACCTCGAGCGCTTCGTCGCGCTGCAGGCGCAGTACAGCCTCGTCGTGCGTGACCTCGAGCGCGAGCACCAGCCACTCTGCGAGCGCTACGGCCTCGGCATCCTCCCGTGGTCTCCGCTCGCGGGCGGCCTCTTGTCGGGCAAGTACGAGCGCGGCACCGGCGCGCCCGAGGGCACGCGCTTCGCGACCAAGCGCTGGCAGACCAACTACGCGCGCTTCGACAACGATCGCGCGTGGCGCATCGTCGACGCGGTGAAGAAGGTCGCTTCCGAGAAGGAAGCCTCGCCGGCTGCCGTCGCGCTCGCGTGGCTGCTCGGTCGACGCGCGGTGAGCTCCGTCATCTTCGGTGCCCGCACCGTCGCGCAGGTCGACGACAACGCGAAGGCGCTCGACGTGAAGCTCACCGAGGTCGACCTCAAGACGCTCGACGACGCGTCGAGCTTCGAGCTCGGCTACCCGTACGACTTCATGAAGTCGGTACAGGGCAAGTGGTGATCACTCGTCGACGGGTCGTCGATCGCGCTTCTTGTCGCCGACACGCTTCTTGTCGTCGAGGCGTCGTCGCTTGGCGCCGCGCGACGGCTTGGTCGCCTTGCGCGCCTTCGGGATGATGAGCGCCCTCTTGATCAGCTCCGCGAGGCGCTCGCGCGCGAGGTCGAGGTTCTTCTGCTGATCGCGGGTGTCCTGCACGACGATCTGGATCGCTCCGTCCTCGTCGAGCCGGTTCTGCGCGCTCGCGCGTACACGCGCCTTCTGCGCGTCCGTGAGCGCTTCGGTCGCCTCGAGATCGAACCGTAGATCGATCTTCGAGCTGACCTTGTTCACGTTCTGGCCGCCGGGCCCACCGCTGCGCGACGCGGTCCAGTGCAGCTCACGCGCTGGGATCGTCACGGTCGGGGTGACGCTCAGATCTTCCATGGGCACTCCTCGGCGACGCGAGATGCACGACGTCTCGGGACCTGACGATCACGCACCGTAATAGTCCCGGTACCACGCCACGAAGCGCTTCACGCCCTCTTCGATCGGCGTCGCAGGGCGGAAGCCGACGGCCTCTGCGAGGTCCTCGACGTCGGCATATGTCGCGGGCACGTCGCCCGCCTGCATCGGGAGATACTCCTTGATCGCCTTCTTCCCGAGCGCGTCCTCGAGCGTCGAGATGAGGTGCTCGAGCTCGACCGGCGTGTGGTTGCCGATGTTGTAGACGCGGTAGGGCGCCTTGCTGCCCGACGGATCGGGAGCTGCGCCGTTCCAATCGGGCGTCGGCGTCGCGAGGTGGTCGGACGTGCGCACCACGCCCTCGACGATGTCGTCGATGTAGGTGAAGTCGCGGCGCATCTTTCCGTGGTTGAAGACCTGGATCGGCTTGCCTGCGAGGATCGCCTTCGTGAAGAGGAAGAGCGCCATGTCGGGCCTTCCCCACGGGCCATACACGGTGAAGAAGCGCAGGCCCGTCGTCGGAAGGCCATAGAGGTGGCTGTAGGTGTGCGCCATCAGCTCGTTCGCTTTCTTCGTGGCGGCGTAGAGCGACAGCGGATGATCGACGTTGTGGTGCACCGAGAACGGCATCTCGGTGTTCGCGCCGTAGACGCTCGAGCTCGACGCGTACGTGAGGTGCTTCACGCCTCCGTGACGACAGCCCTCGAGGATGTTCACGAAGCCCACGAGGTTCGCGTCGACGTAGGCGTGCGGGTTCGTGAGCGAGTAGCGAACGCCCGCCTGCGCGGCGAGGTGGATCACGCGATCGAACCGCTGCTCCTCGAAGAGCTTCTTCATGCCTTCGCGATCGGCGACGTCGAGCTTCGTGAAGGTGAAGCCCTTCTTCGGCGTGAGACGCGCGAGGCGTCGCTCCTTGAGCGAGACCTCGTAGTAGTCGTTCACGTTGTCGAGCCCGACGACGGTGTCGCCGCGATCGAGGAGGACGTGGCTGACGTGCGAGCCGATGAAGCCGGCAGCGCCGGTGACGAGGAGGTGCGCCATGGGGTCGCATCCTAGCCTACGAGCCCGCGCGCGGTTTCTTCGTCGATCAGCCCAGCCCCACGCCGCGATCGAGGACGAGACGGGTGGCGATCACGACGAGCACGAAGGCCACCAGCGCGCTCCACGCGGGGATCGTCGGTGCGATCCGGGAACGCTCCGCGCCGCGCGCCTTCGCGAGCGCGTCGGGCAGATCGAAGAGGGGAAGAGGCGCGGACAGCGTGTAGACGAGCGCGAGCCAATGCGGCACCGGAAGGGCCGCCACGATCAAGAGCGGCGTCGCGATCCACGCGGGCACCATCACGCAGCGCCGCGCATGTGCGCGCGCAGCGGCCTCGTCATCGAGCGGCCGCGCGTCGGCGGCGAACACCTCGCCGAAGGGTCGCGCGACGAGGCGAAGGAGCCCGAAGCCGGCGATCGTGATCGCGATGCGCAGCCCGGTCGGGAGCTCGAGCAGCGCGGCGACACGCCCGAGGTCACCGCCGGTCGCGAACGACACGGAGAACACGTACCCCACGAGGTTCACGAGGCCGTGGTAGCCGAGCCACGTCACGAGCGGTCGCGTCGCATCGGGCACGCGACGCGCACGAAGCGCGAGGAGGAGCAGCGCGCCGCTGATGCCACTGAAGAGAGGCCCCGCGAGCGCGGTCGCGATCTGATCGCCGACGCTCCCATCACGCGCGTAGTCGACGAACGTCGTGTGCAGGATGGGTCCGCGCCCGACGACGAGCCCCGCGACGAAGTGAGCGCCCTCGTGGAGCACCGTGGTGATCCAGAACGCGAGCGCGTACCAACCCGCCGCCTCGATCGCTCGATCACGCGCCTCGTTCTCCATCACGGCGACGCTACCGCGAGTGGGCGGCCGAGTGGCCAGCTCGAGGGTCGTGGCTCGCGCCGCGCCGCGCTCTTGCACGACCGACGCCGACCGCTCGTCCCGTGCGGAGATCGGGCACCATGCACGCCATGCTCGACACGGGACCGCTCGAGACGATGCGCTCGCCGCTGCGCGGCAAGACCAAGAAGAAGGCGCTGTCGATCGCGCCCGACACGATCGCGAAGGCACTGCGCACGCGGCTCGACGCGACGCGCGCGACGTTCGTAGGAGGGACTACGGCGCTGGCGGCGGTGCTCGGCAAGGCGCTGCCGAAACCCTCGACCACGAGCGAGCGAGCGATCCGTCAGAGCGCGGCGATGGCCTTCGTCGACGGCCTCGACGCCGCGACGCTCACGAGCGCGCGTGACGCGCCGCTCGTCGCCGACGTGTGCCGGCTGTGCGGGCTCACGCAGTGGTCCTTCGACGCACGCAAGGTCGAGCCGGAGATCTTCGTCGCCCTGTGGCTCGCGCACGGACATGCGTTCGCACTCGAGGCAGCGCTCCTCTCTCTCTACGCGTACACGACCGATCTCGGCTGGTCGACAGGCGGCGAGGAGTCCCTCGTGCCACCCACCGACGTCACCGTGTCGAGCGCGTTCGAGTGCCTCGAGCTCCTCCGCACGCAGCTCGCGATCGCGCCGGCCACCGCCTGGACCGAGGCCCACGATCGCGCGGCGAGCCTGCGCGGCGCGCACGGCGTGCTCGGCGACTGCGTGCTCGCCTACCTCTTTCCCGAGGAGCGCGGGTGGTCGGGCGAGGCCGCGCGGGGCTGGCTCGTTCACCGCGCCAAGGACACGCCCACCGGCTTCTACGGCGCCTCGATCGGCGGCTACGCGTTGCTCGGATCCGTGAGCGATCCGAAGCTCGCCGAGTCGATCCTCGCGCACGCCATCGCGAAGGGGAGCATCGAGTTACTCGGCCGATTCGCCGCCGACGCGGCGCTCACACACGGAGAGGCCGTGCTCGGCGCGCTCGCCACCATCTTCCTCCGGACCAACGAGCCGAAGGAGACGTGGAGCTTCGCGAGATCGTCGTTGCTCGACATCGCGAAGGTGATCGCCTGCTTCGACGATCGACGCGCGACCGATCTCCTGCTCGAGAAGCTCGACCACAAGATCTTCGGGCCGATCGCGAACGAGCACCTCGAGCGCTTCCCCGCGGTCGCGGTGCGCGTGCTCGCGCCCTCGCTGGCCGACAAGAGCAAGACCGCCGGGCGACGCGTCGCGCTCCTCGACGCGATCGTCCGCGGTCACGGCGAGGTCGCGCGCGCCGCCCTCGACGATCTCGATCCGTCGACCGCGAGGCTGCTCGCGAAGCGGCTCCCGCCCGCTGGCGAGGTGGCCACCACGGCCACGAGCACGAGGGCGACGAGCCCGAGCGGCGAGGCCTCTCGCGACCGATGGCCGCCCGTCCTCGCGAGCCCGCCGTGGCGACAGAAGGGCGAGCGGCCGCGCATGCCCACCGTCGCTGGCCTGAGTGTGCCGACGCGCGCGCCGCGCGTGGTGCTCGATCCGGCCACGAAGGCGAAGTGGCTCGAGCACGCCGAGCGCGTCTACTACCCGGTGCAGCCCGCGATGATCGCGACGAACGTCGAGAACGCGCGCAAGAACGTGGGACGCACGAGCAAGGTCACGTTCTTCGATGGCCACTACGCGACGATCCCGCTGAACGCCGGCGACGACGTGCTCGAGACGATGTGGGCGCTGCCGCCGTTCTCCTCGACCTTCGAGGCCACCACCGCCGAGCACGTGCTCGCGCGTCTCGGTGCGCGCGCGGTGCCGGGCCTCCTCGCGCGCCTCGCCGTGGAGCCCACGGTGATCAGCGCCGCCGCGTTCGTCGACTCGCCCGAGGTGTCGATCCACCTCGCGCGCTGCCTCAAGAAGCCGAGCCTGCGATCGATCGCCTACCGCGCGCTCGCGCGCTTCCCCGAGACACACGCGGTCGGCCTCGTGACCTTCGCGCTGGGTGAGGATCCGAAGGACGCACCCGCTGCGCGCGCTGCGCTGCGCTGGCTCGCCGACAACGATCGACGTGCCGCGGTGCTCGAGGGCGCGAGCGCGCACGGCACCGAGGCGCGCGCCGCGATCGAGGCGATGCTTGCCATCGACCCGCTCGATCTCTGCCCGGCCAAGCCGCCGCGCCTCTCCGACTATGCCGATCCCGCGCTGCTGCCGCCGCTGCGCCTGCGCGAGGGCGGCACGCTCCCGGCCGAGGCCACGCGCAACTTCCTCGAGATGCTGCAGTTCACGCCGATCGACCCGCCGTACGCCGGCATCGAGGCGGCGCTCGCGGGGCTCGATCGCGCGTCGGTCGACGCGCTCGTCTGGGCGCTCGTCGAGGCGTGGGTGCGCGCCGGCGGCTCGCCTGCGAGCGCGTGGGCCCTCCAGTCCATCGCGCACGCCGGCAGCGACTCCCTCGTGAAGAGCCTCGCCGCCGAGATCCGTCGCTGGCCCCGCGAGAAGGCCAAGTCGCGTGCCCTGCTCGGGCTCGAGGTGCTCGCGCGCATGGGCACCGACGTGGCCCTGCTCTTCCTCGACGATCTCTCGAAGAAGGCACGCAACAAGGACGTCGAGGCGCGCGCGAAGGAGCTCCTCACGGAGGTCGCCGAGGTGCGCGGGCTGAGCGCGCTCGAGCTCGAGGACCGGCTCGTGCCCACGCTCGACCTCGACGAGCACGGGGCGCGCTCGTTCGCGATCGGCGCCCGCACGATCACCGTGCGCTTCGACGAGCAGCTCGCGCCCTACCTCCTCGACGCCGCAGGCAAGCGCCTCGACAAGATCCACAAGGACAAGAGCGACGAGCCCGAGGCGCTGAAGGCCGCGCAGGACGCGTGGAAGGAGCTCAAGGCCGACGCTGCGCAGGTCGCCAAGGCGCTGACCTCGCGTCTCGATCGCGCGATGTGCGAGGAGCGACGCTGGGATCACCCGACGTTCCGGGGCCTCTTCGTGAAGCACCCGTTCTCGCAGCATCTCGGCCGACGCGTGGTGTGGGGCGTGTTCGCCGAGGAGAGCTCGACGCCGTCTGCGACCTTCCGTGTCGCCGAGGACGGCTCGTACGCCGACGCGAACGACGACGCGATCACGATCGCCGCCGACGCCTCGATCGGCATCGTTCACCCGCTCCACCTCGAGGCCGCGCTGCTCGCGGCCTGGGGTCAGCGTCTGGGCGAGTACGAGATCGTGCAGCCGATCGAGCAGCTCGCGCGGCGCGTGGAGCGCATCGATCCCGCGCGCGCGGAGGAGGCTCCGTTCACGTCGGTCCATGGAAAGACCGTGTCCTTCGGTGCGCTCGTGGGCGTGCTCGAGGCACGTGGCTGGCGCATGGAGAGCCCCGACGGCGACGGCCTGATGAGCGATCTCAGCCGCCGCTTCGGCGATCAGCTCGCGTACGTGGGCTTCGCGCCCGGCTTCCGCCCGCGCGAGCCCCGCCCGAGCGAGGTCTCGATCAGCGTCGCGATCCAGCGCGTGAAGAAGCTCGGCAAGGTCCCCGCGCTGGCCTACAGCGAGATCATGCGCGACCTCGCGACACTGAACCTCGTCTGAGCGAGACGCGCGTCACGGTGTGGGCCACGGGTCCACGCCCAGACGCGCGCGAACGTCCGCATCACGCACGGGATAGACCTCCTCTCGCGGCGTGAAGAGCTCACTCGTGCCGCGGCGGAGCGCCTCGCGCTGCGCCGCGACGAGCGCCGAGACGTCCTCGATGCGCACGAGCCAGCCCTCGGGCGTGTCCTCGCTCCATGCGGTGCCCATCGATCGCAGCGCGCGCGACCGGAGGCCGAGCTGGATCGCGCGGCGCTCGAGGGGCTGTCCCCCCGGTCCGTGATCCGGATCCCACTGGAGGCGCACGTCGCTCCCGGACAGAGCGCGCCTCCACGCCTCGGGCTCGCCGTACACGGCGGGCACGTGCGCCGAGTGCACCGCACGCGCGAGGATCGCGTCGAACCCGCTCCGCCGCAGCGTGATCGCGAGCGTGATCTCTTGTCCCTCCTTCGTGCCCCAGGCCGAACGAAACATCATCCAGAGGAAGTTGGGCTTGATCCAAGACATGCGCTCGAACGAGAAGCCGCCACCGAATCGCTGATTCGCCGCCGCGTAGAGGCCGATCTCCGGCCGATACGCCTGGTAGACGACGACGTTCTCGTCGTCGTACTGCGCGAGCACGTGCCTCCCCACGCGCGGCCACCGCGCCTTCTGGTCCACGTACCGCTCCATGCGCAGCGTGCTCAACGGGCTTCCGCGTCAGTCGCAGTGCGCCCGCGCCTCGACGAGGGTCCACAGCGCGGCTCCCCCGAGCTCTCCGGCGGAGTGGGTGATGCCGACGTCCGTGAGCTCGCCGGTCGCAGGGTCCACCGTCACCAGGTGGCGCGCGAGCGTGCCGGCACTGCACCAGCCGTACAGCGAGCTTCCGTGGGTCTCCAGGGTGTCGACGCTGCCAGGCGCCGTGACGCGGCCGCTGCCAGCACCGCTCGTCAGATCGAGTCGCCAGACGGTGTGAATGGGCCCGAGCGGCGGATGCGGGTCGGCGTCCATCAAGAGACGCAGTGTCGGGGAGAACATCAGGGCGTCGCCATCGAGCAAGGTGCCTTCCTCGAGGAGATCGCCCACCGGGGTCATCGTCCCCGTCTCTGGATCGACCCGGGCCAGATGCTCCTCGAGGCCGTCGGGCGGGTAGGGTCCGTCTCGGCTGATCGTCGCGAACAGCGTGTCTGTCAGCGGGTCGTACTCCAACGCGCCCACGAGGTAGAGCGGTCCGCCGGTGAGCGAGAGCGTCGCCCGCACCGTGGCAGCGCCCGTGCACGGATCGACGGTCACCAGGCGTGGCGCGGTGGTCAGGTAGTCGATGACGCCATAGAGGACGTCCGCGGACGCATCGTAGGTCAGCTTCGCGACAGGCCCGACGCCGGTCGGGCCGACGACGGTGGCATCGCCTGTGGCAGTGTCGATGCGCACGAACGAGTCGCCGATCGTGGCGAAGAGCTCGAGCGGCGAGAGGCCAGCATCCGAGCCCACGTCCGCCGAGGCGTCGGGCGGTGCGTCGACGGGCGCGTCCTCGGGGGGCTCTGCGGCGTCGGGCGGGACGTCCGGCGCACCGCCGTCCGTCGGAGGCGGACTGTCCATCCCCGAGGCGTCGGGCGGCGGCGCATCCGGACTGCCTCCGTCGACCACGGTGCTCGTGCCACAGCCGGGGACGAGCAGAGAGACCGCGAGGAAGAGGGCGTTGCGGGGAGCGGGGGAGTGTCGTCGTGTGCGGGAGCCCATGGCGTGTCTTTCCATGTCACCAACGGGAGTGGTGGCGTTCGAGAGGAGATCGAGAGGAGGTCGAGAGCGCCTGCTCGCTGTTCATCGCGGGCGACCACCGCGTGCGCCGACTTCGAACGTGGTCGGCATCGAGGTTAGAGCGGCGCCGCCGCCGATCGATCACTCCCTCGGAGAGGCGGGCCTCGCCTCGATGCTGCTTCGGACGCGGCGCACCCCATCGGTCTCGGTCGTCCCCCTCGACACCGCTCACTCGAGCGGGGGGCAGAGCCTTCGGCCGATGAGGGTGCCGAGGGCGCGCATCGCGAGGGAGAGATCGTCGTCGCAGATGGATGTCGCGAGGCCATCGCCGCTGCGTACCGCGAAGCGACGCGCGAGCTCCACCACGCGGCGCGCGGGGATCGCAGAGCCTGCGCCCGCGCGATCGCACGCGGGCGTGAGCGTGCCCGGCATGCCCGGGTCTTCGGTGTACTGCATGCGCTCGTCCATCAAGAGCATGTCGAGATCGATGCTCAGCGGATCGATGCCCGCGGGGTTGGTGGGCACGCCCGTGATCGCGCCCACCACGATCGGCTGCCGTCGGTCGAGGCGCAGGTTGTCGAGCGCGGTCACGTAGCGATCGATCGAGTGCAGCAGCTCCGGGTGGTTGGCGCACCGCACTGCGTAGGGCCCGAGGTCGCCGCTGCGCGCGGGATCGAACACCACCGGATCGGACGCCGAGCAGTCTTCTTCGTCGGTCACGAACACGATGGCGAGCAGGGAGTCGTCGCGCACGAAGCCAGCGTTCGGCATGCCCGAGGTGCTCTGCGTGGTGAGCGCCGCGTGCATCGACTCGAGCTGTTGCTCGAGCCCGCAGCCCGCGGTGCCCACGCGCGCCAGACACGAAAACTGCCGCCCCAGCGCGACGGCGTCGTCCCCGATCTCGTAGCTGAGCCACGGCTCGCTCGCGGGGAGCGTCACGTCGGCGCACGCGGGATCGCCGCCGAGGTGCGAGGTGACGAGCACGCCGCGGTCGCCACCCATCGTGTCGCACGACGGCACGGTGTAGGTCGCGCTGCCGAGGTCGGTCGTGATCACGCCGAGGCGCACGTCCTCGGCCGCGGGGAAGTCAGGCATCCCGTCCTCGTCGGCGTCGGGCGGATCGGTGAGCGTCGAGAGCAGATCGGGAAAGTTGTCCGCGAGGTTGAGCTGCTCCTCGGCCATCGAGCTCGAGTTGTCGACGACGAACAAGAGATCGATCGGCAGCGCATACACGCAGCCCGGGCCGCTGTCGGGCGGAGGCCCGGTGTCGTAGCGGATGACGCCCGTGTCGGTGCCACCTCCCCCTCCGCCCGTGTCACCCGTGCCAGGCGACTGATCGCAGCCGATCGCAGCAGGCGCGGCGAGGAGACCGAGCACCGACAGCTTCATCAGAGAGGAGCGACGCATCGGAGACCTCCACGCGCCTCGGGATCGAGGCCTCGTGAGCATGCGGCACGCGCCCGCTCCGTGGAAACCCCGAACGCGCAGATACCTTTCTAATTGGGCGCGTGGATGCCCGGGGCGTCGAAGAAGAAGACCCACTCGTGCGAGTACCCAGGCGCCTGCGTGCCGCCCATGCGCGCGTTCACCATCGAGCCGCCGACGTGGCCCTCTTCGGTGTGTGTGCCCCAGGCCGCACCGTAGCCCCAGAGGTTCTGCGTGCTCGCCACGTACTGGAGCAGCTGTCCCTCGGGGCACGTGTAGTAGCCGCGGCCGTCGGGCATCGGGTCGTCGGCAGTCTCTTGGCCCGTGTAGCTCGTGCAGAAGTGCTCGCGACCCGTCTCGTTCGCGAGCAGCGTGCCCTTGGGATGGATGAGCCGGATCGTTCCGTCGAAGGGACTGTCGACGTGGAGCCATCGCTCCTCGGGCGACATCGACGCGAGGCTCGCCGGCACCCCCGAGCACGCGGCCATGCCGCGCGTGCGCGCGTCGAAACAGACTTCGATCGTCGGCACCCAGTCGTCCTCGACGCCGTCGCCGTCCCAGTCCCGACGCGCGAGGTAGCCGCCCGCGCTCGGCAGAGGGTTGTAGAGGCGCGGCGGGTTGCGCACGACGTAGTAGGCCGACGACACGAAGATGTCGTGGCCGTCGCGCGTGCGAACGTTCATCCACGGCTTCCAGAGCTCGTCGATGCCGCGCGTGTCGCGTGCGTAGTCGGTGTGCCCGGTCTCGCTCACGATCTCGCGGGGCAGAGGGGCATAGAGCCAACCTGCTTCGGGCGTTGCGCACTTGATCTCGCGGTTGGTGTCGGAGCCACTCACGGGCTCGCGTCCCATGCCTGTGGCGGGCGTGATCACGAGGCCATCACAAGCCTTGAATTCACCGGGCCTTCCCCACGTGGTCAATGCACGCACGGAGGCACGTGTGTGTCTGTCCGGGCCCGACGCGCCCCACGGCCCGCTCGGATGCCGCGCGAAGCCGTCGTCGCACATGAGGTTGTTCTGGTACTCGTGCTCGTTGTTGCCGATCGCGAAGCCGTCGTGGGTGTCCTGATGGACCTTCGAGAGCCAGTAGCAATGAAAGCCCGCCGAGTAATAAGGGTCATCGCTCGGCCCATTGCCGACGGCAGCCTCCCAGAGGTTCTGCACGAAGACCTTGTGGCTCGTGTGATCCGTATGCCGGTAGTGCGGCGCGACACTGCCGGTGATCCCGAACGCAATCCCGCCTGCCCACGTGTAGAGCGGTGAGCTGCGCGGGTCGTTGCCGTGCTCGTGTCCATACGTGCATGGCAATCCAGTCTCGACGTCCGCGGGCTCCGAGGGCGGATGCCACGTGCGGTAGACGTGCCCGTTGCGCGCGCGGACCCAATAGCGGTCGTGCTGACGCACCGAGCACTCGCCGCGACGCGGCGTGTAGACGTCGTCGAACGTGGTGCCCATCGGCGGCGGCGCGCGGTCGAAGCTGTCCTCCACGCGCGGCACGTCGTACTGCTGCACGCCGGTCGGGAAGGGCACGCACGTGCGCACGAGATCGCCGACCGGCAGGCCCTCTTCGCAGCCCTCGATCGTCGTGCGCGCCGCGTCGATCTCACGCACGAGCTCCCATGCGTCGAGCCCGGGCGGCGCATCGTCGCGCGCCGCGTCGAGACCAGGCGCATCGAGACCGGGCGCGTCGGGCGACGTCGGCATCGGCGCATCGAGGCCCGGCGCATCGAGGCCGGGCGCATCGATCGCGACGACGAACGCATCCTCGGGCGCAGGCTCCGACGGACATCCAGCGATCAGCGAGAACAGAACGGCGAGCCACGCGCGAGACATCCGCATCGGCCCACGTTGCCAGACGGGCGCGCAGAGAGACGAGCAACATCTCGCAGGTCTTCACCTCTCCCCGCTCGGACGCGGGCCTCGCGCACGGTCGCCGCATCTTCACCTCTCCCCCTCGGCGGGAGAGGTCGCAGGCGCGAAGCGCCGCGGGTGAGGGGACGCGAGAGCGTGCAGGTCGCCCCCATCCCAGCCGCACAGACGAGCACGCGACGACGCGGGTTCAGCCGAACGGAGGCGGCGTGGGATCGCCCGGCCTCGGCGCGATGGGATCGCTCACGACGTCGTCGTCCTCGTCGTCGTTCTTGTCGTTGGTGATGCGGAACGGGTCGATGGGCGACATCGCGCGCACGAAGCGCTCGGCGCCGTCGTGGTCTTGATCGTCGAGGCCGATCGACAGCGCACGCGCATACGCGCTCACCGAGTACGCGAAGCGCGAGCGCGCCGTGCGGAGAGACGCGCTCGATGCATCGGGCGCGGGGCCCGTGCCGAGGCCGGTCACCTCGCTGAGCAGCGCGTGCGCGCGATGGAGCGTCTCGAGGAGCGCAGGATGGATGAGCGCGCGCAGCTGGGCGTCGAGGCCCTCGCTCGCGATGCGGCCACGCAGTCGATCGCTGTGCTCCCACACCGCCGGTGCGTCGCCCAGACCGAACTGCATGCCGTCGGGAAAGAGGGAGAGCGCGATGCGCGACGCGATCGCGCCGTCGGGGCTGACGTCGATCGGGATGGTCGCCACCTGCTGGAGCGCGCCGTGGATCGCGCCCCACGAAGCGACGAGCGCGTTGCGTGGCCCGCGCACCGAAGGCGGAGCGCTGCGCTCTCGCGCCGTGGCGATGGCGTGCACCTCGAGCGCGCGCGTCATGACCATGCGCAGCGCCTCGCGCTCGATGTCGCGCAGGTCGGCGGGCGCCGCCTGCTGGAGCTGCGTGGCGATGGCCTTGCAGTGCTTGCTGCTGAACCGGGACGGCGTGGTGTAGGTGACGACCGCGCCGGACACGTCGTTGCGAAGATCGAACATGGGAGACCTCGTAGACAGGAACCAGGAACTGGCAGGCTCATCGTGAGCACCGCCTTCTGGTGCGTGTTGTCGGCAGGCCTCCGACCGTGTTGCGTGGTCCCCTCACTTGTTTCTCGCGACGAGACCTCGGCGCACGGATCGCCCTCGAAGCGAAGGGATCCGACGGTCGCCGAGGCTCGATGCTTCCGTTCGGAGCTGCGCCGGGCCTCGACGCCCGCGGAAGCGAGCCGGAACGGGTGCTCGAAGGGCACGACCTTCAGGATCCGAGACGGCCGAGCCTCGCCAAGGGTCGAGGCTCGGCGGAGTCCGAGGCTCGGAGTCTCGGAAGGGTCGACCCTTCAGGAAGTCCGGGGGTTCAACTTCTGGAAGGGCCGACCCTTGGACGAAGTCCGAGGATCTAAGTTCCAGAAGGGTCGACCCTTGGCGAGAGTCCGAGGATCTCAGTTCCAGAAGGGTCGACCCTTGGCGAGAGTCCGAGGATCTCACTTCCGGAAAGGGTCGACCCTTGGAGGACTCCGAGTCCGTCGCGTAACCAACCACCCAGGTACTCGTTCGCACTTCGATGCAACCTGCGATCGCCACGTGCGCTCGCATGCATGGCTCGGTTCGCCGCACCCGAGCGTCCGTCGCAACCACCGCTTCACGCCACGATGGCTGGCGATGCTGCGCTCACCGCGAGGCCGTTCGCAGGACGATGGCTACACCATCCCGGAATCCGACCACGGCTGCGGCGCGTCTGGCTCGGCGGAGGCGTCACCGGCCACGCCCCGCCGTGAGGCCGCTTGTCGCTCCTGTCGATCCTGATCGTCGTCCTGCTGGCGCTCGTCGCCGTGAAGCTGCTGCTCAACCTCGGGATGATGATCGAACTGGGCTCCTACGATCCCGACGGCCCGGATCCGCCGCGCGGCTACTCGCTCATGCCGGTCGAGCCGGTGCCACTGCTCCTCGCGAGCGTGCTCGGTCTGTTCCGCTTCGACTGGTGGGCAGAGGCGGTCGTGCTGTTCGTCGTCGGCATGGTGGTCATCGTCGCGTCGTATCCGCTCGGCCTCGTGCTCGGTCGACTCCGCTACCTGTGGAGGCGTTGACGAAAGCGAGGCCGTTCACGGTGATGGCTCGACGCCGACGCCTCCACGGACGACGATGGTCGAGTGAACAGCGGCAGGACCGTGATCGCGACCTTGTGCAGCCTTACGCTTCTCGCGCTGAGTGACCTGGACCAGCACCGCTGACCCACCCCCGCCCCTCCCGCGGGCGGGAGGGGTGCCTCGGCGCGCCGCGCGGTCGGTGCTTCTCCGCCCGCGATCACGTCCCGATGACGACGCGCTTGGCGCCTTGCGCTTCGAGCCACGTGGCGACGCGCTTCTCTTGCTCGCCCTGCACGAGCACTTCGCCGTCTTCCACGCTCGCGCCGACGCCCAGCGCTTTCTTGAGGTCACGCGCGATCTCTTCGAGCTGTTCGGGCGTGCCCGCGATGCCGCGGATCGCGGTGACCGTCTTGCCACCACGACCCTTGCGTGACTTCGCGACGACGAGCTTGCTCGCGAAGCGTCGGTCCACGACGGCAGGCTTGGCAGCCTCCTTGGGCTTCTCACCTTCAGGCAGCGCGTCCTTCAGCGCTGCGAGCTTCGCGAACGGGTTGCTCATCGACACATCAAGTCCACGAGAGGTCGAGGGACGCGGAGGTGGGGGGTCCAGGGCGAGTTCCGCAGGCCGCAGGCCGAGGATGTCTGAGCATCGGACCCCCCACCTCTGCGGCCCGATTCGGAGCGCGTGCGATCAAAGGCACCAGTACGCCAGGCTCGAGGGGACCGTCTTGGGGTCGATCATCGACTTCACGTCGATCACCACGCCGCGGTCGTGCACGAGCGTCAGGAGCTTCTCGCCGCCGAGGCCCTTGTACTCGTCGTGCGAGACCGCGAAGACCACCGCGTCGAGGTCCGTGAGCTTCTCGAGCGGCGTGAGGTGGAGGCCATACTCGTGGTGCGCCTCTTCGGCGTCGGCGCGCGCATCCGCGACCATCGGCTCGATGCCGAACTGACGTAGCTCCGCGAGGATGTCCGGCACGCGGCTGTTGCGCAGATCGGGCACGTTCTCCTTGAACGTCAGGCCCAGCACGCCGACCTTGGCGCGCTTCACCGGGATGTCGCGGCCGATCAGGTACTTGATGAGCTTCTGCGCGACGTAGGTGCCCATGCCGTCGTTGATGCGACGGCCCGCGAGGATGACCTCGGGGTGGTAGCCGAGCGTCTCGGCCTTCGCCGTCAGGTAGTACGGGTCGACGCCGATGCAGTGACCGCCGACGAGGCCCGGATGGAACTTGAGGAAGTTCCACTTCGTGCCCGCCGCAGCGAGCACGTCGCGCGTGCGGATCCCGATGCGATCGAAGATCAGCGAGAGCTCGTTCATCAGCGCGATGTTGAGGTCGCGCTGCGTGTTCTCGATCACCTTCGCGGCCTCGGCGACCTTGATGCTCGCGGCCTTGAACACGCCCGCCGTCACGATCGCGCCGTACGCGCTCGCGACGCGCGCGAGCGAGGCCTCGTCCTCGCCCGACACCACCTTGATCGTGCGCTCCAGCGTGTGCTCGCGATCGCCCGGGTTGATGCGCTCGGGCGAGTAGCCGAGCTTGAAGTCCACGCCTTGCTTGAGGCCCGAGAGCTTCTCGAGGATCGGGCCGCAGTACTCCTCGGTCACGCCCGGATACACCGTCGACTCGTAGACGACGATGGGCCCTTCGGGCTTCCAGTCGAGCTTGCTCAGCACGCGAGCGACGCTCTCGGACGCGCTCTTCACCGGGCGTAGATCGGGCTGGCGGTTCCCGTCGATCGGCGTGGGCACGGTGACGACGAAGAACGAGATTCCCGCGAGCGCCTTCGCATCGGTCGTGATCTTCAGGGTCGTCTTCTTCAGCTCCTCGAGATCGACCTCGTTCGTGCGGTCGTGTCCTCGGTTGAGCTCCTCGACGCGACGCGTGTCGATGTCGAAGCCGACGACGTGCTCGAACGCGCGCGCGAACGCGAGGGCGACAGGGAGCCCGACGTAGCCCAGGCCGATCACCGCGATCTTCTCGTCCGTCCGAAGCGTCACTCGATCCTCCGTGTCGGGCTCCTTCGTGGCGCCAGACCTCGCGGATCTTCACGATGGCGGGGACCCCGTCAAACGCTGAGTTTCCTGGGTCGAGGGAGTGTAGAGTCGGGGCATCTGGGTGGACCGCGCGAGCGGCCGCCATGGAGGTGCCACATGAAGCGTCGAATGTTCCTGGGGAAGATCCACCGCGCGACCGTCACGCACGCGGACCTGCACTACGAGGGCAGCGTGACCATCGACGAGGATCTGCTCGAAGCGGCCGGCATGCTCGAGCACGAAGAGGTCCACGTCTGGAACGTGACGCGAGGCACGCGCCTCGTGACGTACACGCTGCGGGGCCCGCGGGGCTCGGGCGTGATCTGCATCAACGGCGCGGCCGCGCACCTGATGAAGCCGCAGGACCTCGTGATCCTCGCGACCTACGGCGAGATGGACGATGACGAGGCGCGTCGGCACGTGCCCAAGGTCGTCCGCGTCGACGCGCAGAACCGGATGATCGGCATGGAGGCCGAGCGCGCCGGTCCTCAGATGCCGCGGCACCTCTCCCCCTGAGCCGCCGCGCGCTTCTGTCTCTCCCGCGCCAGGCGCGAAGCGCCGAGCCCGCGCCAGGACACGAAGTGTCCAAGTCAGGACCGTAGGTCCGCGCCCGTTCTGCGTCTGTTCCGCTCGGCAGAGCAGAACGGGCGCGTCGCTACGCTCCTGGCTCGGGCCTCCGGCGCTGGCGCGTCGCTACGCTCCTGGCTCGGGCCTGCGGCCCTGGCGCGGGCAGAGGCAGGCGGGCGCGGGGAGAGCGTCCTCTAGATCCTTTCGATCCCTCCGTCGTCACAGGCCGGATGCGCCACACCTCCGTGCTCCTCGCGTTCGCACTCCTCTCCCCGTTCACCCTCGCGGCCAGCGCTTCGGCGCAAGGCCGCGAGTCCGAAGTGGAGGTCATGGACTTCCTCGACGGTGATCAGGTCACCGGCGATCTCGTCGGCCCGTGGCACGAGATCCTGTCGAGCCGCCGCCTCGGCATGCGCCGCACGCTCATCCGCGCGCGCGCCGAGTTCCAGCAAGAGATGCTGAAGAGCGTCGAGAACCTCTGATCCTACTGCTGCGCAGGAGGCAGAGGCCCCAGCTCCTTCTCGGGGTCCGCGAAGATGCGCTTGAGCGTCTTGCTCATCTTCGCGGCGTGCATGCCGTCGAGCACGCGGTGATCGAACGTCGCGAACGCGCGCACGATCTTCGCGGGCACGATCTGACCGTCCTCCACGACGGGCTCGTCCTTCACCTGACCGAGCGCGATCAAGAGCGGCACGCGTGAGTAGGGCACGAGGGGCACGTACGCTTCCTCGAGGCCCAGCGAGCCGATGTTCGTGATCATCACGGATC
Source organism: Deltaproteobacteria bacterium (assembly GCA_017303575.1). Classification (GTDB taxonomy): domain Bacteria; phylum Myxococcota_A; class Polyangia; order Polyangiales; family Sandaracinaceae; genus JAFLCL01. Next base: position 40,458 of record JAFLCL010000035.1, read on the forward strand.
CGAACGGATCCTTGGGGATCCCGGCCCAGCGCAGATCGAGGTTGAGCGTGAAGCTCAGCCAGCCGATCAGGTCGAGCATCGTGTTGAGCAAGAAGAACGGGATGCGCTTGAAGAGGTTGCGCGAGCCCTCGAGGTTCTTGTCCTCGCGCTTGCGCACCGCGCCGACCTTCGTCTCGAACTCTTCGACGATCTCGAGCAGCGACTTCGTGTGCGCGTCGAAGATCGTCGCGCCCGAGAGGTCGATCTCACCGGTCGTCTCGTCCTCCATCGCGACCTGGAAGAACACGCCGATGTCCTTGCGCAGGTAGATGCGATTCCAGCGCAGGATCGCGTTCGCATCGGGCATCTCGGCGAGCGTCATGGCCACGGCCTTGGCCATGAAGTGCGAGAGCGTCACGCGCTTGCCCGTGCGCTTCCGGAATTCGTCGAGGTAGGCGATCACGCGATCGCCCCGCAGCGCCAGCGTTCCGTAGACCGTGGGGTCGTACGTCGTGCGCCACGTGCCGATCGCGATGCGACGGAACGAGCTGAGGTTCTCTTTGGGCGTCAGCGCGAGGTTCGGCACCCGCCGACGGTCTCACAGATGCGCGTGAGCGAGCACCTGAGGGACCAGCGGGGCCTTGGGATCGATCTTCTCGAGCAGCGCGTCGGCTGGGCTCTGGCCCTTGTTCACCATCGACTCGAGGCGCGCGAGGTGGATGCGCTCGTCCTCGCCGCTCTTGTTGAGGTTCGAGAGGCGCTCGAGGCCGCCCTGCGCGATGCGCAGCACGTCGCTCGCCCACTCGCCGACGTCGCGCTCGCCCAGCTTGGCGCGGAGGGCATGGTCGGCGATGTCGGCCCGCGCGTTCTTCGCGTCCTCGAGACGGACCTTCGACGCGAGCGACTCCGCCGCAGCGAGCGCGTGATCCTCGTAGAGCAGGCCCTTCCACAGCGCGGGCAGCGCACACACGAGATCGGTGGGGAGGCTGTCGGCGCCGCGCATCTCGAGCGTCCGCTTGAGGCGCACCTCGGGGAACATCGAGTTCACGTGCGTGACCCAGTCTTCCTGCGTCGCGCGCACGCCCTGCCAGCCCTCGGCGAGGTAGCGACGGAACGTCTGTCCCGTGTTGTGCACGACCTTTCCGTCGCGCTTCACGAGGAACATCGGCACGTCGAGCACCCACTCGATGTAGCGGCGGTAGCCCATCGGCGAGTCTTCCCACGCGAAGTCGAGCAAGCCCGAGCGATCGTTGTCGACGTCGAGCCAGACGCGCGCGCGGTGCGACCTCTCGCCCGTGATCTTGCCTTCCACGAACGGGCTGTTCGCGAACATCGCGGTGACGATCGGCTGCAGGCGCAAGGACACGCGCAGCTTGCGGATCGCGTCTTCTTCGTTCGCGTAGTCGAGGTTCGCCTGCACCGTGCAGGTGCGCAGCATCATGTCGAGGCCGTTCTTACCGCGCGTCGGCAGGTACTGGCGCATGACGCCGTAGCGAAGCTTCGGCACGAACTCGAGGTCCTCGGTCTTCGCGAACGGGTGGAAGCCGAGGCCGAGCCACTGGATGTCGAGCTTCTCCGAGATGTCCTCGAGCTCGCGCAGGTGCGCGCGGAACTCGCTGCACGTCTCGTGGATCGTGGTGAGCGGTGCGCCCGAGAGCTCGAGCTGCGCGCCCGGCTCGAGGGTGACCGAGGCGTCACCGCGACGGAGGGCGATCACGTCGCCCTCCTGGTGCTCGCGCTCCTCGAACCAGCCGTGACGCTTCACGAGATCCGCGAGCACGGCGGCGACGCCGCGCTCACCGAGGTAGGGCACGGGCGAGCCGTCCGAGTAGACGCCGCACTTCTCCGCCTCGGTGCCGATCTTCCAGCGCGCGCGGGGCTTCTGCGCTTCGTGGAAAGGCTCGAGGAGCTGATCGAGCGAGGTGAGCGGTGCGCTGTTCGAGCTGGCCATGGGTACCCTTCGCGTGAGCCGTCCGTGCTGCTGTCGACCGGGGCGACCAGGGGCGACCGCGGCGGGGGACTCTACCTGGGGCACGGCGGCTGCGATCGCCAGTGAAGAAGAATGGTGGGGGCATCTCGCGACGATTCCGCGCGCAGAACGACCCGTGGAGAAGCGTGAGGGCGGGATATAGTCCGCGACCATGAACCGATCCCCCGAGGATCGCGCGGAGAACGCGCGTGCCGACGCTCCCGAGCGGTCGAGCCCCGATCAGGGCCAGCTCCATGCCGGCCTGGCGATCGAAGGGAACCTGCGCGGACGCGGGGACCTTCGCATCGAAGGCGTGATGCGCGGCTCGATCACGATCGAGGGCACCGTGAGCATCGGCCCGCAGGCACAGGTGACCGCGCCGATCCGCGCGCGGCGGGTGGACGTGGGCGGCGAGGTAGTGGGGAACATCGAGGCCACGCACGTCGGCGTCCGCTCGGGCGGGTGGGTGTCGGGCGACGTGCGCGCCTCGACCATCGCGATCGACGACGGCGCCACGCTCGAGGGCCTCATCGACATGGACGTCGAGCCTTCCGGTCGTGCAGGCGCAGGCGCGCGGAGGTCGCGATGAGCACGACCATCGGCTCGCGGCTTCCGCGAGGCGTCACGCTCGAGGGCGCGATCCGCGGCCAGGGCGATCTGCGTGTGGCGGGTGAGGTGCTCGGGCCCGTCGAGATCGACGGGCACCTGGTGATCGAAGACGGTGGCGTCGTGCGCGGCGAGATCCGCGCGCGCACGATCACGATCAGCGGGATCCTCGAGGGCAACGCGACGGCGCTCGAGCTCGTGCGCCTCGAGCCGGGCGCGCGCATGACCGGCGACGCCCGTGCCGAGCGCGTGAGCGCCGCGCAGGGTGCGTTGCTGAAGGGTCGCGTGCGTACCTCGCAGGAGCGCGCGCAGCTCGAGCGCATGCGTCGCACCACGGGCGGGACGCTGCTCGCGCCGTTCAGCTCCAGCGGTTCGATCCTCGCGCCGCCCGCCGATCGCAGCGCGTCGGGGGACGTCGCCGCCCCCATCGATCGTGAGGCCGTGGTCGCGCGCGTGACGCGCGAGGCCGTGATCGACGCGCGTGACCCCGCGACGCTCCGCGACTCGGTCCGCATCACGGATCCCACTACGCTGGCCGCTATCGCCGCCGACAACGCGATCGTCGCCAAGCCCACGCAGCCGCTGCCCGAGCGCACGCGTCCCGCGAGCAAGCCAGCGCCCGAGCCGGAGCGTCGCGCCGAGATGGATCGGCCGCCGGCGCCGGTGATGCCTGCGATCGGCCGACGACGCGCGCAGCGACGCGCGGCGGAGAGCGCGTCGTGAGCCACGAGACGGAGCGTGAACGGCTGCTCGCGTTGCTGCGCGCGCACAGCTTCGCGCGCAAGAAGGTGATCCTCGCGTCGGGGCGCGAGAGCGATTTCTTCATCGACTGCAAGCAGACCGTGCTGCTCGCCGAAGGCCACGCCCTCGTGGGCTCGTTGATGCTGGAGGCGGCGCGCTCGTTCGAGGCGCCGGTGGCGGTGTGTGGCGTCGAGCTGGGTGGGTGTCCGCTCGCGTCGGCCGTCGCGCTCGTGTCGTTCCAGCGCGGCGCGCCGCTCGATGCCGTCTACGTGCGCAAGGCTGCGAAGGACCACGGCAGCCAGCGCCTCACCGAGGGCGATGCGCACCTGCCGCGCGGCTCGCGCGTGGTGGTGCTCGAGGACGTGGTCACCACCGGTGGGAGCACGCTCAAGGCGATCGACAAGCTCTCCGAGGTCGGCCTCGACGTGATCGGCGTGGTGGCGCTGGTCGATCGGCTCGAGGGCGGACGCGAGGCGATCGAGGCCCGCGTGCCCGTGCGCACCGTGTTCAGCCGCACCGACTTCATCCCCGGGTGAACACGTGAGCCCGCACGCCCACACCCTCGATCGCTCGAGACGCCCTCACGGGAAGGCGATTCGAACCATCGTGCTGTGCCTCGCGGCGCTGGCGTGCGCGCTCGTGGCTTGCGGCTCGCCGCGCCTGTCCCTCCGCCCCACGGAGCACACGTTCACGGCGTCGGACTACGGCTCGGCGCTCGACCGCTGGACGCGTAGCGCCGACGACTTCGACTTCGGTCGTCTCACCGAGGTGCTGCACGTGACGGCGACGTTCGAGTCGCACGAGATGCGCTGGGCCTACGTGGTCCGCTACGCGGCCGATCACTCGATGACAACGGAAGAGCGCGAGCACCTCCTCGAGCGCTCGCTGGGCGACGCGCAGACGCGCCATCGATTCTTCGTGACGGTCGGCGCACCGATCTTCCGCGAGGGCGATCTGACGGGCGAGCAGTCGGACTGGCGCGTGCTGCTCGTGGACGACAACGGCCACCAGACCGAGCCCGTGGAGCTCCTGCGCATCCCGCGTCCGTCACGCGACATGCGCGCTTACTTCCCCGCGATCCACCGGCAGCGTCACGTGTTCCGCATCGCGTTCCCCGTCGTCGACGACGAGGGCGCCGCGACGATCGAGCCCGGCTCGCACCGCGTGACACTGCGGTTCGCGGGCGCGTCGGGCACCGTGAACCTCGAGTGGGATCTCGACGGAATGGGCGCGGAGCTCGAGCGACCCTAGGCCGCGCGGCTCGTGCGCCACGAACGAGAGAGGCCAGCCCCGCACGGGACCGGCCTCTCGTCGTGTCGGACGACGCGCGCGTCGTCAGCGCTCGTCAGCTCGGAGGAAGGAGCACGCCGCTCACCGCGTGGACGACGCCGTTGGTGCCGACGATGTCGGTGACGACGATGTCCTGGCCATCGACGGTGGGGGGCGTCCCGGGCGCGAAGGGCAGCGTCGCGCCGAGCAACGTCGGCAGATCGGTGGCCGCGGTGGGCAGGCCGGTCGAGAGGACGATGCCGGGCGTGGGCGAGGCGAGCACGTGATAGAGGAGCACGTCACGCACGGCGGCTCCGTCGCTGGGGAGGCCGCCGGGGAACGCTTCCGTGAACGCAGCGTTGGTGGGCGCGAAGACGGTGAACCGCGAGTCTGCGGACGAGAGGGCCGCCGCCACCGTGCCGCCGCCCGAGAGCGGCGCGGCCGCGCCGACCGCCGTGATCAGCGTGCTGAAGCCGCCGGCCTCGGCGATGTCGACGATGTTGAGCGGCAGGAGCACCTCGCCGACGACGTGCACCACGCCGTTGATCGCGGGGATGTCCGCCGTCACCACCGCAGTGCCGTTGATGCGCGCGGTCGACCCGTCGAGCCGGGCGACGAGCGAGAGGTTGGGCGCTTCGCCGCCCACTTCGTAGGGCGCAGTGGCGAGCGTCGCCACCGGCGCTGGCGTGGCCACGATCGCCGTGGAGGGCACGGCTGCTCCCACCACGTGATAGAGCAGCGCCTGCGTCAGCGCGTCACCCGTGGGGAGGGCGGGCAGCGCGGCGAAGGCCTCGTTGGTGGGCGCGAAGACCGTGAACGGGCCGGTCCCCGAGAGGTCGTCGACGAGACCCTGAGACGCGACGGCGCCAGCCAGCGTCGTGAAGCCCGCGTACCGCGCGATCGCCTCGACCGTCGGGGGGAGTAGGACTCGATCGATCACGTGCACGACGCCATTGGAGGCGTCCACGTCCGTCGCGATGACGTCCGCGCCACCCGTGACTTCGTTGCCACCATTGATCGCGACGCCGCCCGCGGTGGTGATGAAGATGGGGAGCTGGGCGATCGTCGTCTGCGCGCCCGCGGTGACGCTCGCCGCGGGGACCTCGGTGAGGAGACCGTGGTAGAGGAGGATGCCCCGCAAGGCATCGGGCGGCGTGGCGTTCACGACCTCGAGCGTCAGGCCGGAGGCCTCGAACGCGGCGTCGTTGGGCGCGAAGACCGTGAACGATCCTGGGGAGTCGAGGGCCTCTGCGATGGGCGTCGGCGTCGCGCTGGGGATGGGCGAGGCGCGCAGGATGGCGGCCTCGAGGATGTCGAAGTCGTCACTGGCGATGACGAGATCGGCAATGGTCGATTCTGCCGCGGGCGCGTCGTCCGACGGCGGAGCGTCCGACGCCGAATAGGCGTCCACGGTCGGCGTGACCGCTGCGTCCGTCCCTCCGCCATCGTCACCACAGCCCCACGCGCCCAGCGCGAGAGATGCCAACACGAGCCCCGAAGCACGAGAACGATCTGAAGTCATGGGTTTGTCCTCCAGGGGCGGCCGTCGCCCCGCGTCGGGTGAGATGGGGCCGCCAGACGCAGTGTCAATGTTTTTTCTAGACATGGCACCTGGCCAAACCCGTCGGCCTTCCAGCACAAACCCCCGCTCTCTGCTGGTGATGGAACACACTCGCGCACGCACGCCCGCGAGCGGCTTCGTCGGATGCTCCGGTCATGACGACTCGCACGCTCGGCTCCCGCTCGTGGGTGGTGCTCCTCTTCCTCGCCGCTTGCGGGCCAGAGAGCCAAACACCGGATGCGGCGATCCAGCCGATCGAGGACGGGGGCCGCGAGGACACCAGCGACTCCGTCGATGCCCCCGCGGCCATCAGCTGGCGAGCGTGTGATCCGCTCGTGCCCAGCTTCTGCGGCCTTCCGTTCCCGAGCGATGTCTACACGCGCACCGATCCCGGCACGGCCACGGGTCGACGGCTCGCGTTCGAGCCCGGCGCGCTGCCCGATCGGATTCGTCGTGTGGCCCCGTTCGAGGCGCTGGACGGCTTCTCTCCCGGGTCGTCTCCGATGACGTACCTGCCAGGCGCGACCGCCACGGGTTTGCCCTCACCGCTCGAGATCGGTCGCTCGCTCGAGGCCGACTCGCCGACGGTGATCCTCGACCTCGAGACAGGCGCGCGCGTCGCGCACTTCGCGGAGATCGATCGTGCGTACGACGAGGACGACGAGCGAGCCATCCTGCTGCGGCCCGCGCAGCTGCTCGCGCCTGGTCACCGCTACGTCGTCGCGATCCGCGGCGTGGTCGATGGCGAGGGCCGAACGATCGCTGCATCGCCCACGTTCGTCGCGTTGCGGGACGCGCTCGCCTCGAGCGATCCGGCCGTCGAGGAGCGACGCGACGAGTACGCCTCGCTCTTCGCGACGCTCGCCGATGCCGGCGTCGCCCGCGAGAGCCTGCAGATCGCGTGGGCGTTCACCGTGGGCAGCCGCGACGCCATCACCGGCTCACTGCTCCACATGCGCGACGAGACGCTCGCGAGCCTCGGCGACGAGGGCGCGCGCTACACGCTGACCGAGGTCGAGGCGACCGAGGACGATCCCAACCTCGCGCTCCGCGTGCGAGGCACGCTGCACGTGCCGATGTACCTCACGCGTGCGCAGCCAGGCGGCACGCTACGTCGCGGCCCGGACGGACTGCCGGTGGCGGTCGGCGAGATGGACGTGCCGTTCTGGATGGTGATCCCCAAGAGCGCGGCGACCACGCCGGGTCAGCTGATCCAGTGGGGCCATGGCCTCCTCGGCACCGGCGAGGAGATCTGGGAGTACGGCGACCTCCACCGCTTCCTCGACCTGCTCGGCTACGTGCTCTTCGCGATCGACTGGACCGGCATGGCGAGCGAGGATCTCGGTCTGCTCGCGGCCATCGCGTCCCGCGGCGAGATAGGCGACTTCGTCGAGGTCACGGACCGACTCCAGCAGGGCATTCTCAACGCGCTCGTCGCGGCCCGCACGGCGCACGGCGGGCTGGCGAGCGACCCCGCGATCACCCTCGACGGCGTCTCCCCGATCGATGCGTCGAGGCCCGTCGTCTTCGTGGGACAGAGCCAGGGCGGGATCTTGGGCGGCACGTACATGGCGCTGACGACCGACGTCGAGCGAGGCGTGTTGATCGTGCCGGGTCAGACGTACTCGTTCTTGCTCCAGCGCAACCGCGGAGGTTGGGATCAGTTCTCCCCTCTGTTCGAGGCCAACTTCGGCCCCATCGACATCCAGCGTTGCCTCGCGCTGATGCAGCTCCTCTGGGATCGTGCGGAGCCGACGGGCTACACGCCGTACATCCGCGAGGACCTCCTCCCGGGGACACCACCGCACGAGGTGCTGATGGTCGTCGCCATCAACGATCACCAGGTCACCACGCTCGCGGCGCACAACATGGCGCGCTCGATCGGCGGAGTGCGCAACGTGGGGCCCGTCAACCGATCGATCTGGGGCATCGAGGAGGCGAGCGGGACCGTCGGGGGATCGATGATGATCGAGATCGACTTCGGCGTGCCCGACGTACCGCTCACCAACGAGGTCCCGCCCGAGGGGCCCGACCCGCACACGATGGCCGCGGAGCCCGCGTGGGTCCTGCCGACGCTCCACGACTTTCTCCAGACGGGCCGCGTGACCCACGCCTGTGAGGGCCCCTGCGATCCGACCTGATGGGGTCGCCAGCGCACCGGATAGACTCTCCCGACTCATGCCGCGCGAGCCTTTCGTCCGTGACGCGTCGATCGTCCTCCCCGGCATCGCGAGCGCGCACTCGCATGCATTCCAGCGTGTGCTCCGCGGTCGCACTCAGCGATCACGCGGCGCGGGCGCGGGTTCGTTCTGGAGCTGGCGCGGGCTCATGTACTCGATCGCGACGCGGGTCTCTCCCGAGGACCTCTACGCGATCTCTCGCTACGCGTTCGTCGAGCTCGCGACCGCCGGCATCACGTGTGTGGGCGAGTTCCACTACGTGCACCACGACACGAACGGGGCGTCCTATGCGGAGCGCACCTTGCTCTCGGGCACGTTGATCCGCGCGGCCCGCGACGCGGGACTGCGCATCGCGCTCCTTCGGGTCGTCTACCTCCGCGCCGGCCTGGGACGCACGCTCGAGGACGCACAGCGACGCTTCGTGGATCCGTCGATCGAGCACGCCCTGCGTGACGTCGACACGCTGAGCTCGCAGCACGCGGACGACGCGTGTGTGCGCGTCGGGCTCGCACCGCACAGCGTTCGCGCTGTCGATCGCGCGTCGCTGCGCGAGGCTGCGAGGTTCGCGAACGAGCGATCGCTGCCGCTCCACATGCACGTGTCCGAGCAGCGACGCGAGGTCCGCGAGTGCCTGGCCGAGCACGGCGTGCGGCCGGTGGCGCTGCTCTCCGACGTGGGCGCGCTGAGCGATCGCTTCAGCGCGGTGCACGCCACGCACCTCGATGCCCACGAAGCGAAGCTGCTCGGCACGTCGCGCTCGTTCGCCTGCATCTGTCGCACGACCGAGCGGGATCTCGGCGATGGCGCGCCCGATCTGGCGGCGCTCTCGGCATCGGGCGTGCGTTTCACGACGGGCACCGACAGCCACGCGAGCGTCGATCCGTTCGAAGAGGTGCGCGCGATGGAGCTCGACGAGCGCACGCGCGCCGAGGCCCGCGAGGTGGCGCTCGACGCCGAGGGGATCGTCGGCTCGCTGACGCACGACGCGTTCGACTCCTTGGGCTTCGATCTCGATGCGCTCGACGACGAGGTGGTGCTCGACGCGCGCGATCCCGCGATCGACACGCTGGCCGAGCGATCCGATCGCGCGGCGGTGCTCGACGCGATCGCGTGGCAAGCGAGCGCGCGCGCGGTGCGCCGCGTGACCGTCGCGGGCAGGACGATCGTCGAGGACGGACGCCACGTGGACTACGACGCGGCGCGCACGGCCTACGAGGACGCGATCCGGCGTCTGCTCTGAGCGCTTCGTCCGCTCAGCGCGCGCGACGACGGCGCGTGACCGCGACCAGCACGCCGAGCGCGACGAGCGAGCCCGCAT
>JAFLCL010000350.1 GCA_017303575.1 Deltaproteobacteria bacterium
CGGCGACGCGCGCGGGGCGGGCGATCGCTCACCGAGTCCGACAGCTCGGGGCCCTCGGGCGGTACGGCCTGGGGCGTGCCGAGCGCGTCGGCGGCCGTTTCGCCGGCCATCGTCGAGGAGACGTTCTCGGATCCAGCGAGGTCGGGGCTCGCCATCTCGCTGCCCGCGAGATCGGGGCTCGTCGCCTCGGGTGCAGAGAGCGTGAGGGCGTCGCCGCTCGCAGGGTCGAGCATGACGAGGCGCTCGCGCACGTAGTCGAGGCGATCGTCGGGCTGACCGACCTCGTAGTGATCGCGCCAGGCCTGCCAGCACGCGCGACGCTCGAGGTCGTCGCGACGCGGATCGCGATCGGCGGCGTGGCAGCGCTCGAAGTAGACGTTGGCCTGCTCCACCCGTCGCAGGCTCGGCCCGCAGCCGGCCAGCGCAACTCCCGCCAGCCCCACGCCCGTGAGCAACGTGAGCGCGAAGAGCGAGACGTTTCGTGCGACGCTTCGCCCAAGCCACGCTGCGGCGACGGACGTCGACGAGGCCAGGCGAGACGAGCGAGCCATGGAGGGCGACGGAGCCATGGAGTCGACGGACCGTACCAAGATCCGAGCACGCGCGTTCCTCGCGGGCGCGTCGATCTCCACGATCGATTTTCGTGGGGGCCCGGGTGCCGCGCTCGGCGTCTATGGCGTCGTGCACGTGCCCGAGGGCTGCGTCTCCATCGAGGCCCTCGCGGACGAGAGCGCGATCGAGACGATGGCGGCGGCGCTCGAGATTCCGCGCGTGCCGTTGCCCGACGCGCTCTCGGGGCTCGCGGCGTTCGCGCGCGGCGAGCCGATCGATGTCGCGACGGTGCCCGTGGTGCTGGCGGGGCCTCCGTTCTACGTGAAGGTGTGGCGCGCGCTCCGCGACGTGCACCGCGGCGACGTCTGCACCTACGCGCACCTGGCGCGCGCGACGCGCAGCCCTCGCGCCATGCGTGCGGTGGGACAAGCGATGGCGAAGAACCCGCTGCCGCTCGTGGTCCCGTGTCATCGCGTGATCGCCGATCACGCCAAGCTCGGCGGCTACACGGGCGGCACCGATCGCAAGCGCGTGCTCCTCGCGCTCGAGGGGGTCGAGGTGGATGGTGACGTCGTGCGACCTCGACAGCTGGACCTCGCAGCGTGGGGCCTCGCGGCGCTGGACCCCGCGCGAGGCGCGCGGTAGTTCGCTCGCGCTCATGCCGCGCGCGTCCTCGATGGTGCTCGTCTCGCTGATCGCGAGCACGCTCACGGCCTGCGAGTGTGGGGGTGATGGCACCGAGAGCGTGGAGATCGCGAGCTGCAGCACCCACGATCCGGCGCTCGAGGAGCCGCGCACGATCGGCGCCGCCACGCTCACGCCCGACGATCGTCGCCTCGTCATCACGGGCCTGCCCGAGACCTCGCGGTGGGTCGTCGGCCGCGGCGCGGCGCTCTCGATCGAGCCCTTCTTGCCCACGCTCGACGCGATTGAAGCGCTCGAGCCCCACGGCGTGATCGTGCTCGGCTCCTTCGGGACGGGCGAGCGGCTCGAAGAGCTCGTCACGGCGCTCGGCGAGCTCACGGTGGGTGGGGCGCCCGTTCCGATCTTGCTCGTGCCCGGTCCGCGCGATCACCTCGCGTCGCTCGACGAGGCGCTCGCCGCACACCCGCAGCCTCACGTGATCTCGCTGGCGGGGACTCACGTGGTCGAGATCGGTCGGGTCGCGCTGCTCGTCGCCTCGGGCAGCGTCGAGGCGCGCTACGTGCTCGAGGGTGCGTGCCACGTCGAGGATCTCGACGAGGTGCTCGGCGCGTCGGACCCCGAGCACGTGCGGGTCGTCCTCGGCTTCGATGCCCCAGCGGGCTCGCCGCTCACGCGTGGGGTCGACGGCGCCGAGGCGGGCAGCGAGCGCATGCGCGCCGCGCTCGAAGAGGCGGGGATCGTCGCCGGGATCTTCGCCGGGCCCGACACACAGGTCGGTCGGTGGGTCGCCGGCGATGCCGCGGTGCTCGGCGTGGGGCTCGATCGCCGCGTGATCGTCGCGCCGCTGGCGGGTCCGGCCGTGGACTGCGCGGATGGCTCGCGCGCTCCGAGCGGGCCGACGTTGGTCGCGCTGGGACCGAGCGGTCTGGGGCCGGTCGAGTCGCGCTGACGTACCTCGCCGCTCACGCGAATGCTTGACTGAGAAGGGCACACGTCTATACCTACGCGCCTTTTTGGGCGCCCCGCGTGGGCGCCTTTTTTCACGAAGCCGCGAGAGATTCAGGCAAGCGCGTCATGGCCGAGTTCGAGATCAAGCTGAGCGAGCTGGAGCAGGGAGGGAAGGACTTCGACCTTCCCCTCGATCCGGCGTGGCTCGATCGCGCGCTCGATCTGCCCGACCTCCACGCGGATCCCGAGACGAAGGGCCGCGTTCGCTTCTACGCGAGCCTCTCGGGCAACGACGTCGTGGTGAACGGCCGCGTCAAGACCGCTGTGATCGCGCCCTGCGCGCGCTGTCTCGCGGACACGCGGATCGCGGTCGACACCGACCTCATCGGTCTCTTCAGCCGCAAGTCGGATGCCCGCGCGCTCCCGCCCGAGCTCGAGCTCACGCCCGAGGATCTCGACCGGGAGACGTACAGCGGCGACACCGTCTCGCTCGATGGCCTCGTGCGCGAGCAGATCGTGCTCGAGGTGCCGATGCAGGTGCACTGCCGCGAGGACTGTCCCGGCCTCGCCGTGCCCGAGCACGTGCGCGGCCCCGCGACCCTCACCGAGGGCCCGGTGGTCGACGGAAAGCCCATCGATCCGCGTCTCGCGCCGCTGCTGGAGCTGTCCAGAGGCGCGCTGTCCAAGGGCGCCGACGCGACGCGCGCGTCCGATGCAGCTCCCCCCGAGCCGAGCAAGAAGAACAAGAAGCGCGCGATCTGAGCGCGCACGACCGCAGGCCCGAGATCGGGCTCATCACCGTTCCAGAGATCGAAGGAGAACCGCCGTGTCATTGCCCAAGCGCCGAGTCACCCGCAGCAAGCGCAACATGCGTCGCGCGAACCACGACAAGGTCGCCGCGCCGACGATCGTCCCCTGTGGGAACTGCGGCGCGATGAGCGTCCCCCACCGCGTCTGCAAGGCGTGCGGCCACTACGACGGCAAGGAGATCGTCAAGAAGGGCGACTCCGAGAAGCAGGCTGGTTGAGAGCAGCCTGATGTTCGAGCTCACCGGCAAGGTCGCGCTCGTCACGGGAGGATCGCGCGGCATCGGTCGCGCGATCGCCGTCGCGCTCGCGAAGCAGGGCGCGTACGTGGCGATCAACTACGCCGGCAACGAAGCGGCGGCGTCCGAAGCGCTCGCGATCGTTCGCGAGGGCGGCGGTGACGGCGAGATCGTGCGCTTCGACGTGGCGTCGCAGACCTCGTTCGAAGAGGCGATCGACGATCTCGTGAAGCGCAAGGGTCGCCTCGACGTGCTCGTGAGCAACGCGGGCATCGCGATGGATCAGCTGCTCCTCCGCATCAAGCCCGAGGAGCTCGAGAAGACCTTCGCGACCAACGTCGGCGGCGCGCTCTGGGGCGCGAAGGCGGCGATGCGCCACATGATGCGCAAGCGAACGGGACGCATCGTGTTCCTCTCGAGCGTGGTGGCCGAGTCCGGCAACCCGGGGCAGGCCGTGTACTCCGCGTCGAAGGCGGCGCTGCTGGGCTTGACCAAGACGCTCGCGCGAGAGTACGCCTCGCGCGGCGTGACCGTGAACGCGGTCGCGCCCGGCTTCATCGCGACGGACATGACGGCCGGTCTCCCCGAGGACGTGAAGAAGAAGATCGTCGAGCAGACTCCGCTCGCGCGCATCGGCAGCCCCGAAGAGGTCGCGGCTGCGGTCGTGTACCTCGCCAGCGACGAGGCCGGCTACGTCACGGGGCAAGTGCTCCGTGTCAACGGCGGCATGTACGTCTAGTCCATCAAGATTGCGGCTCGCCTCGAGCCAGACGACAACGAACCCAAAGAACGAGAGCCCGTAGGGCTCACGCACCGAGAGAGGGCGGAGGACCGCATGGAGATCGCCGACAAGGTCAAGGAGATCATCTCGCAGCAGCTCGACGTCGATGTCGCGCAGATCAAGCCCGAGTCCGCGTTCATCGAGGATCTCGGCGCGGACTCGCTGGCCATCGTCGAGCTCGTGCTCGCGTTCGAGGAGCAGTTCGACATCAACATCCCGGACGAGGACACCGAGAAGATCCGCACCGTCGGTGACGCGGTGACGTACATCAGCGCGCGCAAGTCCTGAGATCTCAATCCCCTCGTCGAGGGGGGCCGAGAGACGGACGGGCGAGAGCTCGTCCGTTTTCGTTTCGAGTGCCGCCCGTGCTCCTCACGTGGCGTTTTCGGAGGTCGAGATGCGTAGGGTCGTGATCACGGGCATGGGCGCGGTGAGCCCTTGTGGCGAGACCGTCGAGACGACGTGGGCCAACGTCACCGCCGGCAAGAGCGGCATCGGCCTCATCAAGCGCTTCGATGCGAGCCAACACGCGTCGAAGATCGCGGGCGAGTGCTGGGGCTTCGACGCCGAGAAGTACATCGAGAAGAAGCGCCTGCGCGAAGGCGATCGCTTCATCCACCTCGCGATGGGCGCCGGCGTGCAGGCCGTGGAGCAGGCGGGCATCGGCGCGCTCTCGGACGAGGACAAGGAGCTCACGGGCACCTTCGTGGGCGTCGGCCTCTGCGGCCTCGAGGTGATCGAGCGCATGAAGGAGACGCTGCTCGAGAAGGGCCCGCGACGCATCTCGCCGTACTTCATCCCGTCGGCGATCGCGAACCTCGCGCCGGGCCAGATCTCGATGCGCTTCGGCTTCAAGGGCCCCAACTACACGACGACGAGTGCGTGCAGCTCGGGCGCGCACGCGATCGGCGAGGCGTTCCGCTGGATCCAGCGCGGCGATCTCGATCTCGCCGTGGCCGGCGGCGCAGAGTCGACGGTGACGGGCCTCGGCGTGGGCGGCTTCACGGCGATGCGCGCGCTCTCGGAGCAGAACGAGTCGCCGGAGAAGGCGAGCCGTCCGTTCGACAAGGGCCGCGACGGCTTCGTGATCGCGGAGGGTGCGGGCCTGCTCGTGCTCGAGGAGCGCGAGCGCGCGTTGAAGCGCGGCGCCCCGATCTTCTGCGAGATCATCGGCTACGGCGCGACGAGCGACGCCTACCACCTCACCCAGCCTGCGCCCGAGGGCGAGGGCGCGCAGCGCGCGATGAAGATGGCGTTCCGCGACGGCAAGATCGACAAGGAGCGCGTGGGCTACGTGAACGCGCACGCGACCTCGACGCCGATCGGGGACAAGCAAGAGCTGCAGGCGCTCAAGGCGATCTTCGGCGAGCGCGCGCTCGGCAAGAAGCGCAGCGACGGCGTGTGGATCTCGGCCACCAAGAGCATGACGGGCCACCTGCTCGGCGCCGCCGGCGGCCTCGAGGCCGTGTTCTCGGTGAAGTCCCTCCAGACCGGGATCATCCCGCCCACGATCAACCTCGACGATCCCGACGACGAGGCCGCAGACATGGAGCTCGTGGCCCACGTCGCCAAGGAGCGGAACCTCGACGTCGTCCTCTCGAACGCGTTCGGCTTCGGCGGCACCAACGTGACGCTCGCGTTCACCCGTCACGCGTGAGGCTGCGATGAAGATCGCGTTCGGCTGTGATCACGCGGGCTTCCCGCTCAAGGCCGAGGTGCTCGAGGCGCTCGGCGCGTTGGGCCACGAGGTGATCGATCTGGGCGCGAGCTCGGCGACGCAGTCGGTGGACTACCCCGACTTCGCGCACGAGGTCGCGACGCGCGTGGCGAGCGGCGAGGTCGCGATGGGCGTGCTCGTGTGCGGCAGCGGCATCGGCATGTCGATCGCGGCCAACCGTCACCGAGGCGTGCGCGCGGTCGTCTGCTCGGAGGCCTACTCGGCGACGATGTCGCGCCTCCACAACGACGCGAACGTGCTGTGCTTCGGGGCGCGTGTGGTGGGGCCGGGGGTGGCGCGTGCGCTGCTCGAGGCGTTCTTCACGACGAGCTTCGAGGGCGGACGCCACCAGAAGCGAGTCACGAAGATCGAGACGGCGTGATCCTCCCTGCGGACGCGCTCTTTCGTCGTCAGCGCGACGAGCACGCGCTCCGCATGCACTGCGAGGACTGCGTGCTCTTCGACGACGTGCGCGAGCAGTGCGCCCACGGCTATCCGACGGAGGCGCACCGTCGTCCCCCGAACGACGACGCGCCCATCACGTTCTGCAAGGACTTCGAAGCGCTCTGACGGCCCCCCGCATCGCTCAGAAGGTCAGCGTCGCCTGGCTGCCGTCGAAGGCGAGGGTGGGGCCCATGGGGTCGTCGGTGAGCGCGTAGACGGGCTCGTCCCACTCGTCGTGCACGCTGAGGCCGACGATGGTGAGGATCAGACCCAGCGCCTGGGCGAGGCCTGCCACGATCGGGAAGTAGCCGATGCCGTCCTCGAACGCGCGATCGAGATCGCTGAAGCCGCCGAGCTGGAGCCAGGGGCCGAGGATGGGGATGAACGCGAAGCCGAGCTGATCGCTCGAGTCCCAGCTGTCGCTCAGCAGCGGCGCGCCGATCACTTCGGTGAGGAAGCCGCCCGCGAGGAGCAGGATGCCGGGGACCAAGATGCCAGGCACCAGCGCGCTGCGGTGGATGTAGCGGACGGGCTGCGGACCTTGGGCGACCACGGGCGCCACGTAGCCCGAGGGCTGGTAGACGACGTTGGGATCGGCTGGCTGCGCGTAGTTGCCCTGCTGCTGGTAGTTCTGCGGCTGCCCATACTGAGGTTGGCCGTACTGGGGTTGGGCGTAGGGATCCTGCTGGACGGTGACCTGGCCCTGGATGACGACCTGCGCCTCGGCGGAAGGAGCGATCGCGAGCGTGGCGACGATCGTGAGCGCGCCGGCGATGGCGAGCCGAGCAGGAGAGAGCGGGAGCCTCATGAAGACCTCGAGGTCGTGTCGACGCAGCGAGTCGCGTCGGCATTCGACGCTCTGGCTACGGCCGCACGCGCAGGAATCTTCCCCAGCCGACGGTCCCGCGCCAGGTGCGCGCCCCGATGCGCGCCCGCATGCGCACTCGCGCGATCGCGTGGTACTCCCGGCCCGTGAGCACGATCCCGAACCCGCACGTCTTTCGTGAGTACGACATCCGTGGCGTCGCCGACCGCGACTTCCCCGACGACTTCGCCGAGCTGCTCGGCCGCGCGCTCGGCACGCTCTGGGTGCGTCGCGACGCGCGTCGTGTCGGCGTCGGTCGCGACTGTCGACTGAGCTCGCCGCGCCTGCACACGGCGTTCATGCGCGGCCTCTCGCGCGTGGGCCTCGAGGTCCTCGACATCGGCATGGCGCCCACGCCGCTCCTCTACTTCACGGTGTTCCACTACGACCTCGACGGAGGTGTGCAGATCACCGGCAGCCACAACCCGCCCGAGGACAACGGCTTCAAGATGATGGCCGGCAAGGCCACGCTGAGCGGCCAGGACATCGCGCAGCTGCGCACCATGATCGACGCAGCCGACTTCGTGGATCGCACCGGCGGCAAGGTGATCGCGACCGACCCCACGCCCGCGTACGTCGGCTTCGTGCGGGGCAACATCCGCCTGGCCGATCGCGGCGAGCGACCGCTGCGCTTCGCGATCGACGCGGGCAGCGGCGCGGGCGGCCCGCTCGCGCTCG
>JAFLCL010000351.1 GCA_017303575.1 Deltaproteobacteria bacterium
GTGGGCAGCAGCGAGCGAACGGACTGCTCGAACGTCGCGGTGCGCGTGGCGCTCACCGAGCCCGCCGCCCATCTCTACGCGCAGGGCGGCTACGACGCGTGCGTGGAGGACGCCGACGGCGCGTTCTCGTGCTGGGGCGCGCACGGCTACCGCATCGGCACCGCGCCCACGCCAGATCGCCTTCGCCCCGAGCCCGCGCCCACGTTCGATGGTGCACAGAGCTTCGCGAACGCGTTCATCATGACGTGCTGGCTCGATGCCGACGGCGCGCCGTGGTGCATCGGCGACAACGGCGTGGGCGAGCTCGGGCAGGGCGACTTCGCGCTCTACGTGACGCCTGTCCGCCCCCGCCTCGAGGACCCGACCGCGCCCGCGCTCGAGGGCCTTGTCGAGATCGCGACCTCCACCACGTTCGGCGGCACTGCGTGCGCGCGGACGAGCGAGCAGCTCTATTGCTGGGGTCAGAACGACCTCGGCCAGATCGGCGATCCCGCGCCTCACACGATCTGCGTCTCGGGCATCGACGAGTTCGACTGCACACCGTGGGTGACGCCGATCGCGTTCGAGCGCACCGCCGACATCGCGCGCCTCTCGCTCGGCTCCCAGCACACGTGCGCGCTGCTGACCGACGCGACCGTGTGGTGCTGGGGCCAGAACCGCAACGGCGAGCTCGCGCTCGGCAGCCCGGGCATGCAGGACGTCGCGGCCCGACGCGCGCCCGTGGAGGTCACCAACCTCACGGACATCGCGCAGATCGAGCTCGGCGCACGACACAGCTGCGCACGGCGCAACGACGGCACCGTGTGGTGCTGGGGCTCGAACGACTTCGGCCAGCTCGGGGACGGGGTGCTCGATCACCCCGAGCCCTCGTGCATGAACGGCAGCTCGCTCGTCGACTGCACCTCGGTGCCGGTGCAGGTCGCGGGCATCGACGACGCCGTCGATCTCGACGTGGGCCGTCACCACTCCTGCGTGATCCGCAGCGACGCGACGGTCTGGTGCTGGGGCATCAACGACTACTACGAGGTCGCGCCCGGGACGCGCGACTCGGTGTTCACGCCGACGCAGGTGACCTCGCTGTGAGCACCGTGCCTTCCGCACAGGAACCCCGCGCACGCGACGGTGTCGGCCCTCGCATGCGCGCACACGCTCCGCGTCCCGGCTCGGCTCTCTGCCTCGTCCTCTCGCTCGCCCTCGCCGGCTGTGGTGGCGAAGAGGAAGCAGCGCCCGTCGTCCCCGCCGCGCCCCCGCCCGCCCCGCGTCCTCCGCCGGTCGATGCGCTCGAAGAGGCGATGCGCGCGGGCGAAGAGACCGACGCCTTCGCCCTCACGCCCTACGAGACACCCTTTCGCGCGACGCTCGCGGAGGGCGATCGGCAGACCTTCACGTCGGTGCTGCGTGACGGCTTCTGTTACAAGCTGCTCGCGCAGAGCGGCGAGGGCGTGACCGATCTCGACCTCTTCCTCTACGACCCGAACGGCGTCCTCATCCAGACCGACGCCCGCGAAGGCCCTCACCCCGTGCTGGGAGGCCAGCGGCCGATCTGTCCAGCGGAGCCGGGGATCCACCGGGCCGAGGTCCGGATGGTCGGTGGCCACGGCGCGGTGCTCGCGCAGTGGTACGTGAACATGAGCTTGTAGGCCGCGCCCTCGACTTCACTGGACACGCGCGCGGAGCGGCTCCACACCCCGCGCGCCATGACCACCGAGACCGCCCCCGGCCCCATCGATCCGTCGCGCGAGCGCCTCTACCTCGTCCTCAACCTCGTGGTGTCCGTCGCCGCGCTGACGCTCTTGTCGTGGCTGCTCTTGCTGCGATCACCGAGCGACGAGGTGACGTCGTTCTCGTTCATGCCGGCCGTGAACGCGGCGTTCAACGCGCTGTCGACGACCTGCATCGTGCTCGGCCTGCTCGCGATCCGCGTGCGTCGCGTGACGGTGCACCGCGCGCTGATGCTCTCGGCGCTGGGCAGCTCCGCGCTCTTCCTCGCGGGCTACCTCTTCCACCACTACGTGCACGGCGACACGCCCTACCCCGCCGAGGCGCCGATGCGCGGCCTCTACCTCGCGATCCTCCTCTCGCACGTGCTCCTCAGCGTGGTCGCGTTCCCCATGGTGCTCTGGACGTTCTCGCTCGCGCTGCGCGGGCAGATCGCGCGTCACCGCAAGCTCGCGAAGTGGACCTACCCCGTGTGGCTCTACGTGTCGGCGACCGGCGTCGTGGTCTTCTTGATGCTCCGCGCCGCAGGCGCCTGATCACAGGATCCTGCGCAGGTAGCGCTCGAGGCCGCGCGATCGATCCCAGTCGCGCGGGTAGCCGATCGACACCTCCTCGAAGCGCACGCCGTCGCGCACGTCAGTCGCGCGCACGTGGAGGTGCCCGGTGACGACCACCGCCGCGTCGAAGCGTATGTGCCAATCCTCGGTGCGGCGCGTGCCGCACCACGGCGCGTAGCGAGGCACGCGCGGGATGCGCACGAGATCACGGCGCAGCGGCCAGTGGTTGACGATCACCAGCGCATGCGTGCGCGATCGCTCTTCGAGGCGAGGCTCGGTCGCGGCGAGGCGCGCCGCGCACCACGACTCGCGATCGGGGTACGGGTCGGGGTGGAGCAGCGCCTCGTCCGACGCGACGATGCCGTCGGCCAACGCCCACGCGCGCGCCTCGCTCGGCGTCATTCCGTCGGGACAGAACGAGTAGTCGTAGAGCGTGAAGGTCGGCGCGATCGCGACGGGTCGATCGCCTCCTGCACGAGCCACGCGGGCGCCGGGCCATTCCAGGTAGGCGTCCTCGGGGGTGAGCACGCCGTGCGCGCGGCAGCACTCGAGGAGGTTCTCGTAGCGCGCGAGGCCCCGATCCGTCTCGCCCGTGCGCCGCACCGTCCACAGCTCGTGGTTGCCGGGCACCCAGAAGA
The DNA here is from genome assembly GCA_017303575.1 of Deltaproteobacteria bacterium. GTDB lineage: Bacteria > Myxococcota_A > Polyangia > Polyangiales > Sandaracinaceae > JAFLCL01. Next base: position 2,915 of record JAFLCL010000351.1, read on the forward strand.
GGCGCGCCCACCGCGGCGCGAGCAACGAGAGCGTGCGCTCGAGCGACGCGACCGAGTCCCCCACGTCACCCGCGAGGATCAGCCCATCGTGCGGATGCGCGGGCAGCGCCTCGAGCGCCTCGAACGCGTCGCGGTGATCGACGTGCAGATCGGAGAGCGCGAAGAGGCGCGGTGCGCGGTGCCAGCGACCCCCTCCCGACGGGAGGGGCTGGGGAGGGTCGGCGAGGCCGTCCTTCACGCGGACATCATCGTCGATCACGCGCGTCGGAGAACACGCCCAAGCGGATCAGGTAGTAGAGGAGCGTGAGCGCCGAGGAGAGCGCCGCGCCGACGTACGTCATCGCCGCCGCGCCCAGCACCTTGGACACACCCTCCCGCTCGCTCGGCGAGGTCACGAGGCCCAGCTCCGAGAGCGCGATCTTGGCGCGACGCGACGCATCGAGCTCCACCGGCAGCGTGATGATCTGGAACGCGACGACCGCGCTGAAGAGGATCACACCCGCCCACACGAGCTGCGTCATCGAGAGCAGGAAGCCCACGAAGATCACGAGGAAGCTCAGGTTCGAGCCGAGGCTCGCGAGGGGCACCGCGAGGTTGCGGAGCACCAGCGGCGTGTAGCGATCGCGGTGCTGGATCGCGTGGCCCACCTCGTGCGCCGCGACAGCGAGCGAGGAGACCGACTGGTCGTAGTACACGGGCTCGCTCAGTCGAACCTCGCGCGCGCGGGGGTCGTAGTGATCGGAGAGCACGCCGCGCGAGGGCACGACGCGCACGCTCTCGAGCCCCGATCGATCGAGGATGTAGCGGGCTGCCTGTGCGCCCGAGATGCCACGCGTGTTGGCGACGCCCGACCACTTCGCGAAGCGCGAGCGTGTGGCCCAGGCCGCCCATGCGGAGAGCAGCATCGCGGGCGCGAGGAGGAGGAAGTAGAGGGGGTCGAAGCCGATGAACACGGGGTGTCCTTTCGTGAAGCGCCCAACGGCGCGACAGAGACGTCGGCCACGGTAAGCACAGCCCGTGCGCCGACAAGAACGCCGCGCACTTCTTCATGTCCCGTCTTCATGTCCCGCGCCTCCGGCGCTCCATGCGGGGGCCCAACCCCCCCTGAGGATGGATCACATCTCAAGCGCTTCGAGTCGGGCCGCAGAGGTGGTCGTGAGGCGCGAGAGCGCAGGCCGCGCGAGACCGATCAGGGCTCGGGGTCGAGGAGCTCCGCGCGCTCGATGCGGTGGAGACGGAACTGGCGCGGCTCGTCGCGCTCGAGGTCGCGGCACTGGAGGAACGTCGTGGTGCGCTCCAGCGTCACCGACTCGAGACGCACGTTGCGCACGCTCAGCACGTCGTCGGAGCCGAGGTACGTGATCCGAAGGGGTCGCGCCTCGAACCACGCGGTCTCGACGGCGCGTCGCACGTGCTCGTGGCTCTTGTGCGCGGGCACGCCCACGAACGTGAGGTGCTTGCCGAGCGACTCGACGCGACGCTGCGCCGCCGTGGGCAGCGCGGCGCGCACCTTGTCGAGCGCGGAGGACAACGTCTGTGTGAACGGCACGAGGCGCAGCTCGCTCGCGAGCTTACCGAGCACCAAGAGCACCGCCGCCTCGCGTACGTCGAAGTTCACGGGCGGCAGCGAGTACGTGCGATCGAGCGCATAGCCGCCGCCCCGACCGCGCTCGGCGGCGAGGGGCAGCTCTGCCTCGCGCAGCGCGTCGAGGTCCCGGTACATCGTCCGGAGGCTCACGCCGAAGCGATCCGCGAGCTCCTCCGCGGTCACGCCCGTGCGCCGACCGCGCAAGGCCTCGGCGATGGCGAAGAGCCGTTCCGTTCGCTTCACGCGGCACACGATGCCACGGCGCGGCGAAAACCCCGAGGGCAACGCGCTGTGCGGCGTGTAAGCTCGGCTGTGTGACGCGCGAGGTCGGCGGTGCCAGCGAGCGGGACGCCGACGCGCCGTCGGTGACCGAGCCGACCTCGGGCGAGCTCTTGCGCGCGATCGTCGATCACATCGGCCATCCCGTGTTCGTGAAGGACCGCGCCTTCCGCTTCGTGCTCGTGAACCCCGCCTTCGAGACGCTGGTCGGTCGGACCCTCGCGAGCGTGCTCGGCCGCACCGACTACGACCTGTTCCCGCGCGAGCAGGCCGAGTTCTTCCGTGGCGTCGACCTGCGAGTCTACGAGCACGCGGAGTCGATCGTGATCGACGAGGAGTCGATGACCGATCACGGCGGCGACATGCACATCCTCCGCACGGTGAAGGAGCCGGTGCGCGACCCGCGGACGGGCGAGATCACGCACCTCGTCGGCATCATCACGGACGTGACGAGCATCAAGCGCGCGGAGCAGGCGCTGCGCGACACGAACGAAGAGCTCGAGCGGCGGGTCCGCGAGCGATCGAACGCGCTCGAGGCGGTGCAGACGGAGCTCTTGCGCAAGGAGCGTCTGAGCGTGCTCGGGCAGCTCGCGGCGAGCGTCGCGCACCAGATCCGCAATCCGCTCGCGGCGATCGCGACGGCCAGCGCGATCCTGCGTCGCAAGCTCGCGGCCACCGACGACCCCGACATCACGCAGTCCATCACCGCGATCCTCGAGGAGGTGTGGGGCGCCAACCGCATCATCACGGAGCTCCTCGATTACGCGCGCGTGAAGGCCCCGATGGTCAAGCGCATGGGCGTCGAGGAGCTGATCGAGAGCGCCCTCGCGGCGACCAGCCCGCCCGACACGGTGACCATCGAGCGCGAGGTCGAAGAGGCGCTGGTGGTCGAGGTCGACCCACGTCAGGCGAGCGATGCGATCGCGAGCGTGATCCGCAACGCCTACGAGGCGATGCCGAGCGGCGGTCGGCTCCGCGTGAGCGCATACGACGACGGCGACGCCGTGCTCGTGGCGATCGAGGACACCGGCCCCGGGCTCACCCGCGACGCGATCAAGGGCCTCTTCGAGCCGCTGGTCACGAGCAAGCCGCTGGGCCTCGGCCTCGGCCTCGCGACCGCGCGCTTGCTGCTCGAGAACCAGAAGGGCTCGATCCGCGCCGCGACGCAGGGCGGTGGTGGCGCACGCTTCGAGATCCGCCTCCCTCGCGCCCCATGATGCTCGACCCAGACGAGCTCAGGGACCGAGCGACGGCCCCTTTGCCCCGCCGACTCAAGCGAAGCGATCGGTCGCGGCGAGGAGCGCGTCGAGGATGCCCGGCTCGTAGGAGGAGTGGCCTGCGTCATCGACGATCACGAGCTCCGCCTCGGGCCAGCGCTGCTTGAGGTCGTAGGCGCTGACCGCGGGGCACACGACGTCGTAGCGACCCTGCACGATGACGCACGGGAGGTGCCGGATCTTGCTCACGTCGTCGAGCAGCTGATCCTCGTGCGTCAGGAAGCCGCGGTTCACGAAGTAGTGGCACTCGATGCGCGCGAACGCGAGGCTGAAGGCGTCGCCCGCCGAGCGCGTCACGTGCTCGGGCTTGGGGAGGAGAAAGCTCGTGCGCGCCTCCCACACGCTCCACGCGCGCGCAGCCTCTTGGCGGACCTTCGGATCCTCGCTCGTGAGGCGCCGGTGGTAGGCGCCGATCAGGTCCCCACGCTCGGCCTCCGGGATCTGTGCGACGTACTCGGCGAAGGCCTCGGGGAAGAGCTCGCTCGTGCCCCACTGGTAGAACCAGCGGAGCTCTTTCTGTCGCAGGAGGAAGATGCCGCGGAGGACGAGCTCGGTGACGCGCTCGGGGTGCTTCTGCGCATACGCGAGCGCGAGCGTGGAGCCCCAGCTGCCGCCGAACACCTGCCAGCGCTCGATGCCGAGGTGCGTGCGCAGCGCCTCGATGTCGGCGACGAGGTGCCACGTCGTGTTGTCGACGAGCGACGCGTGCGGCGTCGAGCGCCCACAGCCGCGCTGATCGAAGAGCACGATGAGGTAGCGCGAGGGATCGAAGAAGCGGCGCTGCTTCGGATCGCAGCCGCCGCCCGGACCTCCGTGGAGGAACACCACGGGCTTGCCCTTGGGGTTGCCCGAGACCTCCCAGTAGATCGAGTGCCCGCTGCCGACCTCGAGCATGCCGCTGCGGTGAGGCTCGATCTCCGGATGAAAGGCGCGCTTCATGCGCGGCAGCTTCGCGTCGGGAGCCGCTCGTTTCAAGCGTCGAATAGGCCTCGCTCCGGCGCGTCCGAGGGCCTTGTTGTAACCTGGCCTCGATCGACCGAGCTCGCGCGGTGAGGGCCGGTCGCGGGAGACCCCATGAAGCCCACGCGCACACAGATCGTCCTCGTCACCGCAGCCCTCGCGCTCGCCGCGCTGTGGGCGCCGTCACGCGCGAGCGCGCAGTCGTTCTACGTCATGGTCGTGGAGTTCGAGGGCGTGTCCGACCAGCAGGCTGCAGCCCTCGAGGCCGAGCTGCCCGGGATGGCGCGTCGGTGCGCGGGACGTCGTCTCGCACTGGGCCAGCGGGTCGCGCTCGTCGATCTCGGGCCGGGCGGTGAAGTCAGCGACGTCGAGCTCCGCAGCGACGACGTGAGCCCGTCGGGCGTCGAGACGGCGTTCGGTCGATGCATGGAGCGTGCGCTCCGAGCGAGACACTACGAGCGACCGCTCACCACGCCGGGCGTCATCGAGATCGCGTTCGAGTACGCCTCGACGGTGCCTCGCGCGCACGCGCCGGGCGGTGAGGGCGTGCGTCGCGGGCCACGCACGGACG
>JAFLCL010000352.1 GCA_017303575.1 Deltaproteobacteria bacterium
GTCGCCGGCGTCGGTGGCGGCGGTGCGCCCGGTAGCGCGTGCGTCCACGCCGCCGAGTGCTGCCGTGCGCTCGCCGCCGCGGGAACGATCGACGTGAGCGCCTGCTCGATGTTCCTCATGTCCAGCTATCCCGTGTCGTCGTGCCGCGACGCGATGCGGAGCTACGGAATCGCCCTGCGAACGCAGGGCAGGGACGCGAGCGCATGCGCGGATCCGAGCGCGCCGCCAGCGCCCTCCATCGCGCCGCTCGGGCAGGAGTCGCCCGGCCGCGTGCTCGCCGTCTCGAGCAGCACCGAGCAGCGCACGACCGCCACCGCGGGCGGGTGGGTGCGCGGCATGGATGTGCGCTTCGAGTGTCGCGGCACGTTCCCGCGCGAGCCGCAGATCCGCGTGGACGTCGGTGCGGGGGTGAGCACTGTCGAGATCCGGCTCCACTCCGGCGCCGACACCACGCTGCTCGTGCGCTCCTCCTCCGGCGCGATCGTCTGCGACGATGACGGCGGTGATTCCCTCGACGCCGCGGTGCGGATGAGCGCCCAGCCTGGAGAGACGCTGTCGGTCTTCGCGGGCATGTACTCCGGGGGAAGCGCACAGGTGGAGATCGAGGTGCGCTCTCGCGGGCGATGACTGAGAGAGCGAGAAAGAATCCCCGTGCTTCGAGTCGGGCCGCGGCGGAGGGGGGTCCGATGCTCAAACATCCTCGGCCTTCGGCCTGCGGAACTCGCCCTGGACCCCCCACCACCGCGTCCCTTCACGCCGTGAGTCGATTGTTTCTCGCTCCCTGAGTTTGCCTGGGTCGAGGGACCTCTGGCCCCTCGAACTCCCCGTCGTTCGATCGTCGAAGACTCCTCCTCACTCCCGCTCCAGGGGTCTGCTGCGCAGACCCCGCCGCGTGGCGCCCCAACAATCCCGCAACCGAGAGCGGATTCTTTCTCGGTCCCTGAGCGCGTCGCGGCCGCGCGAGGCGGCGCCGAGGAGATCACCGCGCGGGCTCGGGTGCCTCGCCCTCGAGCGGCGCGAGCTCGAGCGTGATCACGAGCCGCGCCTCGCCGCTCTCGGCGAGGCGCACCCACACGTGCGAGGCCTCGTCGGGATCGACGGCGGCCTGGAGGAGGCCGAGGTGGCGTGTGCGCACCGTCTGCCACGCGAGGTCGGGCACGCTCGCATCGACGGGGTGCGTGGCACGGAACGGTGTGTGGCCCTCGCGCTCCACGACGATGACGACGAAGCGAGGATCTCCGCGGACGGTGGCGAAGAGCGTCTCGTCGCGGCGCGCGCGCTGTCGAGGCGCAGCGCTGCGCGTCGCCCGCTCGGCCCACTGCGCGAAGCGCTCGATCGCTTCTTCGTGCGGCGCGATCGCGTCGGCGAGCTCGCTCGCGCCGCTGGGCTCGCTGCAGCCGATCAGCGCGATCGTTCCTGCCGTCGCGAGCGCGCGTCCCATCGCGGCGACGAAGGGCGTCACGACGGCGAGCCCCGCGCGCGAGCAGAGTCCTGAAGCGAGGTACGGCACGCCGAGCGAGCGGATCGTGGCCGGACTCGCGGTGCGAGGGAAGCGCGAACCTCGCTGGACGACGGGAGGGTTCTGGGGCAACGAAGGCAGCGAGGCACGCCAGTGGCGCTGATCGAGTTCGAGCACGTGAAGAAGGCGTTCGGCCCCAAGGTCGTCTACGAAGATCTCAACCTCTCGATCGAGGCAGGCGAGGCCCTCACGATCATCGGCGGCTCGGGCATGGGCAAGAGCGTGATGCTCAAGCTGCTGATCGGCCTGCTCCGCGTCGACGGCGGCGTGATCCGCTTCGGTGGCGAAGAGGTGCAGGGCAAGAACGAGCGCGAGTACGGCCCCGTTCGGCGTCGCATCGCGATGCTCTTCCAGGGCGCGGCGCTCTTCGACTCGATGTCGGTTCGCGACAACGTGAGCTACGGCCTCCGCGAGCACTTCCAGCTGGCGCAGAAGGAGATCGACGAGCGCGTGATCAAGTCGCTCACCGACGTCGGCCTTCCCGAGACGATCGACATGATGCCGAGCGATCTCTCGCAGGGCATGCGCAAGCGTGTCGGCCTGGCCCGGGCGCTCGCGATCCGTCCCGAGGTGCTGCTCTACGACGAGCCGACGACAGGCCTCGATCCCGTCTCGACCGAGCGCATCAACGCCCTGATCCTCGAGACCAAGCGGCTCTACAACGTGACCTCGATCGTGGTGACGCACGACATGTCGAGCGCCTTCCAGATCTCCGATCGCATCGCGATGGTGCACAAGGGCTTCATCATCGCGTCGGGCACCGTCGAGGAGATCAAGCGCGTCACCGACCCGCGCGTGAAGGACTTCATCGAGGGCCGCGCGCCCGAGGACGACGACGTCGCCACGCTGCTCCGCTACGGCGGCTGAGGTGGCGAGGTAGGCGACGTCGCGCGGCGGGCCGTGATGAGCCCGCCGCGCAGCGTCCGGGTCGGACGGGAGGCTCAGCCCGGAGGCGTGAGCACGCCATCGACGACGTGGAGGACACCGTTGGTCGCCACGAGATCGACGATCAGGATCTCCTGCGCATCGATGGTCGCCGGAGGGCCGGGCGCGAAAGGAACGCTCGCGTCAGCCAGCTGCGTCGGGAAGCTCGCCGCGCCTGAGGGCAGGTCCGTCGAGAGCACGATGCCCGGGTCGGGCGATGCGAGCACGTGATAGAGCAAGAGGTCGCGCGAGGCCGTTCCCACCGGGAGCGTGGGGACCGCGGCGAAGGCCTCGTTGGTGGGCCCGAACACGGTCAGGCGCGCGCTGTCGCTCGAGAGCAGGCCCTCGATCGTCGTCGTGCCCATGATCGCGGGCGCAGCGCGGACCGCGCTCACGAGGCTCGTGAGACCGGCGGCGCTCGCCATCTCGAGCAGGTTCGCGGGCATCAGCACCGAGCCCACGATGTGCACGACGCCGTTGGTCGCGGGCAGCTCCTCCATCGTGATCGCGACACCGCCGACGCGCGCCGTGCCGCCCTCGAGGCGGGCCACGAGCGAGAGCGTGGTGGTGCTGCCTACGGCGCGCCAGGGCGCGGGCGCCAGCGTGCTGAGCCCGATGGGCGTCGAGGTGATCGAGCTCCGAGGCACAGCCCCGTCGATCACGTGGAGGAGCAGCGCGTTCGTGAGATCGTCACCCGAGGGCAGCGACGGGAGCGCGTCGAACGCTTCATTCGTCGGCGCGAAGAGCGTGAACGGTCCAGGCCCCGAGAGGTCGTCGGTGAGGAACTGCGACGCGAGCGCGCCCGAGAGCGTGGTGAGCCCGGCGTACCGCGGGATGGCCTCGACGGTGGGCGGCAGGAGCACGCGATCGATGACGTGCACGACGCCGTTCGATGCCTGGATGTCGGTCGCCACCACGTCGGCGCCGCCAGAGACCGTGTTGCCGCCGTTGATGGCCACACCACCCTCGGTCGTGATCCAGAACGGCAGCTGCGCGATGGAGCTCTGAACGCCATCCGTCAACGCCGACGCGGGCATCCTCGCGAGGAGCCCGTGATAGAGCAGGATCCCGCGCAGCGCGTCGGGCTGCATGTTGGCGACGACGGAGAGAGACAGCCCCGATGACTCGAACGCCGCGTCGTTCGGCGCGAAGACTGTGTAGGCGCCCGGCGCGTCGAGCGCGTCGGCGATGGGCGTGGGTGTCGCGCCCGGGATGGGCGAGGCGCGCAGCAGGGCCGCCTCGAGGATCTCGAAGTCGTCGCTCTCGACCACGAGGTCCGTGATCGTCGGCATCTCGCCGGTGTCGCTGATCGTCGAGCCCGTGTCGCGCGGCGTCGTCGCGTCGGCGCGCACGTCGTCGTCACCGCAGCCCGCGGTCGAGAGCCCCATGGCGATGGATGTCGTGAAGAGAAGTCGCTTGTTCAATTCGTTCTCCTGTAGGCAGAGGGGCGACGGAGAGCGAGGGCCATGCCACTGGGCGCCCGCGAGGGCGGTTGCGCTGTGCACCGCCGCGCGCGTGCTCCTCCACCCGCGCGAGCGAGTCCCGTTCGAGCAGCGGCGACCGTGGGCACGGCGAACACCGGGGCGGCGAAATGTCCGATGCGAGGCGTGCTGCCTCGCCGCCTCACACCTCACGTCGTGGATCGTGCGTCGCGAGCACCGAGCCCCCTTCTTGCTCTGTCCCTGGGCCCGCAAACACGAACCCAGGAATCTCATGAAGAACGTCCAAGCTCTCGGCCTCGCGCTCGCAGCGCTCGGCCTCGCCGCGTGCGGCGGCCCCCCGGCCCGCACGCAGACCACCAGCACCACCAGCACGGATCGTCTCGAAGGGGGCGGCGAAGTCAGACGCACCAGCTCCGAGAGGACGGAAGTGCAGCGCGATGGCGCGCAATCGACGGACCGCACCGAGACGACGCAGAGCAACCAACCGCCGCCCTGACCGCGGACGCGCTGCGCTAGCCTCCTCGCGATGCGCGTCTCGGTCGTCGCCGGTCTTCTCTGCGTGTGGCTCGCGCCGCTCGCGGTCCACGCGGACGCGGTCGCGGGACCGCCCGCGTGTCCTCCGGGCTCGCGCGCGCGCTCGTCTCACGAGGGGCAGTGGTGCGAAGCGAGTGCGTGCACGGACGACTCGGCGTGCGACGAGGGATCGAGGTGTCGTCCGTGGCGCGTGTGCACGCAGATCGCGATGGTCGAGCCCGGCGGCCTGCGCGCGCGCGACGAGCCAGCCGCGCCGCGCGAGATGGTCATGCGTGTGCGCCACCTCGCGACACGTCGTCGTCGGCGATGCGGGCGGTCATGTGCTGACGCGACCGCTCGCCCCCTGACGCGAAGCGATCAGTTGCCTTCTTCGGGCTCGGCTCGCGGTGCGGGCGGAACCGCCTCGTCCTCGCGGATCGAGTAGCGAACGAGCGCGCGCAGGATGTCGTTGCGCTCGACGTTGCCGACGATGCGGCGGATGTCCTCGTAGATCGAGGGGTCCGCGAGCAGACCACCGATCGTGCCGCGGCCCGCGCGGATGTCGGCCATGACGACGCGCAGATCCGCGCTCATCGCGGTGAGGTTCGAGATCAGATCGCCCGCCTCGTCGCCGTAGAGGAGGTCGTGCATGTTGCCGTCGCCGGTGCGCACGTCGCGCAGGATGGTCGCCGCTTCGCCCGCGGTGTCCGCGAGGCTCTCGACGAGGCGCGCACCGTCGTCGTCGTAGATCAGGCGGTGCACGGTGCCATCGCCCGTCGCGATCTCGTCGGTGATGAGGCGCACGTTGCGCGAGGTGCGCGAGAGCTCGGCCGAGGCGAGCTGCACGCTGCCGAGCGTGGAGGTGAGCCGATCGGCGAGCTCCGGATCGGTGAGGAGGCGACGCACGGTGCCGTCCTCTTCGCGCGCCATGCGCGTGAGCTCCGCGATGTTGTGCGTGATGTCGCGCAGGTCCTGACGGAACTGCTCCTCCGCGAAGGTCTCGGTCAGGAGGCGCACGTTGGCGATGGCAGGGCGCGCGTCGTCGACGAGCTCCCCGGCCGACGCGAGCGCGCCGAAGAGGCCCCCGCCTTCCGCGGACTGGATCGTGGCGCCGCTCGGAAGCGAGGCGCCGGTGCCGGGCGTGACCTCGACGAGCTTGTCGCCCAGCAGGCCCTTGCTGCCGATGCTCGCGACGCTCGTGGCGGTGATGAAGCGCGCGTTCTCTTCCGAGATGTTGAGCTCGACCTCGCAGCGCCCGTCGTCCTGGAAGCGCACCTCGCCGACGGTGCCGACGTCGAGGCCCGACATGCGGATCGGTGATCCGGGCCGAAGGCCATCGACGTTCGAGAACACCGAGATGTACGTGCGCTTCGCGCTGAAGAGCGCGCTGCGGTTGCCGAGCGAGAACACGAGGATCGTTCCGACGATGACCGAGAGCGCGACGAAGATGCCGACGCGGAGCTCGAGCGAACGACCCTGGCTGGGCATGCGAGGGCTGTGTAGCGTGCCCGGCGGGCCCCGCCAACACGCATCGGATCAGCGATCGATCTCCGTGAGCGCCGCGTCGAGCTGACGCCCGAAGAAGTCCTCGATGGCAGGGGAGGGGGCGTGGCTGCCGAGCACGATCTCGAGGCGTGCGTCCCAGCCCAGCGCGTTGAGGTGATCGTAGAGGGCCTCGGTGGGCGCGAGCGGGACGCGCTCGTCGTCGCGCGCGTGGACGCCTCGGATCGGGGTGCGTCGCGAAGGTGGGCCGTCGGGGACGAGCGGCGGCGGCAGCCACGCGGCCATCGGCACGATCGCCGTGAAGAGCTCGGGGCGCTGGGTGCCCACGACGAACGCGAGGTGCCCACCTTGCGAGTAGCCGACGAGCACGGGTCGACCGCGCGTCGGGCGCGTGGCGGTCAGGACCTCGATCAGCTCGACGATCGCAGGCACGCGCGCCTCGAGGTCGGCCGCGAGCAGCTCGGGCTGACCGTCGCTGGCGCGGTGCGTGGACCACGCGCGCCCTGCCTCGAAGAGCAGTGGGGCCTCGGGGAGGACGAGCCTGTAGGCACGCGCGCGATGGAGGTAGCCGCCGTCGGGGATGCGCGGGCCGTCGCCGATGCCGTGGAGCGCGACGACGAGTGGAAGCGTCGCGTCCACCTCGTCGGTGCCCACCACGATCTCGAGGAAGCGGAGCTCGCCCGCGCTGCCCCACCGCGACCACAGCGGGGCGTCGCTCACGTTGTGCGCGAAGCCGATCGCACGCGCGCGGGTCGCGGCGGGCACGGTGCTCGTCGCACCGCAGCCGGCGAGCACGAGCGTTGCGAGGAGCAAGAGCCGCTCGCACAGGCGGGCCAAGCGCGCGCTTCGAGGTGCGTCGAAGGGAGGTCTCGTCCTCGTACCGATCACGTGGCCCCCGAATAACACGCGCTCGCCGTGCGTCGATCGGGACCTCGCCTCGCGCACGCCGGCCCTGCCCGGTCTCGCGGGATTGCCCACGATTCAGGGCTGATTCTTTGATCGTCGGGGACCTTTCCCGCATCCTCGATCTCTCGTGCTTCGCATGCCGTCCCACCGACACAGTCCGTACGCCCCCTCGCTGCCGCGCTGGCTCCGGGGTTGGGCGACCGTCGCAGCGGGGGTCCTCGCGGCAAGCGTGGTCGGGGTGACGACGGCGCGCGCGGACGAGCCGCTCTGGACCGAGGACGTCGACGCCGCGTCGCCCGTGATGATGTGCAGCGACGCAGGCAGCGCCCTCGTCCCCGGCGATCTCCTCGTGGTGGGACCGCCAGTCCTGCCGCCGCTCCCGAGCAACTCCGCGGTCCTCGGGCCGCTCGTCGCGCCGAGCATCGATCGTGCGGCGCTCGTGGCCGCGCATCCGCGGCTCGCCGATCGCTTCGAGCTCGCCGACGTCGAGGCGGTGCTCGCGCGCTGGGACGGGAATCCTCTCGAGACGCGCGACGCCGCGCAGTGCGCGCTCGAACGTGCGCTGGCGAGCCCGAGCAGCGCCGTGGCCGCGCATGCGCGGGTGGTGCGCGCGCGCTGCCTCTTGATGGTCGATGACCCCGACGCGACGGAGAACCTCGAGTCGCTCCTTCGCCGCTACCCCGAGCTGCCCGACGAGGTCGCGCTGCGGCTCGAGGAGGCGCGCTCGCTCGCGCGCCGTGATCGCCGGATCAAGCCGACCAGCAAGGCGCCGAACAAGA
>JAFLCL010000353.1 GCA_017303575.1 Deltaproteobacteria bacterium
GGTCGTGAACGGGGTGCGCACCGTGCCCGTGCGCGTCGAGGTCGACGCGCTGCCGCCCGACGCGCGGCCCGGCCTCTTCGGTCGCGCCTCCATCAGCCTCGTCGACGACGGAATCTCGCTGCCCTCGGCCGCGGTGCTCGTGCGCGACGGCGCCGAGACGATCGTCTACGTCGAGCGCGACGAAGGTCGCTTCGAGGCGCGACGGGTCGACATCGGGCCCTCGGTGTCCGGGCGCGTGTATGTCGCCGCCGGGCTCGAGGCGGGAGAGCGCGTGGTCGTCGAGGGCGCGCTCCTGCTCGACGGCAGCGTCGACCTCCTCCTCTGAGCGAGAGGCACACGATGCTGGAGAAGCTCATCGAGCTCAGCGTGAAGCGTCGCGTCGGCGCGGTGCTCTTCGCGCTCGTCGTCGCCGCGATCGGCGTGCGGGCCTACCTCGACACACCCGTCGAGGCGTTCCCCGACGTCACCAACCTGCAGGTCAACGTCATCACGCAGATGCCGGGCCTCGCGCCGCCCGAGATCGAGCGACAGATCACCATCCCGCTCGAGCGCGTGCTCAACGGCACGCCCGGCATGATCCAGATGCGCAGCGAGAGCCTGTTCGGTCTCTCGCTCGTGTACCTGACGTTCGAGGACGGCGCGGACTCGTTTCGTGCGCGCGTGCTCGTGCAAGAACGCCTGCGCACCGCGGAGCTGCCGATCGGTGCGCTGCCCGAGCTCGGTCCCGACGCGACGCCGCTGGGCGAGATCTTCAACTACCGAGTGACTTCCAGCCGTCACTCGCTCGCGGAGTGTCGCTCCGAGCAGGAGTGGAACGTGGGCCCGCGGCTCCGCCGTGTGGCGGGCGTGGCGGACGTCGTGGGCCGCGGCGGCTTCCTCCCCGAGATCCACGTGGAGGTCGATCCTGCCCGGCTCGCGGCGTGGCGGCTCACGATGGAGGACGTGGAGATCGCGCTCGCGGCGGCGAGCCGCAACGCAGGCGGCGGGTTCCTCCGCATGGGCGAGCAGCAGATCGTCGTGCGCGGCGTGGGCGCGTTCGCGAGCGCGGCGGACGTGATGGCCGCGGTGCTCGAGGCCGATGAAGGCACGCCCGTCACGATCGGCGACGTCGCGCGCGTCACGCTCTCGCACGTGCCGCGACAGGGCGCGAGCGGCTACGGCGAGAGCCTCGACTCGGTCGAGGGCGTGGTGTTCATGCGGCGCGGCGAGAACCCGTCCGTCGTGCTCGAGGGTGTGCACGCCGCCATCGACGAGCTCAACGGCGATGGCCTGCCGCAGGGCATGCGCATCGTGCCGTTCTACGACCGCACGCGCCTGGTCGATCGCACGCTCGAGACCGTGCACCACTCGCTGCTCGAGGGCGCTGTGCTGTGCGTCGCCGTGGTGTGGCTCTTCCTCCGCAGCCTGCGCGGCTCGCTCGTGGTGGGCGTGGTGATCCCGCTCTCGCTGCTCGTGGCGTTCATCGGCCTCCGCGCCATCCACCTGCCCGCGAACCTGATCTCGATGGGCGCGATCGACTTCGGCATCCTCGTCGACGGCGCGGTGATCCTCGTCGAGAACGTCGTCCACCGCATGGGCGAGAAGCCGCCTCGCACCACGGGCGAGCGCCTGCGGTTGGTGATCGACGCGGCCCGCGAGGTCGCGCGACCGACGCTCTTCGCGATGTCGATCATCGTCGCCGCGCTCATCCCCGTGTTCAGCCTCGAGCGCGTCGAGGGTCGCATCTTCCGACCGCTCGCGCTGACCTACTCCTTCGCGCTCTTCGGCGCGCTGGTGTTCTCCCTCACGGTCGTGCCCGCGCTCGCGGCCCTGCTCCTTCGTCCGAGCGCGGGGCACGGCCACCACGCCGAGCCTGGCTTCGTCACGTACGGGCGAGCGCGCTACGCGAGCGCGTGCCGCTGGCTCGTGGAGCGTCGCGCCGTGCCGCTGATCGGCGCGCTCGTCGCGATGCTCGCGGGGGCGCTCGCGCTCTCGCGCCTGGGCACCGAGTTCCTGCCCGAGCTCGACGAGGGCGACTTCACGGTGCTCGTCGAGATGCCGACCTCGAGCTCCCTCGAGCGCGCGCAGGCGACGTTCCTCGAGGTGCGAACGCGCCTCCTCCAGTTCCCCGAGGTGCGCGAGGTCGACACCAAGCAGGGCCGCCCCGAGGACGGCACCGACAACGAGAGCGTCAACATGGGCGAGACGTACGTGCACCTCCACGCACGCGATCGCTGGCGCGAGGGCGTCACGACCGAGCAGCTGCAGGAGCAGATGCGCGCCTCGCTCGGCGAGATCCCCGGCATCCGCTTCAACTTCTCGCAGCCCATCCGCGACAACGTCGAGGAGGCGATCAGCGGCGTGCGCGGGCAGGTCGTGCTCAAGATCTACGGCACCGACCTGATCGAGATGCGCGCGCTGCTGCTCGAGGCGCTCGCGGCGGTGCGCGAGGTGCCCGGCGTGATCGAGGCCTCGCTCTACCGCGACCGCATGGTGCCGCAGCTCGAGATCCGCCCCGATCGCGAGCGGCTCGCGCGCTCGGGCGTGTCGATGGACGCTGTGCAGGGCGCGATCGAGCTGGCGCTCGCAGGGCGCGTCGCGGGCGCGGTGTGGTCGAACGAGCGCCTGCTGCCCGTGCGTGTGCGTCTGCCCCAGAGCGAGCGGTCGGACGTCGGCCACATCGGCGAGCTCCCCGTCGCCGCGGGCGAGGCGCGCGTTCCGCTGCGCGCGCTCGCGGAGATCGAGCTCGCGCCCGGACGCTCCTCGATCGCACGCGAGGGCAACGCGCGGGTGCTCGCGCTGAAGTTCAACATCGAGGGACGCGACCTCGGGTCGGTCGTGCGCGACGCGATGAGCGCCGTCGACGCGCGCGTGAGCCTGCCCGACGGCTACCGCATGCGCTGGGGCGGCGAGTTCGAGAACCAGGCGCGTGCGATGGAGCGGCTCGCGGTCGTCGTACCGCTCGCGCTCGTCGTGGTGCTCGGTCTGCTCTTCGTCGCGCTCGGCTCCGGGCGCGGCGCGGCGACCGTCCTCCTCGCGATCCCCGCGGCCCTGACGGGCGGTGCCTTCGCGCTCGCAGGCTCGGGCGTGCACCTCTCGGTGAGCGCGATGATCGGCTTCATCGCGTTGCTCGGTCAGGTCGCGCTCGCGTCGCTGCTGGTGCTCGGTGCGATCGACGAGAAGCGCAAGGAGGGTCTGCCGCTGCGCGAGGCTGCGATCGAGGGCGCGGTGCTGCGCTTCCGCGCGGTGACGATGACCGCGCTGCTCGCGATGATCGGCCTCGTGCCCATGGCCATCTCGACGGGCACGGGCAGCGAGACGCAGCGGCCGTTCGCGCTGGTGCTGATCGGCGGGTTGGTGACCACGTGCGCCGTCGCCCTCTTCCTCTTGCCGGCCCTCTACACGCTCGTCGCGCGCGAGACGCTGCCCGATCCGTCGGCCGACGACGAGGAGGTGCAGACGTGAGGCCCGCGATCCTCGTGGTCCTCGTCGCGCTGCTCCACGGCGCGCGTGTGCACGCGCAGGACGCCTCGGAGGAGACGACGGTCACCGTCACGTGGGCCGAGCTCGAGGCGCGCCTGAGCGACAGCCCACGCCTCGTCGCCGCGCACCTGGCTGCCGAGGCGGGCGAAGGCGACGTCATCGCTGCGGGCACGCCCGAGAACCCGCTGCTGTCGCTCGACTTCGCGGGCTTCCTCGGCGGCGAGCCCACCAACGGCGGCACACAGAGCCAGATCGTGATCGGCCAGACGCTGCCGTGGCCCGGTCAGCTCGACGCGCGTGTGCGTGCCGCGCAGGCGCGCCTCGTCGCGGATCGCTCGCTCGTCACGCTCGCCCGGGCCTATGCACGGCTCGATCTGCGACGCGCCTACGTCGCGCTGCTCGCCGCGCAGGATCGTGAGGCCCTGCTCGCCGAGGCGGAGGCGCGCTTGTCACGCATCGCGACGCTCGTGACAGCACGATCGACCGCAGGCGCGGGCCGTCGCTGGGACGTCGTGCGGATCGAGGCCGAGCTCGCTGCGCTGCGCTCGACGCGGGACGCGGCACGTGGAGACGTGGCGGCCGCGCGCGGACGGATCGCGGCGTTGCTCGGTCGTCCGGGCGAGAACGTGCGCGCGCCCGGAACGCTGTCGGATCTCGCACCGCTGCCGATTCGCGCGACCGAGCGAGAGCATCCGAGGCTCGCGGTGGCGCAGCGAGAGATCGAGGCCGCGGAGGCCGCAGAGACGCGCGAGCGCGCGTGGGCCGTGCCGCCGATCCAGCTGCGTGTGGGAGCGATCGTCTCGAGCTGGCCGGAGGGCGGCTACTTGCTCGGGGGCCTCTCGATGCCGCTGCCCTTCGTCGACCAGAACCGAGGCGCGATCGAGCGCGCCGCGGTCCAGGCGAGCGCGGCGCGTGCTGCGCGGGACGCGACGAGCCGGGAGGTGGAGGCTGCGCGCATCGCGGCCGAGCGCACGCTCGCGAGACGACGCGAGGCGCTCGAGCGATTCGCGGGAGGCGTCTCGTCCTCGCTCGCCACGATCGGAGAGATGGCGGAGATCGCGTTTCGTGGCGGCGAGATCGACGTGTTCGAGCTGCTCGACTCGGTGCGCGCCACGCGTGAGCTCGTGCTCGGCCGCATCGAGCGCGACGAGGCCGTACGACAGGCCGAGATCGATCTCGTCGAGGCGACCACGCTGTGACCGCTCCCGGGCGCGGCACTGCTCTTGCTGACTCAGGCGCGTCGAGCGGCGCGCCTCGTCTCCCCCTCCCACCGGATGGCGCGCGTCGCTCGACACCTCCCGTCTTCCCATGTCGCAGAACACAACACGTGCGATGGAACGCAACACTCGAACGGGCGCAGCGCGTGGCTCGACGATCGTGCGCGGCTCGGTGCTCGTCGTCGACGACGACAAGGGCGCGGGCGAGGTGCTGCGCGAGAGCTTGAGCCTCGGCGGCTTCGACGTCCGCGCGACGATGTTCCCCGAGCGCGTGCTCGCGATGCTCGCGGAGCGTCCTGCGGAGGTCGTGCTCACCGACCTCCGCATGGGCGACATGGACGGCATCTCGCTCACGCGCGAGATCCTCCGCGCGCACCCCCACACCGCGGTCGTCGTGATCACGGCGTTCGGCAGCATCCGCACGGCGGTCGATGCGATCCGTGCAGGCGCGCACGACTTCCTCACCAAGCCCTTCGACCTCGAGACCGTCGCGCTCACGCTCGATCGCGCCGTCGAGCACGCGCGGCTGCTCGCCGAGGTCACGCGACTGCGCACGGCGCTCGCGCCCGCGGGCGTGGGCGGCATCCTCGGCTCGAGCCCCTCGATCGGGCGCGTGCACGATCTCGTGCGACGCGTCGCGCCGCTCGACACCGGGGTGCTGATCACGGGCGAGAGCGGCACGGGCAAGGAGCTCGTCGCGCGCGCCATCCACGACCTGAGCCCACGCGCGAAGCACCCGTTCGTCGCCACGAATTGCGCGGCCATGCCCGAGACGCTGATCGAGAGCGAGCTCTTCGGGCACGTGCGCGGCGCGTTCACCGACGCGCGCAGCGATCGCGAGGGCCTCTTGTCGCGCGCAGGCAAGGGCACCCTCTTGCTCGACGAGATCGGCGATCTGCCCGCGAGCACGCAGGCCAAGCTCTTACGCGTGCTCCAGGAGCGCACGTTCCGTCCGGTGGGCAGCGATCGCGAGCAGCCGCTCGAGGCGCGTGTGCTCGCCGCGACGCACAAGGATCTCCAGGGCGAGATCAGCGCAGGGCGCTTTCGATCCGATCTCTTCTTCCGGCTGCAGGTGATCGAGATCATCGTGCCGCCGCTGCGCCTGCGGGGAGGGGACGTGCTGCTCCTCGCGGGGCACTTCGTGATGAAGACGTGCGCGCGCATGGGACGACCGACGCTCGAGATCCCACCGGCCGTGGGACGCGCGCTCCTGGCCTACGACTGGCCCGGCAACGTGCGCGAGCTGGCGAACGCCATCGAGCGCGCCGTGGCGCTCGCGTCGAGCGACGCGCTCGAGCTGAGTGATCTGCCCGATCGCATCGCGCGGCCCGACCGCCCGGCGCGCGAGGCCGACGTGGAGCTCGGCTCGCTCGAGCAGGCGGAGCGGCGTCACGTGCTGCGCGTCCTCGAGGCGACGCAGGGCAACAAGCGCCTCACCGCGCAGATCCTCGAGGTCGATCGCAGCACGCTCTACCGGATGCTCGATCGCTGGAAGGAGCCCGAAGGTCGCAAGCCCGAGGATGTGGGTTGACGGGCGACGCGCGCGACGGCACTCCTCGCACGCGTGACCGACGAGCTCGACATCCAGACCTTCCTCGGCGAGGCCCGTCAGGGGAAGTGGCGTCCCGTGAACGTGCTCGTGGGCGCCGAGACGCTCTTGATCGAGCGTGCCGCGCGCTACCTCAAGAAGGCCACCGTCGGTGACGACGGCGTGCGCGGCTTCAACGACGATCTCTTCCAGGGACAAGGCCTCGTGGGCGCCAAGGTCGTGGCCGCGGCGCGCACGCTGCCGATGATGGCCAAGACCCGCTACGTGCTCGTGCGCGATCTGGAGGCCGTGGCCGCGAGCGAGCTCGACGTGCTCGCCGAGTACCTCGCCAAGCCCTCCCCCAGCACGTGCCTCGTGCTGACGGGCGACAAGCTCCTCGGCACGACCAAGCTCGCCAAGGCCGCCAAGGCGCTCGCCGGCAAGGAGCTGGATGGCCAGCGGCTGGGTGCGTTCCTCACCGTCGAGCCGCTCAAGGGGCCGCTCCTCGAACGCTTCGTCGCGGGTGAGGCCAAGCGTCGCAAGTGCACCCTCGATCAGGACGCGCAGGCGCTGCTGGTGGACTCGATCGGCAACGACCTCGCGGCGATGGAAGACGCGATCGAGCGCCTCTCGCTCTACGTGATCGGCGACGGCGGCGGACGCATCACGCGGCAGGCCGTGGAGGCGATCGTGTCGCGCGTGCGCGTCGAGACGATCTGGAAGCTCGTCGACGCGATCGCGCTCAAGCGGCAGAAGATGGCGATCGACGCCGTGGGCTCGCTGCTCGCCGATCGCGAGCAACCGCTCGGCATCCTCGGACAGATCTCGCGACAGCTCCGCATCGTGTCGCGCATGAAGGACGCGCTCGACGAGGGCCTGCGCCCCGACGAGGCCGTCAAGCGCGCGGGCGCCCCGCCGTTCAAGGCGCGCGACCTCTCCGAGTCCGCGAAGAAGTTCACCCACGGCGACCTGCGTCGCGCGTTCCGCGTGCTCGCCGAGACGGATCAGGCGCTCAAGGGCAGCAAGCGTGACCCCGAGATCGTGCTCGAAGAGAGCGTGCTCGCGCTCACGCGCTGAGCCAGATCCCCGCGAGCACCGCGGCGAACGCGGCGACGGCGATCCATCCGAGCGTGCCGTAGCGTGAGGGCAGACGATCGGCGCCGCTGCGTGCGCGCAGCGCGGGCGCGACGATGACGCCGAGCACCACGATGCCGCTCGCGAGCCCCAGCACGCCGCCGAGCAGCGCCGCGGTGTCGGCGCCGTCGATGCCGTAGCGGGCCAGGCGCGCTGCGTGTCCGCTCCAGATCGGCGCGACGGCGACGAGCGCGATCGAGGCGAGCGCCGTGGTGCCGAGGAGGAGCGCGCGGACCGT
>JAFLCL010000354.1 GCA_017303575.1 Deltaproteobacteria bacterium
CGCGCGCCTGCGCCAACGGAGACTCGTGCGGCGTGGAGCGCTGCGGCGGCTCGTGCACGTGGGGCGGCTGTGAGCCGCGTGATGTCGGCGGCTGCCTCCGCATCCGTCCGGGCACCAGCGGCCCGCCGGGCAACAACTACCGCTGCTGCCCGCTGAGCGGCGGCGACATGGGCTGGGGCTTCTGTCTGCCGACGTGCCGCTGGAGCACGGCATGCGAGGCCACCAGCGCCTGTTGAGCGTACGCGCACGGGGCCGCGGTCGCTCACTGGACGCAGTCGTGTGTCGGAAACATGCTCGGCGCGATCTCGAGGACCCGATGCTCCGCTACACCGCCGACATCCGCACGCTCTCGTTCGTCGCTACGTATTACGCGCTCGTCGCGCTCGCGATCGCCTACGCCTCGCCGGCGTTCGCGGCAGCGACGGGCTTCGCGGTGCCGTGGTGGGCGATGGCCGGGCACGTCGTCGTGCTCTGTCTCCTCTCGTTCTTCTGCGCGGTCATCACGCACAACACGGTGCACTCGCCCGTGTTCAAGAGCCGCCCCCTGAACAAGCTCTTCCAGATCGTGCTCACGCCGACGTACGGCCACCCGGTCTCGATGTACGTGCCGGGGCACAACCTCTCGCACCACAAGTTCACGCAGACGCCCAAGGATCGGATGCGCACCGACAAGCTGCGCTTCCGCTGGAACCTGCTGAACCAGCTGCTCTTCATGCCCGTGGTGGGCGGCATCATCTTCAAGGACAACGCGGAATTCGCGAAGCTCATGCGGACGAAGAACCCCGCGTGGTACCGGCAGTTCCTCTACGAGCTCGCGTACTACGTCTTCTTCCTCGTCGGCACGCTCGCGGCGTTCATGCTCGTGGGCGGCTGGCTCGACGGCCTCTGGAAGTGGGTCGTGTTCGTGGTCCTTCCGCACCAGTACGCGGCGTGGGGGATCATGGGCATCAACTTCGTCCAGCACGACGGCACCGATCCCTTCCACCAGTACAACCACAGCCGGAACTTCACCGGGAAGGTGCTGAACTGGTTCACGTTCAACAACGGGTTCCACGGCATCCACCACGAGCACCCGGGCCTGCACTGGTCGCTCGCGCCCGCCGCGCACGAGAAGGAGTACGTGGGCAAGATCGATCCGCGCCTCGATCAGAAGGCGCTGCTCCCGTACCTCTTCAAGCAGTTCATCTTCCCCGGCGTCCGCATGCGCTACGACGGCACCCCCGTGGTGCTCGGCCCGCCCCGCCCCGACGAGCCGTGGGTGCCCACGGTCGCGCAGGGCCTGAACACCGGCGAAGAAGCGGACTACGGCGGCACGGCCTGATCGGCGCGCGGACGATCGCACGCGGGCGACGATGGACGGTCGCCCGCGCTCTGATCTGACTCGCTTGACGTCCGCGCCGCGTCCGGCGACCGTCGTTCGCATCGAGGGGGAGTCTCTCGGTGACCGACTGACCACGGATGACGTCGAACGATCGCGGCAGGCTCTTGGGGGCCTACTCGGGAAGCTGGCATCGGGGCGCGCTCACCGCGCTGTTCCCATTGCTGTGGTTCCTCTTCGTGCTGCCCGGCGTGATGAGCACCGGGCGCTGGACGACGCTGGTCATGGTCACAGGCGCCGCGGTCGTGTACTGGCTCGTCGTGGCCGCGTGGGTGCTCGTGCGCAGAGGGACACGGCTCGAGATCTTCGAGCGCGCCGTGGTGTGGACACGCCCGGTTCTCGGGAAGCGCGTCTTCTCCGTGCATGACCTCGTTCGTGTGCAGCGCATCGGTCTCGATGCGACGCGCGCCGTGCGCGTGACGCTGACGAACGGGAACGAGCAGGAGATCGTGGGCTTCGCGCAGCTCGCCGAGATCGCGAACCTGCTCGAGGGCTCACGACGCGCCGTCGTGGATCGCACGCCGACGGGCGCTTGAACGAAGCGGCGCACGACGCCGCGAGGAACGAGGGGGACACGATGCGGTTCTTGATTCCAGTGGTGCTCTTGGTCGTCGTGCTGGGTCTCACGGTCGCGATGCGCTTCGTGCTCGCGCGACAGGCAGGCAGTGCGGGCCCGCAGCGATCGATGCGCGCATCCGATCTCGCGACGCGCCTGCGCCTCGCGTTGGTCGCGGGCAACCCCGCGTTCGACTACCAGTCGCCGCTCACCGCACCGGGTCGCATCCGTCTGCACAGCACCGAGCCGCTGCAGATCGAGTCGCGGCTCGAGGGCGCGCCGGACGGCTATCCCACGCGGCTCGTCTACCTCTACCGCGAGGAGCGCAAGGTCGAGGGCATGCTCACCAAGAGCCTCGAGGTGAAGACGTGGTTCGACTGTCGCTTCGCGATCCAGACGCGCCGCGCGATCCCGCAGTTCGAGATCGCGACGCGCGCCGCGACGACGTTCGGCTCGGTGCAGCGCGAGCTCGCGCTGCCCCCCGTGCCGACGGGCGATCCGTCGATCGACGCGCGCTACCAGATCTTCACGAGCGAGCCTGCGATCGTGCCGACGCTGGTGTCGGTGCTCGGTCACTTCGCCCCGATCGAAGCGCAGGGCGTTCACGTGGTGAGCGACGGAACGAGCGTCGCCTTCGTGCTCCGCGAGAAGGCCGCCCCGTTCATGGGCTCGGCGCTCTACGAGGCCGAGCAGCTGCAGCGCGCGATGACCACGCTCGCGCAAGCCGTCGGTGGTTGAACGGAACCGCGCACCTGAAGACGCTGAGCGAACGCGATCGACGGTTGGAAGACGACATCACCGAGATCCGCGGCCGCCTCGAGGTCGTCGAGAAGAAGCTCGCCTGAGGAGCGCGCGCCGCTTCGTGGCGCTCTCGAGGGACGTGCGGCAACCTCCGGCGCCGTGCGTGCTCGCCTCTCGATCGCTCTTGCTCTGATCGCCCTCTGCGTGGGCTCGCTCGCGCTGTTCTCGCAGGGTGTGCCGGCACAAGAGCGCGCGGCGGGCACGCCCAGCGCGCGGCCTCGCGTGTTCCGCACCACGCGCGGCGGGCCCGAGCTCTCGGTCACCGCGCGCGTGCGCACCGGCGTACAGCCCAAGAGCGTCAACGTGTCGCCCGATGGCGCGCGCGTCGTCACGTGCAACTTCGGGCGGCCCGATCGCGACAACGTCTCCGTCTACGACAGCCTGACGCTCGCGCAGGTGGGCTCGATCACCTTCCCGGGCAACGCCGTCGAGACCGTGTTCTCCGCGGATGGCCGCACGCTCTACGTCTCGAACTTTCGCGAGAACGTCGTCGAGGTGATCGACTTCTCGTCTTGCTACGCGGCGAGCGCCGCGGCGCCGTGCTCGCCCACGCCGCGCGCCACGATCACCACCGGCAGCCTCCCGAAGTTCATGGCGCTCTCGCCCGACGGCGCGACGCTCTACGTCGCGAACTGGGGCGATCGCAGCGTGAGCGTCGTCGACGTCGCCACGCTGCGCGAGACACGACGGCTGCCCACGCTGCGTCACCCGCGCGGCATGGTCGTGCGGCCTGATGGGACGCTTCTCGCGGCCGCGTTCCACGGCGACGTCATCCACGTCTTCCCCGCGGGCGCGAGCGCGGAGAGCGAGCGCTTCGCGATGTGCGAGCTGCCGCGGCATCTCTTGCTCTCGCCCGACGGCGCGACGATGTACGTCACGTGCTCCATGGGACACGTGGGCTTCTACGACGCGCGGAGCGGCGCGCGCCTCGGCATCGGCACGCTCGGTCGAAACCCGCGCTCGATCGCGATCACCGCCGACGGTCGCTACATCGGCGCGGCGAACTTCACCTCCAGCGACGTCTCGCTCGTCGACACCGTCGATCACACCCACCGCACCATCGCGGTGCCGGGCGCGAGCCGCATCGTGGGCCTCGCGATGCACCCGCGCTCGAGCCCGATTCGTCTCTATGCGACGAGCTGGGACACCAACGAGCTCATCCTCTTGAGCTCGCGCTGAGCGATGGACGAGACGCCCCCCACACCTCCGAACGACACGCGCTCGCCGTGGCCCGCGCGATTGCTCGCGATGGCGCTGGTCGCCGCGACGGCGATCGGCCTCGCGAGCTTCACGCATCGTGGCTCGGGCGACGAAGACCTCGACACGCTCTTCCCCGTGCCGAGCTTCGAGCTCACCGATCAAGACGGCCACGCGTTCGGCAGCGCGCAGCTCCAGGGTCGCGTGTGGGTCGCGAGCTTCCTCTTCACGAGCTGCTCGCAGGCGTGCCCGATGCTCTCGGGACAGCTCGCGAACCTGAGGCGTCGCACCGCGCGACACGGCGATCGCTTCGAGGTCGTCTCGATCACCGTCGATCCCGAGACCGACACGCCCGAGCGGCTGCGCGAGTACCGCGCGCGCTTCGGCGAGCCCTCGCAGTGGACGCTGCTGACGGGCTCGCCCGACGACGTCCGCGCCACCACCTCGCGCGCGTTCTTCCAGGTGGATCCCACGCGCACCGAGATCAGCGAGGCACCGGGCTACGACATCCTGCACGGCACGGGCGTCATCCTGGTGGATCGCGACGGTCGCGCGCGTGGCCTCTTCCCCACCGACGGCGAGGGCATCGATCGTCTGGTCGCGGCCATCGATCGGCTGCTCGAGTAGCGACGCGCGCCGAAGCGCTTGCGTCTCGCGCGCGTCGCGCGAATCTCGCGCGCATGAGCGCGACGGCCCCCCTCGTGACGACCCGGTCTCCGGTGATCCTGCACCAGCCGCCGGGCCGCTGGGGCGAGCCGTCGATGAGCCCGTTCTGCATGAAGCTCGAGTGCTGGCTGCGCATGAGCGGCATCGCGTTCGAGATCCAGCCGCCGAACATGCGCAAGGCGCCCAAGGGCAAGATGCCCTACGTCACGCTGCCCGATGGCACGCTGCTCGGTGACTCGCAGCTCGTCATCGAGCACCTCTCGCGCACGCACGGCGTCGACCTCGATGCGCACCTCGACGCGCAGCAGCGGGCGACCGCGCGCGTGGTGCGCCGCACGATCGAAGAAGGCACCTACTTCACCGGTATCTACGCGCGCTGGATCGATCACGCGGGGTGGGCGCACACGCGCACCGCGATGGCCACGCTGCTCCCCAGGCCGCTGTCGCTGCTCTTGCCGCTGATCCGCCGCAACGTCGTCAAGACCGTGCATGCGCAGGGCACGGGACGACACACGCCCGAGGACATCTACACGATGGCGCGCGCCGACTGGGACGCGATCGCGACGCTGCTCGGCGAGGGCCCCTACTTCTTCGGCGAGAAGGCCTCGAGCATCGACGCGGTGCTCTATGGGTTCGAGGAGGCCGCCCTCGCGCACCCTGGGGCGCTCGCGCCCAAGCTCCACCTCGAGCGCACGCCGAGTCTCGTCGCCCACCGAGATCGCATGCGCGCGTTCTTTCCCCCCGATCGATTCCGCGCGCGCGCCGCGTCCTGACAGGAGCCGTTCCTCGTGATGAAGACCTCGCTCACGGGCATCAAGCCCACCCACATCCCGCACGTCGGGAACTACCTCGGCGCGATCCGCCCCGCGCTTCGTCTGTCCGAGACGTACCGCACCGCGTACTTCATCGCCGACTACCACGCGCTCACCACCGTGCGCGATCCGGCGGCGCTGCGCGGTCACGTGCACGACGTGGCGGCGACGTGGCTCGCGTGCGGCCTCGATCCCGACAAGACCTTGTTCTACCGGCAGTCCGACGTGCCCGAGGTCTTCGAGCTCAGCTGGGTGCTCGCGTGCATCACCGCGACAGGACAGCTCGAGCGCGGCGTGGCCTACAAGGACGCGATCGCCAAAGGCGAGGCGCCCAACGCCGGCGTCTTCTACTACCCGGTGCTGATGGCCGCCGACATCCTGCTCTTCGACACCGACGTCGTGCCCATCGGCGCCGATCAGCGGCAGCACGTCGAGCTCGCGCGCGACATGGCGGCGCGGGTGAACCACCTCTTCGGCGAGGGCACGCTCGTGCTGCCAGAGCCGCTCATCACCGAGGCCCCGCTCGTGCCGGGCACCGACGGCACCAAGATGAGCAAGAGCAAGGGCAACACGATCCCGCTCTTCGAGAGCGGCAAGAAGCTGCGCAAGCTCTGCCTCTCGATCGTCACGGGCAGCGAGACCCTCGAGGAGCCCAAGAAGGCCGAGGGTACGCCGCTCTTCGAGATCTACCGCCAGCTCGCGACGGCAGACGAGAGCGCCGCGCTCGAGGCCAAGCTCGCGGCCGGCAACTTCGGCTGGGGCCACGCCAAGGAGGCGCTGTACGAGGTGATCGAGCGCGACTTCGCCCCGATGCGCGAGCGCTTCACGGCGCTCCGTGCTGATCCGGCGGGCCTGGACGCCGTGCTGGCGCGGGGTGCCGACCAGGCCCGGGGGATCGCCCGCGCCACCCTCGACCGGCTCCGCGCCAGGACCGGGATCCGCTAGCCCCAGCCGAGCCCAGCCCCCCGCGCGGGATCGTTCGTGATCCCCCGCAAGGTTTTCATAGGCCTGCATCGGATGCAGTCCGCGGGGGCTCCCGGCCTCTCCGGGCCCCGAATTGCCCGAAGAATTAGGGGCTGCACGGGGTGAGGGCCCCTGGAATGTCGCTTGCTGTCGGAGGGGCGTGGCCCACCGTCCCTCCACTCCCTCCAGCCGCCCGTCGCGCGCCCGTCGGCGTCGCCCGATCGGGAGGACCGAGGCTGGCTTCACGCTGATCGAGCTGATGATCGTGGTCGTGATCATCGGGATCTCGGCCGCGCTGCTCGCCCCGGCGATGTCGCGGTCGATGTCGATCAACCGCACGAACCGCTGCCAGTACGACGCGGCGCGTCTGTTCCGCGCTGCCCGCGCGAACGCGATCGGGACCGGCCGCGCGCACCTCGTGCACTCGGTCACGACGGTGGGCGACTACCGCCTCGAGACCTACATCGGAGACTCGTCGAGCTGCGCGCGCTCCGGCTGGGCAGCGATCATCGTGCCCGCCACGACGCCCGTCGATGAGGTCCGCGAGACGACCTACACCACGTCGAGCGACGGCGTCCGCCTCGGCTATCAGGCGGCCGCCGGCTTCGCGGCGCCGCGCCAGGTGTGCTTCGAGCCGCAGGGTGATCGCTACGAGCGCCCCGGCGTCTCGGGCGCGTTCACGCTCGGGCCCAACACGTTGGTGTTCACGATCGACAGGCTCGAGGCCGGCGCGCTCGCGGGCGACCCGCAGCGCTCGATCCTCATGCCGCAGTTCGGTACCGCGCGGGTGTTCCGATGAGCACGACGACCCATCGCCAGTCGCGCCGCGCGCGCCTCTCCGGCTACACGCTCGTCGAGGTCATGCTCGCGGTCGGCATCCTCGCCGTGGGCGCGACAGGCATCCTCGGCCTCCAGGGCGCGGCGATCCGCGGCAACCAAGAGGCGAACGAGTACGCCACCGCCACGCGCACCACCGAGATGTGGCTCGACCGGTACCGCATGGACGCGCTCTCGTGGCGTACCGGCGGCGCGGGCACGCTGCCGTCCTCGGCGCTGTTCGCGAACACCGAGTTCATGCGTGGCATGCCCGCCGTGGGCGCCACGGGCTGGCTGCCGCCGCCG
>JAFLCL010000355.1 GCA_017303575.1 Deltaproteobacteria bacterium
GAAGCCCGCGCCAGCCAGGCCCGCCTCGAGACCGCGAGCGGCAGCACGCGCGAGCGCGAGGCCGAGCTCCGCCGGCTGCAGGGCGCGATCGCCGATCGCGACGCGCAGCTCATGGCGCTCGAGGGGCGCGCGATCTCCGCAGAGCAGAGCGCCAAGGAGATGCGCGAGTCGTTCGCGTCGGCGCGCGCCGCGCTCGAGCAGCTCCTGCGCGACACGCGGGTCAGCGGTAGCACGACGGGCGATCTAGGCGATCACGTCGCGGAGCTGATGCGTCTCCTGCGCCGCTTCTGAGAGCGCGTGGCGGACGCGCTCCCGATCCATCGGATCCGCGAAGCGTTCCTCGCAGCGCTCGCACCGAGCGACACCGGCGCTCGTCGTCCGATCGTCGTCACCTCGCCCACGGGCTCGGGCAAGTCCACCGAGATCCCGCGATGGTGTCCGGGGCGCGTGCTTGTCGTCGAGCCGAGGCGCATCGCGTGTCGATCACTGGCCGCGCGCGTCGCCGAGCTCGAGCGCACGGAGGTCGGCGACGGCGTCGGCTACGTGGTGCGCGACGAGCGCGTGCTGCGCGACGCGACGCGCATCGTGTTCGCGACGCCGGGCATCGTGCTCCGCGATCGAGCGCTGCTCGCATCGGCCGGCACGGTGATCCTCGACGAGCTCCACGAGCGAAACCTCGAGACGGATCTGCTGCTCGCGCTCGTTCCGCGGCACACGCGCGCCGCGCTCGTCGTGATGTCGGCGACGATCGAGTCCGAGCGGGTCGCGTCGCATCTCGGCGGCGCGTTGATCACTGCGGACGGTCGGACGTTCCCGGTCGAGATCCGTCACCCCGCGGGCCAGCCCGTCGTGCCCGACGCCGAGGACCTCGTCGCGCGCGTGCGGGCCACCGTGGGCGCCGCGAGCCGTGACGCAGGCGACGTGCTCGTGTTCTTGCCGGGCAAGGGCGAGATCGAGGCGTGCGCGCAGGCGCTGCGTGGGCCCGGCGTGGAGATCCTCCCGCTGCACGGCGAGCTCTCGGTCGCCGAGCAACGTCGCGTGTTCGCGCACGGCTCCGCACGAAAGGTGATCCTCGCGACCAACGTCGCCGAGACCTCGCTGACGATCCCCGGGGTCGGCGTCGTGATCGACTCGGGCCTCGTGAGGCGCACGCGCTACCACGATGGACGCGGCTTCCTGACGCTCGTCCCGATCGCGGAAGACAGCGCCGCGCAGCGCGCGGGTCGTGCGGGCCGCACGGGCCCCGGTGTCTGCTACCGCCTGTGGAGCAGCGCCGCGCGCCTCGAGGCCACGACGCCTCCCGAGATCCACCGCGAGTCGTTGGTGCCGCTCGTGATGGCTGCGGCTGCGTGGGGCGAGCGCCCCGAGGATCTGCCGCTGCTCGATCCGCCCAAGCCGTACGCGCTCGAGGCTGCGCGTGCCGATCTCGCCGCGTGGGGGGCGCTGGCGGGACACGCATCGTCGCTCTCTCCCGCAGGACGCTCGCTCTTCGCGATGCCGATCGCGCCCGCGCATGCGCGCCTGCTCGTCGCTGCCCGGGCCGAGGACTGCGTCGAGGACGCGATCGATCTCGTGGCGGCGCTCTCGGTCTCTCGCGCGTTCTTCGTGGACGCGATCGCCGACGACGTCGCGCGGGACGACGATCTCCGCGCCAGCGGCTGCGACGCGACCGCGCTGATCCGCGCGGTGCGTGTCGATCGGCCCGACGAATACGGCCTCTCGTCGATCGCGGTGCGTGAAGCACGACAGACACGCGCACGCCTGCGTCGCATGGAGGGCCTGACGGGCGATCCTCGCGATGCGAACGCGCCGATCGCGCGCGAGGCGCTGATCCGCGCCACGGTCGCGGCCGATCCCCGGGTAGCGCACGTCGCGCGCCCTCGCGGACGCGACGTCTTCTTCAGCAACGGCGGCACCGAGCTCGCCCTGGCGCGGCAGAGCGCGGCGCGACGCCTCAAGTCCATCGACGCGCTGCTCGTGCTCGACACGCGCGCCCTCGGAGCGGGTCGAGATCAGCGCATCCTGGTCACGGCTGGGATGGCGGTGCCTCTGGGCGTGCTCGCCGCCACGGGCCTCGGCGAGGATCGGCTCGGCGCCGTGTCGGTCGTGAAGGGTCGCGTGATCGCGGTGGTCGAGCGAGTCTTCGCGCAACGCGTGATCGGCGAGCGTGAGGAGGTCCCCCGCGGACAGCACGCGCGCGACGCGATCGTGACGCTGCTCGCGCGCGGCAGCCTGTTCAAGAGCACGATCACGACGACCCGCGAGCGCCTCGGTCGCCTCGCGCTCGCGGCGCGTCTGCACGCGAGCGGTCACCCCGCGGGCGTTCCGTCGGACGCGCCGAGCCTCGAGCTCGAGCCCTGGCTCCATGCGCGCCTGACGTCGCTCGGCGTCGAGAGCGGAGAGGATCTCGCGCTGCTCTCCGAGCCCGATCTGCTCGCCCCCGAGCTCCCATACGAGTCGCGCACGATCCTCGACAAGGAGATGCCCGCGACGGTCACCGTCGGCGATGCGACGTACCGCGCGAGCTACGACCTCTCGAAGAAGGAGGTCCTCCTCGAGATGCTCAAGGGCAGCCGCAAGGACCCGCCGCCACTCCAGTACCTCCCCGCGTTCCCCGGCCTCCGCATCCTCGTGTCGTCCTCGCGAGGCACGACCGTCCTCCGCGATCGACGCTGACGCAACGGAAACGCCCGTCCTCCGAAGAGAACGGGCGCTGCCGTATCGCGGTAAGTCGAGCTCTGCCTCTGCTCGGGGCGCCTTGCGGCGGGGGAGCGAAGCTCCCCCTGGAGCAGGAGTCGAGGAGGAGTCTTCGACGACGAGCGAAGGGGAGCTCGAGGGGCCAGAGGTCCCTCGAACCCGGCCAGCTCAGAAGTCCATGCCGCCCATGCCGCCGCCGCCGTGGCCGTGGCCACCGCCGCCCGCCGGCTTCTCTTCCTTCGGGAGCTCCGCGATCAGCGCTTCCGTCGTGAGCATGAGGCCCGCGACCGACGCTGCGTTCTGGAGCGCCGTGCGCACGACCTTCGTGGGGTCGATGACGCCGGCCTTGATCAGGTCCTCGTAGGTGTCCGACGCGGCGTTGTAGCCGAAGCCGTCCTTGCCGTTCCGGACCTTGTCCACGACGATCGAGCCCTCGACGCCCGCGTTCTGCGAGATCTGACGCAGGGGCTCCTCGATCGCGCGACGCACGATCTTCACGCCCACGCCCTGCTCGCCCTCGAGCTTGAGGCCATCCAGCACGGCCTGCGCGCGGATGAGCGCCACGCCGCCGCCGGGGACGATGCCCTCTTCCACGGCCGCTCGCGTCGCGTGAAGGGCGTCTTCGACACGCGCCTTCTTCTCCTTCATCTCGACCTCGGTCGCCGCGCCGACCTTGATGACCGCGACGCCGCCCACCAGCTTCGCGAGGCGCTCCTGGAGCTTCTCGCGATCGTAGTCGCTCGTCGTGTCGTCGATCTGCTTGCGGATCGTCTCGATGCGGCCCTTGATCTCGTCCTTCTTGCCCGCGCCGTCGACGATCGTGCTGTTGTCCTTGTCGATCGAGATGCGCTTGGCGCGGCCGAGGTCCGAGAGCGTGACGTTCTCGAGCTTGAGGCCGAGCTCCTCCGCGATCACCTGACCGCCGGTCAGGATCGCGATGTCCTTCAGCATCTCCTTGCGGCGATCGCCGAAGCCGGGCGCCTTGACGGCGGCCACGTGGAGGATGCCGCGGAGCTTGTTGACGACGAGCGTCGCGAGCGCCTCACCCTCGATGTCCTCGGCGATGATGAGCAGCGGCTTCTGCTGACGCGCCACGGCCTCGAGGACCGGGAGCAGATCCTTCATGTTCGAGATCTTCTTCTCGGAGATGAGGATGTAGCCGTCCTCGATCACGACCTCCATGCGCTCCGCGTCGGTCACGAAGTACGGCGAGAGGTAGCCGCGGTCGAACTGCATGCCCTCGACGACGTCGAGCGTGGTGTCGAGGCTCTTGGCCTCCTCCACGGTGATGACGCCTTCCTTGCCGACCTTGTCCATCGCCTCGGCGAGGAGCTTGCCGATCGTGGTGTCGCCGTTCGCGCTGATCGTTCCGACCTGCGCGATCTCCTTCGGATCCTTGGTCGCCTTGCTGAGCTTGGTCAGCGACTCCGTGATCGCGACGACGGCCTTGTCGATGCCGCGCTTGAGCTCCATCGGGTTGTGGCCCGCGGCCACCATCTTGGAGCCCTCGCGGTAGATCGCCTGCGCGAGCACCGTGGCGGTCGTGGTGCCGTCACCGGCGACGTCGCTCGTCTTGCTCGCGACCTCGCGCACCATCTGCGCGCCCATGTTCTCGAACTTGTCGGCGAGCTCGATCTCCTTCGCGACGGTGACGCCGTCCTTGGTGACCGTCGGTGCGCCGAAGCTCTTCTCGATCACGACGTTGCGGCCCTTGGGGCCGAGCGTGACCTTGACCGCGTTCGCGAGCGTGTTGACGCCGCAGAGGATTCGCTCGCGCGCCGAGCCTTCGTACAGGATTTCCTTGGCTGCCATGTTCGTACTCTTCTTTCTTCAGGATCAGGGTTGTGGAAACGTTGCTCGCGCGGGGCGCGGTTCGAGCGCACTGCGCGCGCGAGCGAGAGCCATCAGTCGACGATGCCGAGGATCTCTTCCTCGCGGAGGATGAGGTGCTCCTCACCGTCGATCTTCACCTCGGTGCCGGCGTACTTGCCGAAGAGCACGCGGTCGCCCGCCTTCACCTGGAGCGCGCGGACCTTGCCGTCGTCGAGCACCTTGCCGTTGCCGGCGGCGACGACCTTGCCCTCGATCGGCTTCTCCTTGGCGGAGTCGGGGATGATGATCCCACCCTTGGTCTTCTCTTCTTCCTTCACGCGCTGCACCAGCACGCGGTCGTGGAGCGGACGAATCGCCATCTCTAGCCTCCTCAGGGAACGGTCTCTCGAGCATCGAGGCGTGACCTCCGCGTCGCGGGGCCCACGCCGTGGGGTTCGTTGGCACTCGCAGATCCCGAGTGCTAACGGGCGCGGACACTAAGGCGGCGTCTCCGGAGATCAAACGCGCGCCGTGCCCCGCTGTGAGGGACATCACGAGGATCAGCACTCTAGCTTCTCGAGTGCTAGCCGTAAGTCCCCGTGAACGCTGCAGAATTTCTGATCTCAGGACCTTCGTGGTACGTCCGATGAGCAATGTGGCGCTGCTCTCGGCTCCGCGGTGCGGAGCGCGAGGACGCCTTGGAGGTCGGAGTATGACCATCGAGATGTTCGGCGACGTTCGCGGCTGGTTCCACGAGCGACTCACGGGATGCATGGCGGCGCGCGGCCTCGAGACCCGCGCCGAGACCACCTTCTATCTGGTCGAGCTGCTCGCGTCGGTCGTCGGCGCTCCCCGCGAGAGCCTGTGCGGTCGGCCGCTGGTGATGATCCTCGCGGAGGCCACGGAGGCCGAAGGGCACGAGCGTCTCCGTCTGTTCCGCACGCTCGGGGACGAGGCGCTCTACGTGGGAGGCTTCTTCGCCGATCACCTTGAGCGCCGCGGGGTGACCGAGGAGTACGTCGCGCGGCTGGGCACGCGGGCGTACGAGACCGCGGGCGCGCTCGCGCAGCGGAGCGCGCAGGAGGCGACGCGCGTCGAGGTGTACCGAGAGCTGGCCGCGTGCTTCGCGCCGGTCGCGCGTGTGCTCGACGACGTGCGCGAGAGCACCGCGCTCCGCACGCCGCAGGACATCGTGCGCCTCTACGACAAGTGGCGACGCACAGGCTCGCCGCGCATCGCCGAGCGGCTCACCGCCGAGGGCGTGTATCCCACCGCGCGCAAGACCGACACGGTGCACTGACCGTGACGGAGCGCTCGCTCGCGCACGTGCAGGACGCGCTGAGCCGCGTCTACGACCTGCGCCTCGAGGTCTGTGTCGACGACTTCGCCTGCGACGAGGCGCTCGCACGCTCGCTCGGTGGTGAGGACGCGATCCGACGCCGCGAGGTGCTCTTCGTGGTGGAGAACGATCAGGGATCGCACGTGGGTCTCTACGTCGACGACGCCGCACGCCGCGATGCGTCGGTGCCGAGCGCGTGGAGCCGACACTTCGCCTCGATGTGCCTCGCGACCGAGGGCGTCAGCCACTTCGTGCTCGTGTGCTTCCGAAGCGAGCAAGCGGCGCAGGTGCGGGAGCTGGAGCTCGAGCTCCAGGCCGAGATCGACAAGTACGCGACGAGCGTGCTCGCGGGCGCGGGTGAGGTCCTCGCGCGAGGCAACGAGGCCCTGCTCGCGGGCAACGGCATCGCGCTCTTTCGCGCCCGCTCGCGCCTCGTGCGTCAGCGTCTCTTTCATCACGGCGCGCTCCTCGACGCGCCAGGCACCGAGCGCGCGGAGCGCTACCGCGCGGCGAGCCAGCTCGCGGATCGGTACACGCGGTGGCTCGAGCGCGCGCACGTGGAGCGGGGCGATCTGCGGGGCCTCGTGACGGAGCTGCGCCGCTTCTACCGGCTGGGGTTCGACGAGAAGCTCGCGCGCTGCGGTGCGACGTGAGGGCGTCGCGGCGCATGGTCTGATCGTGTTCGCCGAGGTGGTCTGTCCGATGGACAATCCGCGAGCGTCTTGCTAGGAGTCGCGTCCTTCGGCGCCGTAGCCAAGTGGTTAGGCAAAGGTTTGCAAAACCTTCATACACCGGTTCGAATCCGGTCGGCGCCTTCGAGAAACAGGGGATCTCGCCGCCGCCCGCTCTAGGGCCTGGGGCATAGGCGGGGCAGACGGCTCGGGTGACGTCGCGCGCTTGGCGCGGACCGCGATCGTGTCGGCCATCGTCGCGAGGTCATCCACCTCGACGTGCGCGTACCGCTGCGTCGTCGAGATCGTCGTGTGCCCGAGCAGCCTGCGGACGTGGGCGAGGCTCGCGCCGCCGCGGAGGGCGCTCGTCGCGGCCGTGTGCCGGAGGTCGTGCGCGTGGAAGTCGCGCAGCTCGATCGCCTCCGAGAACCGCGCCCACGCGCGCGAGACGGTGTCGCGCCGCTTCTCGCCCTCGTCGCGGGGCTCCATCGAGGCCGACCGCACGACGAGCCGACGCACCGGCACTGGGAACACGAAGGCCCGCGCGTCGGCGCCGGCCCCGCGCAGCTCGAGCAGCGTCTCGACGAGGGCCGCGCCCGCCTTCACCGTCCGCGTTCGCTTGGTCTTGGTCTTGCGGAACGTGAGCTCGGCGCGCTCGAGGTCGACCTCGGACCATCGCAGCTTGGCGAGCTCGCCGATCCTGGCGCCCGTGCCGAGGGCCGCCTCGACGATCGGCCGGAGGAACGCGTTGCGCTTGTCGAGCGCCGACAGGCCGACGAGCACGCGCTCGAGCTCAGCCGTCGTGAGGTGCCGCGTGCGGGCGCGGTCGGTCTCGTCGTACAGCTTCACGTCATCGCGCAGGGCCGCCGCCCAGTCGCGCGGCGCGTGACCCATCGCCCGCGCCCAGCCCGCGAGGTGCTTGATCGTCGCGACGTGCCGATTGACGGTCGCGACCGAGCAACC
>JAFLCL010000356.1 GCA_017303575.1 Deltaproteobacteria bacterium
AGACACCGCGAGGGGCGCGCGGGCGGGGGTCGCAGCGCAGCGTCGGCGCGGAGACGACACGCGGAGCGGAGGCCCCCGCCCGCGTGACCCGTCCACTGGGTTTCATCTCGATGGCTCGCCCAGCGGGATTGGGAAACGAGATCACCTCGGTTCGGGAGGCTCCTGAGGTTCAGGAACGAAGCGGTGAGCGATCGTGAAGGGCCCCAAGTCCAAGAGCGGCTCGCGGTGAGCTACCGCGTCGGCTCTTCCGCGGCATCGGCGTGGCGGTGGATGAGCTTCCAGGCGCCGTCCTCGTGACGAAAGACCTCGGTCACGCGCAGGCGCATGGAGACAGGATCGTCCTTGCCGCGCAGGTGGACGCTCGCGTGTTGGTAGCCCACCCAGTAGCCGAGGTCCCCGCTCGCGCCCTGGTGGAGCACCTCGAAGTGCGTCTTGCTCCCGGCGGTGAAGCTCTCGGCATCACGCGAGTACCTCGCGTCGACCTTCTCCGCCCCGGCCTCGTGGCCCCCTCGCGGACCGAAGAAGGTGGCGGGGTCGGTGCGTGTGGCGAGCTGACGCAGCGGGCCAGCGTCGCCACGCACGTACGCGCGCGCTGCGGCCTCGCGGTCTCGCAGAAAGGTCGCGAAGTCTCTGCTCTCGTCGCTCTTCATGGTGATCCTCCTTGCCGGCCCACCGCCCGAGCAAGCCCCGCGCCCTTCCCTGCCAGTCTGGCTGCCCCGTCGAGGCGTCTTCCAACCCTCCGACGCAGCTGGCTGCCTCCCTCGACGCGTCTGACGACCGTCACGAGCGCAGCCAGCTGCGTGCTCGAGAGTCCGTCCACCGTCGCCACAGCAGCCAGCTGCGCCTTCGAGAGTCGTCGCACCGTCGCGAGCGCAGCTGGCTGCTCTTGTTTGCCTCTCGGGAGAGCTTCGGCGGGCAGCTGGCTGCTCGGCCGCGACCGAACGACACGGCGAAGGCGCAGCTGGCTGCTCGTTTCGTGACTCGCTGGCGCGATTCGCGGGCAGCTGGCTGCTTCTCGAGCGGTCCGGCCACCGAGCACAGGGCAGCTGGCTGCGAATTCGTGCTCGAGCAGTCGCGCAGGAGGGTCAGCTGCGTTCGTCTGCTCGCCGAGGCGCTCCGCGACCCACGCACGAAGCCGCGCGCACCGCGTCAGCGCGGCTGACATGCCGCGGGCTGACCTGCGCCTGGCTCCTCGCAGCCGGGCGCGAGCGGGACGCGTTGCTCGCGCTCGCGTCCCTCGCGCAGCACCACGAACGTTCCCCCGACGCCGAGCGCGTACCGCAGATCGTCGAGCAGGTGGATGTCGTAGCGCTGCCCTCGGACCATCGACGCGAGCAGGCGATCCCCCGGCGCCAGCCCCGCCTGCGAGAGGTACGGAGGCACCGCGTGCACCACCACGACCTGTCGATCGCCTTCGATCGCGAGCGAGAGCGAGAGCGCGCCTTCGCGCAGGTGATCGAAGGTCACGCTCGCGCGCGGGACCCAGCCGAGCGAGCACGTCATGCCGGGAAACGATCGCTGCACGCCGCGCGCGAACGTCACCTCGACCCACGCCGAGCCGGGCCGCGTGTCGTGCACCCAGACGTTGTCGGGATCATCGGGAAGGCGGGCCCAGATCGCTCCGTCGGGCGTGAGCGAGACAGGCGTTCCTGCCGCGACGAGCGCAGGCCGACCTTCGTACGGACAGCCATCGCTGACGGGTCCCATGCGCCCCGCGCCCCACGCGCCGAGACCACCCTCGCCCGCGGCGACGCGGCGCGTCGGTGCCCAGCCCTCGAGATGGAGGCCGCTCGCCTCCGCGACCACGTGGGTCCATCCACCTCGCCGCGCCACGACCGTCACGGAGATCGGCCGCTGCGTGGTGAGGCGCACACACGCGCGGTTCGGCGTGGCGCAGAGCCTCGTCGTACCGGACGCGAGCTCCATCTCGTGCGAGCGCCACTCGACCGAGTGATCCGCCTCGTCCTCGCCCTCGAGCCGCACCTGCCTCATGCGGATCGGCACGTCGTCGAGCACGGCGTCGCCGAGCGTGATCTGCGCGACGAGCCGCGAGCCGTGGCGATGGAGCGCCGTCAGCCGCGCCTCGGGCACGCCGTCCACGCGCAACACCGATGCGATCGCGCCCTCGACGTAGGCCGGCAGGCGCGCGTCGGGGCCTGCCGTCGCGGAGACCACGAGGCCCGCGCGCACGAGGATGTCCCCGAAGCGCGCGTTCGGATCCGAGGTCGGCGCGATCTGGATCTCGCCCGTGATCTGGCCGATGGGCACGCGCGTTCCGTCCGAGGCGATCACCTCGAGCCCAGACGCGGTGCCCGCTCGCTGCGCAGACGCCGACGAGGAGAGCGACGCGAGCACGAAGATCGCCGACACGAACCGAAGCGAGCGCATGCGCGCTCGACACCGACCCCGTGTGAAGGTTCCCTCCATCGCGTTTCGCAACGCCCGAGGGACGCGGAGGTGGGGGGTCCAGGGCGAGTTCCGCAGGCCGAAGGCCGAGGATGTTTGAGCTTCGGACCCCCCACCTCTGCGGCCCGATTCGAAGCGCCAGAGATGTGATCAATCCTCAGGGGGGCGAGCCCCCGACTCGAGCGCCGGAGCGCCGAGGCTCACGTGCAGGCCCACGACCACGCGCTGATGCGACAGCGATCGCACCAGAAGCAGGTCGCGACACCCCCCGAGCCCCACCACAGCGCGCGCGTGCCGTTGTCGAGCACGCCGTCGAGCGGCAGCCGTGAGTCGAGCGAGAGCAGGTGCGGCATGACGCGTCCGCACGTCGTGCAGTCCGGATACGACGCGTCTTGGACGAAGTACGCGAGCCCGCCCACACGATCGCAGCGCGCCTCGCCGCTCTCACCCCACGTGCGGTGGGGGGCCTCGCCGGCGATCGGGACGAGCTGCACGCGCGTCGTCACGATCGCAGGGTGAGACTCCTCGTGCGCGACGCTGTGCGCGTCGATGCGATCGTCGTTCGCGATCAGCTCGCCCCGCTCGTCGTGCGCGAAGTAGCGCTCGACGCCCTCGTCGGCGCACCACCCGAGATCGAGCGCGAGCACCAGGCGCGGGAGCGAGACGCCGAGGCCCTCGGGCACCGGATCGAGCGTGATCGCGTGGTGCATGCGCACGCGCGCGCCGCTCGGGTGCCGCGCCTCGACACGACCACCGAGCACGTGGGCGCGGGCGCTCGGGTCCCACGAAGGACCTGCCTTGCTGTCGGCCTCCGCGAGGTAGCCCGGCTCGTACGCGATCTCGAGCGCGACGTCGCTGACGAGCCGACGAAGACGACCCCCTTCGATGGTGTAGCCGGCCCAGCGCAGCGGCCACTCCGCGTGCGGCAGCTGACCCGCGACGAGCGCACGATCGACCTCGTCCTCGTGCGCGCGGCTCAGCATCAAGAGGATGCGCGCGACCTCGCTGCGATGCGCACACGAGGGATCGCCGAGCGCCTCGCGCAGGAGAGGCGTGACCTGGTCACGATGCGCGCGAAAGAGCGCGTCCATCCGGATCTGGCGCGCGATCAGCGCCAGCGGGTCGCTCGCGAAGCGCTCGGGCTCGACGATCGCGAGCGCGCGCACGTACTCGCGATCGGATCGCCACGAGCCGGGAACGCGCTCGCCCTCGAGGATCACCTCCATCGCGGCCCACCACCACGCGCGCGGAAACGCGCGCAGCGTGTCGAGCGGCCGAACGCCCGGCGACATCACGTGCTCGGCCGTCGCGAGCACGTAGTCGTGCACGAGCTCCGCGGTGAACCCGGCCGAGACCGGGTCCGACTTGTCGCGCAGCATCTGCCAGTAGCGAGCCTCGAACGCCTTCACGCGCGGGAGCTCAGGGGAAGAATCGCTCGACGCTCACGGCGCCCTCGGCGACCTCTTCGGGGAGGTAGCGCATCGGGATGGTTCGGTTGGCGAGCCACAGCTCGGCTTGATCGGCGAAGTGATCGTCGCCGGGGAAGCCGGACTGGCCGCCGGGCAGGATGTTCTGACCACGCACGCCGTCGGGCCCGAGCGCGATCACCATGCGGAAGACGGGGCCCGAGCCGTGCGTCCAGTCGTTCAGATCCATGCCGGGGTTGGCGGCATCGACGTCGAACTGATCGCCCGGTCGAGGGAAGTGCGGCAGCGACGCGCGCGGATCCTCGGCGGGCAGATCGGGCATGAGCGGCAGGACGCTCGGCGAGATCTGGAAGGTGCGCAGCAAGAGCTCGAGCTCCGAGCTGCCGCCGCCGCCACCGAGCTGTCCGGCCACGAGCGAGTCGAAGCGGACCTGATGGCGGTAGCCCCAGCGCCAGTCGTTCCACTCGTTCGTGCCGAAGCCGCCGCGCAGATCCTCGTTGGGCGCGGAGCGGAGGAACGTGAGCGCGAGGTCCACGGCGCGGAGCGCGATCTCGCGGCTCGACTCGATCGGCGTGGTGCGGAGGTCGTCGAAGAACACGCTCTCGTTCGTGGCGGGATCGAAGCTCCCGAGCGCGAGCGGGTTGCCCGCGCCACGACCCTGCTCGATGAGGAGCATCGTCTGCGTGCGGAAGGTGTCGCCCGTGACCGCGGGCGAGAGATCACCGGGGATGTTCTCGTCGTTCAGCACCTCGTTGAAGTAGCTGACGACCCACGCGTGGAAGACGCTCGTCGCGACGCTGTTGTCGGCATCGCCCGCCGCGAGCGGGGCGTAGAACGTCTCGACGCCCGAAGGAGTCGGGAAGCCCGCGTCACGCCATCCCTCGATGCGTCGCTCGACCTCTTCGTAGTCGGCCTGCGCCGCGGTCCAGCGCGCGGCCATGCGCGCCTCGGGCGTGCCCGCGGTCGGTGTGCCCGCCGCTGCATCACGCGCGTCGTCGATCGCCTCGAGCAGCACGCCCACCCACTCGGGTCCGAGCGCCGAGTGGTGATCGCCCTGGATCGACTGCATCTCCTCGAGCGACGCGGTGCCCGCCGTGATCGCGCGCTCCAAACGCTCGGCGATGCGCTCGCCGCGGTAGCCCTCGATCCACGGACCGCCGATGTAGTAGGGGTCGTCGAAGAGGTCGTTGTCGGTCGCGATCGCGCCCGGATCGTTGTTCGCCATCATCACGAACTGACGGCCCGGATCGAGCGCCTGCGGCCACTCGTCGAACGGCACCACGTGCTCGTTCGGATCGCCCGCGTTGGCCATCGCCTCGTCGACACGACCGCGCGCATCGAGCGGCAGGTGCCATGCGCCGTACTGCGTTCCATCGATCAAGCGACGCGGATCGGCGCCCGGGATCCAGCGGTTGGTCACCGGATCGCGCGGCAGGTGGTCGCGCGCAGGCACCGCGTGGTAGGCGCTGTAGACGACCGAGCCCGCGCTGTCGGACGCCATCATCGAGCCGCCGTAGCCCACGAAGTGACGCAGCGCCTGACGGAAGTCCTCGACGTTGTCGGCCTCGGTGAATTGTCGGAACGCGCGGAGCAGCGTGCCCCCGTCGAACGGGCCGTAATAGAAGCTCACCGCGGTGATGCGACCGTCGCCGTCGACGTCGTCGGGCACCACGAGGCCGCCGAGCGTGTGGACCTTCGACTCGCCCGCGCCGATCTCTTCCTCGACCGTCGTGGGGCGTCCCTCGATCGAGGTGAGCCAGCGACCATCGAACGTCGTGAAGCGCGGGATCATCTCGGTGCGACCGACCGATCCGAGCGCGGGCACGTCGGCGACCACGAAGGGCTCCTCGACGCGCACGAGCGCGCGCTCGGTGCCATCGAACATCGCGCCGCGCGGCATGCCTTCCGCATCGAGCACGACCTCCTCGGTGTACCAGTCGGTCACGTCGGCGAAGTACGCTGTCTGCGTCCAGGCGATGCGGCCGTTGGTGCCCACGCCCATCGCAGGCAGGCCCGCGATCGTCGCGCCGAGCAGGCGCGTGTCTTCGCTCGCACCGCCGAGCAGCATCGTGTCGATGCCGAGCTGCCAGAAGAGCGGCGGCACGCTGAGCTCGAGGTGACCGTCGCCCGCGAGGAGCGAGCTGCCATCGGTCGTGGCGCTGCCCATCACGGCCCAGCCGTTCGATCCGTAGCCCTCGTCGGGGTCACGCGAGAAGCGCGCCTCGAAGCGCTCGAGGCCCGACACGAGCCTGTCGAGCATCGAGCGCTCGGGCAGCACGCCGCGGAGCGCGTCGAGCGACGCAGGCGTGAATTCCCTTGGAACGATGGGCGATCCGGGGCCACCGCCCATGCCGCCCGTCTCCACGCCCCAGCCGTACGCAGAGCTGATGTCGTTGGCGGGCGCGTAGTGATCGATGATGTCGTCCTGCAAACCCTGCACGCGGAGCGCGCGGTTGGGCGCGTCCGCCGCGAAGACCTCGTCGACGCGCTCGAACGTCCGGCTGCGGCCGACGTCGCCCGTCTCGAAGCTCGTGCCGTAGAGCACGCTCGCGCCCGTCGCGACGACGTCGCGGCGATCCCACGGGCGCATCAGATCCACGGGGCTGCGCGCGCCGAGGAAGGCCGCGCCGAGCTGGAGCTCGCGCGGTGCAGGCACGAGGCGCTCGCGCACCGCCGTGATGTAGGCGTTGATGCCCTCGGCGAACGCGTCGAGCTCGGCGCCTTCTTCTTCGTCGACGCCTGCGAGGTAGAGGTCGGTGATGTAGGCGGCGCCGGTGAGCCGGTTCTCGAGATCGGTCTCGAGCGCGGCATCACCGAGCAGCTCCGAGATGCGCCCCTGCGAGAGGCGTCGCGTCAGGTCCATCTGGAAGAACCGATCGCGCGCCATGATGAAGCCGAGGATGCGCATCGCATCGACGCGGTTCGACGCGTACACGTGCGGCACGTTCAGCTCGGTGCGCACCACGAAGGCCTCGCCCGAGAGGCTCGGCAGCGTCCATCGCTCAGTGACCTCGCTGTCGGTGAACGGCGCCGGCAGCGGCGGATCGGGCGGACCCGCGTCCGAGCCTGCATCGACGTTCTCGATCGGGGCATCGAGGCCTGCATCGGCCACAGGCGTGGGATCGCAGCTGCAGCCGATCACGGCAGCAGGGACCACGGGCAGGAGGAGCGCAGCCAGGAGCGAAGAAGAGCGCATGGGGCAGCGTAACGCGAAGCATGCGCTCGAGGCGCGCCGTCGAGGCCCTGCGATGCGGTAGGACAACCGCCCTCCGTTCCGGCAGACTCGGGCCGTGCGCAGGGAGGCCATGGACGCGCCCAGCGAGGCGCCGAGACGACGCGGGCGCCCCGAGGGTGTGCTCGTGGACGCGACGCGCCTGCGGGCCCGCCGCAACGAGCTCGGTCTGAGCCGCGAGGAGCTGGCCAGCCGCGCCAAGCTCGCGC
Source organism: Deltaproteobacteria bacterium (assembly GCA_017303575.1). Lineage (GTDB taxonomy): Bacteria > Myxococcota_A > Polyangia > Polyangiales > Sandaracinaceae > JAFLCL01. Next base: position 7,275 of record JAFLCL010000356.1, read on the forward strand.
GCTCGACGGTGCAGCTCGTCGAGACCGATGGGCGCGCCTCGCCGTCGACCATGGTGCGGCTGGCCCACGCGCTCGAGCTCCAGACGGCGGATCTCCTGGTGGGCCCGAGAGGCGAGGCGAGCGCGACC
>JAFLCL010000357.1 GCA_017303575.1 Deltaproteobacteria bacterium
GCTCGAGTCGCGCATCCGCACGCAGTCGAGCTCGCTCGCGCCGCCCGTGTCCAGCGCGTCGAGCGTCGCAGCTTCGCCCCGACGCAGCGCCGCGCTGTCGCGGGTGCTGGGCGCGAGCGTGATCGGGCTCCTCGCTGTCGTGCTGGCGCTCATCGTGTGGCGCGGGCCAGGCGAGGCGGCGACGAGCGCCGCAGATCCACCCGCGACGAGCGCGGAGAGGATCGAGCCCGTGACAGCGATCGAGCTGCCCGCGCGCATCGAGGAGCCGCGCGAAGAGATCGTGCCCGACCCGTCGAGCGCGGAGCCCGAGATCGATCCGCTCCCGAGCGAGACGCAGCCGGGGCCACGCACGCCGCGCTCACGCCCTGGACGGAGCGCCCAGGACGATCCCGACGCAGGCGCGCGCGCAGTGCCCGCCATCGCCCCTCCGACGACGACCACCACGAGCCCACCGCGCGAGCCCGAGGGTGGCCTCCTCGGCGTGGAGGACTTCGACCGCGGCGCCGAACATCGGACTCCCTGACCGAATTCGCCTACGGAATCGGTCGATCTGAGGCACGCTCGCGCGTCCATGCCTCCCGCGCGATCGAAAGGGCACGTCCCTCCGCCTCGCGCGATCGGCCCGTACGAGATCGGCGGCCGCATCGCGTCGGGCGGCATGGCGGACGTGTTCGTGGGCCGCAAGCTCGGCACCACGGGCGGTGCCGTCGCGATCAAGCGCCCGCGTCGCGACATGGTGAGCGAGCCGGGCTTCGTGAAGATGTTCCTCGACGAGGCGCGCCTCGCCTTCCACGTGAAGAGCGTGCACACGGTGCAGGTGCTCGATCTCGGCACCGACGACGACGGCGCGCCCTACTACGTGATGCCGCTCGTGGTGGGCAGCCCGCTCGCGAAGCTGCTCCCGCGTGGCCCCATCGATCCCGCGCTCGCGATCGAGATCGCGGCGCAGAGCGCCGATGGCCTCCACGACGCGCACATTGCTCGTGATGATCGAGGCAACGAGCTCGCGATCGTGCACCGCGACGTCTCGCCGCAGAACATCCTGCTCGACGTCGAGGGACGCGTGCGCATCGCGGACTTCGGCGTGGCGCGCGCCGCGCAGCGCATGACCCGATCGCGCACGGGTCAGGTCAAGGGCAAGGTCGGCTACCTCTCGCCCGAGCAGGCCCGCGCGAGAGAGGTCGATCGTCGCAGCGACGTGTTCTCGCTCGGCATCGTGCTGTGGGAGATGCTGACGGGCGTGCGCCTCTTCAAGGCGAAGAACCTCGTGGACGTGCACCACCGCTTGCTCGTCGCGCCCATCCCGCACCCGAGCGCGACCCTCGCCTCGATCCCGCGCGAGGTGGGCGACGTGGTGCTCGAAGCGCTCGAGCGCGACCTCGATCGACGCATCGCCGACGCAGCGACGTTCGCCGAACGCCTGCGCGCGATCGCGCCGCGACGCGTGCACGCCGAGGAGCTCGGTCAGCTCGTGCGCGTCGAGGCCGCCTCCGAGGTGGCGCGCCTCGAGGCCATCGCGCGCGCCGTGTCCTCGCACCACGAGACGCTGCACACGCTCAGCCTCCCGATGCCTCCCGACGATGGCGGCGATCTCACGCCCGCGAGCGGCAGCGACGCGCACGACACGATCGTGACGCCCCCTCCCACCGAGAGCGTGGAGCCCGCGACCGGCTTCCTCGGCTGGCTGGGCCGCCTCCTCCGCGGCCGATTCCGCTGAACCCGCTTCCGCACCGGGCGCACTTCGCGAGGTGGTTCCGCTCGCGCAGCGGTCGGCTGCCGATCGATCTGCGCCGAGAGCGCTGACGGTGAGACACTGCGGTGATGTCCTTCGAACGTGACCGCATCCTCCCGATGACCGACGTCCTGCTCGGAGCCGTGTACGCAGACGCCGAGCGCACCGACGCCGAGATCGAGGCCGTGAAGAAGCTGCTCGGGAGCGTCTTCGACGGCGAGCTTCCGTCCGACGTCGCTGCGCGTCTGGACGCCTTCGATCCCGCGACGTTCGCGCTCGACGTCGCGATCGAGCCCTTCGCCGACGACGCGCCTGCGCTCAAGCGCAAGCTGCTCGAGCTCGTGGCCGCAGTGCGCGACGCCGATGACATCGTCGACTTCGAAGAGGACGCCTACGTGATGCGCGTCGCCGCGATGCTCGGCGTGGCCAAGGCAGACTACGCTGACCTCGTGCTCGACCTCGAGGTCGAGGAGCTCACCGAGGTCGCCGAGACCGTCGCGCGCGGCGCGAAGGACTGACGCCCCGCGGCGCGTCCTCGCCGGGTCACCCCGCCGCTGCAGCGAGCTGCACGGACCCCTGTGCATCGCGCTGCACGGTGCACGATGTCGTCTCTGGATCGCCCACGAAACAGGGCGATCTCGATGTCGTGGTCTCCGGCACGTGCCCTGCGATGGACCTCGCGTCCCTCTCAGGAGCCGATCATGAAGACCTCGACGACCACCGCCCTCGCCTTCTCGTTCCTCTCGCTCGCGCCCGCGTCCGCGCTCGCCCAGGAAGCGACCGCGCCGCGCGCCGCCCCCGAGTGGCGCGTGGACGTCGGGCTCCCGAGCGTGGGCGTCGGCGGGGCCACCGACGTGCCCGGAGCAGACGCGGCGATCGGTGGCGCGGGCGCGCACGTGACGGTCATGCACCGCAGCGGGCACGGCGCGCGTGTCGGCGCAGGCTTCACCTTCAGCGACACGATCATCAACCTCGGCACGCTCGCGCGATCGTCGTACTTCGTCGACACGGGCTACGTGCACCGCATCCGACTCGACGGCGACGACCGCAACGGCCTGGGCCTCGACCTCGGCGGCGGCCTCACCATCGGTGGTGCCTCGGACCGCGGCGACTCGTGCTGGTTCAGCTGCGGCTCCTCGACGCGTCCGGATCCGGAGCGCGTCGCGGACGGCACGTACCTCGGCGTGAACGCGGGCGCCTCGCTCGATCTCCGCCTCTCGGTCTTCACGATGGGCCTCGAGCTGCGCGGCCGCGTGATGTCACCGCTCGAGCGCGACGCCGCGAGCCAGACTTCGCCCGTGCAGGCCGAGATGCTGGCGAGCGTCTACCTCGGCTTCGGCTTCTACTGATCGAGCTCGCCCGGCCTCACTCCTCGGCGGCGACGGCCTCGGGCTCCCACCCGCGCGTGGCCCCAGTCTTCGTGTCGGCGATCGTCTCGGCCGCTGCTGCGGGCTTCGCGCCACGCGCGGCCCAGCGCTCCTTCACCATCTCGCCGAGGAGGCGCGCGTCCACACGAAGGCGCTCGCGCGCGCCCTCGTCCTTCAGCATCGCGACGAGACCTTCGGCCTGCTTGCCGACGGCCTTGCCCGTCTTGGCGAGCTTCGCGAGGCGACGCGACGCGCGGATCTTCAGCCGCTCCGCGCGCGACGCCTTCACCAGCGGCGCGATCTCGTGGAGCAAGAGCGCAGCGCGACCGGTGATGCCCTCGGTCTTCATCGGCTGACGCAACGAGCTCGCGTAGCGCGGGTGGTCCTTCAGGAACGCGCGCGCCTCGTCCTCGGTGATGCCGAGCGTCTCGTACGCGCGAGCGAGCTCCGCCTCCGACGCGCGCTTGGCGGCGAAGAGCGTCATGAGCACGCGCGAGTAGAAGTTCGTCGCGCCATCGCCGCTCGTCTCGACGGCGACGAACGGGATGTTGTCGAACTTCGCGGTGACCGCGGACTGCACGCCGTCCGACACGCCGCTCGAGGGCATGCAGCCGAAGGGCTTCACGCTCACGACCATGTGCGACTTCTTGTCGACGGCGTTCATCACGAGCTTGCCGACCTCGAGGTGTCCCTCGCCGCCGCGGAGATCGTGCGCGTAGAGATCCTTCGCGAGCTCGGCCACGCGCCACATGTCGGGCAGCTCGTAGCCGTGGAGGCCCGTGGCGTTCGCGAAGCCCTGGAAGATCGCGCGCAGCGCGACGTTCGCGAGCTTCATGTTCAAGAGGCGCTTGCCTGCGCCGAGCTCGTCGAGGTCGCCCAGGCCCCAGAGCGCGCGATCCGCACCGCGCACCACGAGGCGCTCCTCGGTGTCACGGGCGACCTCCCAGATGTTGTAGAGGATGGTCGCGAGCACCGGCTGCACGATGCACTCACCACCCTCGGTCTCGAGGAAGGTCTTGAGGTCGTAGTTGCCGTCGCCCTCGGTGTGGAGCGCCCAGAACTCGCCGATCACCGAGACCTTCGCGCGCGAGCGCAGCGGGTCGATCTTCACGCCCTCGAAGATCGCGCTCGCCTGACGCAGCGCGCGCACGTACTTCGTCCACGGCTGGCCCTCGTGATCCTTGAGCGCCTCGTAGATCACGCGCTTGGCCTCGACCATCGCGCGATCGGTCGCGCCCTTCTCGAGCTCGTAGGGGCGGATGCGCCAGCCGATCGCGTTGAGCACGTCGCCCGCGATGAGCGAGCGCGCCACGGCGAGGAAGAAGTCGAGATCGAAGACGAGGCCGATGTCGTCGCCGGTGACCTGCGAGAGGCCGCCCTGCTGCTGGAAGAGCATCACGCGGAAGCCGTCGAAGCCCGCGTCGCGCAGGGCCTTGCGGTACTCGGTCACGTACATGCCGAAGCGGCACGGGCCACACGCGCCCGCCGTGAGGAAGACGTAGTCGCTGATGACCTTCTCGGCGGGGATGCCCTCGACGTCACGCAGACGAATGAGCTCCTGCACGAGGTTACCGACGGTGAAGTGCGTGGGATTGCACTGCCCGCGGTTGCCGAACTCCTTGCCCACCTGGAGCGCGGTCTGATTGGCGGTGCCGATCCAGCGCATCTTGTAGCCGAGGCCCGAGAGCGCGCCCTCGACGAAGTAGTCCTGCGCGGGCGTGAGGCCGGTGTTGAGGATCTCGATGGAGTCGCGCTCGCGCTTCTTCACCGACGGGTTCGTCATGCGATCGACCCAGTGGTTCTTGCCGCGTGGATCGGTCGAGAACAGCTGCGCCTGCTCGGTGTCGAGCGCCGCGAGCTCACGCTCGATCGCGTCGAGCTTGCCCTGCTGCGTGTCCGTACCGATGACCGGGAGCCTGATTGCCGTCGCCATGCCCGCAGACTGACCCGCCGGTCATTTCGAGGTCAACACCCTCGACGAGGTACGACCGACCCGAGGTCCACTTCCTCGATCGGGCCCACGATCGCGGCGTTGAAGGCCTCGAGCTCGGCCGCCGGGACCCACAGCTCGGTGTGGTGCGCGGCGCCCACACAGCGCACGGGCAGCCAGCGCGACAGGTCGACCTCACGAGCACGGAAGCGAAGCACGTGGACACCGCGGCCCTCCGAAGCGTTCCAGCGCTCGGCGATCTCGCGCGCATACGTGACGTTGGTCACCGGGTAGAAGATCGGCTGCTCCGGCAGCCGGGGCGGAAACGCGCTCCATGCGCTCGCCGCGACGAGACCGAGCTCGACGTCGCCGACGGGCCGATAGAGCACGACGACGCTCTCGCTCGAGCTCGAGCAGGACCCCTTCCGCACCCGTGTGCGAGCGCCGAACGCTCTCGCCGTCGATCGCGTCCGCCGACTCGATCGCGGGTCGCGCGATGCGCAGCGCGTCCGCGTCCCCAGAGATGACGAGCACACCGTCGTCCTCGCGCACGAGCTCCACGCCGTCGGCCGCCGCATCGATCTCCGCGCGCAGATCGCCGGTACCGGGCAGCGCAATCGGCCAGATCAGGACGACGTGTGAGTAGCGAGTCGGCATGCGATGCCTCCGGGCGCCACAGACACACGGCACGCCCACCGCTGACGACTATCTCGACGAAGCCGCTTCCTCGAACGCCGAGCGCAGGAGATCGTCCACACGCAGCTCGGCGGCCCAGCGCTCGAGGTAGGCGCGATCGAGCAAGTCTCCCTGCAAGCGCATGACGCCGAGCACGTCCTCCCACTGCCGCTTCGACGCACCACCACCGAGGCGGAACCACTCGAGCTTGTGGAGGATGATGTCTTCCGCTGTGGAGACTGGGAATCGACGTGACTCGTCCTCGCCGAGTGGCTCCATGACGAAACGATCGAACGCCTGTCGATCGAAGGGCCGCGTGCGCCGTACGAAGACGTCGATCTTCATCATCGTCGCGAGGTGGATGATGTTGAACGCCTCACGCCGACGTACGGCCTCACGGATCATGTCTGCGTCGACGTAGTACGCGTCGCCGAGCTCCGACACGAGCGCCGACGCGTGCTCTTCGGCGAGGTCTGCGACGATGTCGACGTCGAGCGTGGTCCGCGCGACACCGAGCGCCGAGCTGGCCACCGAACCGCCGACTCGAAAGGGCACGCTCAACGCGTCGAGCACACGCGCAACGGGCCCCAGCGCAAGCTCGATGTCGTTCATCGTGCGCGCTTCGCGAGGTGCGCCCGCACGCGGTCGGCGAGCTCTTTTCCGTAGTGCAGCTCGGCCCAGAGGAGGCGCACCTCCTCTTCACTCAGCTCGGGGTGGCGCTTGCGGATCGCCCGGCGCGACGCGGTGATCATCGCGTTCGAGAGCCGCAGCGTGAGCGCGAGCCGCCCGCGCGTCCCCGCCTTGCGCAACAGCTCGAGCTGCACGCGTGCGGCCTCGGGATGTGTATCGCTGGGCTCGCTCATCGAGACGAGCGTACGGCCCCCGTGCGCCGCCAGTCGAGCGGTGATGGGACGATCGAAACGCATGCGCGCGGGGATTCGTTCTGTTCGGAGGCGATTTCCGCGTCGACCAGAGGGCCTTCTTCCACGAGTCGTGGCCGTCTGAGGGGATGCTGTGCATCGCCGACTACTTCCTGGAAGCCGACGGCGATCAGTCTTCTTCTCAGCGGTGGAGGCGGACGTTGCGGCGGGTGAACTGCTGGGGCTCTCCCACGAAGCCGTAGAGGTCGACGCCGAGGCGCGCGCCGCCGGTGTCCTCGGCCACACGACCTCGGTACCACCAGGTGTCCTTCGCCCAGACCTCCGTGCCCACGGGCAGAGGTGTCTCCGTGATCGTGGGGAAGTCGTCCGCTTCGCTGTTGCCGAGGCCATCGGGCACCGGCGTGAAGCTGCCCACCCAGAGGTGATCGCGCGCGACGGTCTCGCGGTCACCTCGGTACTCCACCGTCACCCGACCATCCGGGAGCACGTCCACCACGCGCGCGATGTAGGTCGCGGTGCAGCGGTCGGAGCACAGATAGAGCACCACCTGGCCGACGGTGATCGTGGCATTCGCCTCGGGATGAACCGAATCGGCGCCCGGCTCGCCCATGCCACCGCCCGCGAGGAAGCGACCCGACGTCGTTCCGCAGAGACGGCGATAGGCATCCGCGCTCGCATCGGGGACCCAGTAGCTGTAGAGGACGTGCGTCCCGATGTCGCACGCGCCCATTCGGTCGTTCGGTGCGCAGGGAACGTTGACCCGAATGGGATTTCCCAGCTCGCGCGTGCAC
>JAFLCL010000358.1 GCA_017303575.1 Deltaproteobacteria bacterium
ACGTCCGAGGGCGCGCACACCTCGCCGCGTGTGCCGATCCCGCGAGGCACGGCCCGCAGCGGGGCGTGGCTGTGGACCTGTCGTGAGGACGCGACGAGCGACCTCGTGGACGAGCTCCGCGGCGCGCTCGGCGGCGATGCGAAGGTGCGTGTGGTCGAGGCCGGCCTCGTCGAGAGCCGAGGCGCGCCCACGTTCGTCGACGGCACGATCGACGTGACCTTCGCCCGTCAGGGCCTACCGCTGACGAAGAGCGTTCCGAGCGAGGACGCCGCGGCCATCGCCTCGGCGGTGAGCGAGCTCGCCCAGGCCTCGCCCTCCTTCACCCTGCAGGTGTGGGCGCCCGACACCGACGCGGGCAACCGACGCATGCCCGCGTGCGCTGCGCTCGAGGCGCGTGTGCTCGAGTCGCTCGGGCCGATGGCGTCCCGTCACGTGTCCAGCGATGCGCGCGCGTCGGGCGATGGCGCGCTCGTCTCGGTCGTCTCGCGCGGCGATGGCTCGTTCTCCATCGGCGCGCTGCCCATGCGCGACGCGGTCTCTCCCTTTCCGGGAGGACGTGCGCGCATGCGCATCGAGCGGGACAGCCCCTCGCGCGCCTCGCGCAAGGTCGAGGAGGCGCTCGCGTGGCTCGGCATCGCGCCCGGTCCGGGCGAGGTGTGCGTCGATCTGGGCGCCGCGCCTGGCGGCTGGTCGTGGGCCTTGCTCGAGCGTCGCGCGCGCGTGATCGCCGTCGATCCCGCCGAGCTCCGGCCCGACGTCGCGAAGCACCGCGGCATGCGGCACGAGAAGAAGAGCGCGTTCACCTTCGAGCCCGACGAGCCCGTGGACTGGCTCTTCTGCGACATGGCGTGGCGTCCGCTCGAGGCCGCGCAGCTGCTCGCGAAGTGGGGCCGTCGGCGATGGGCGCGGATCTGCGTCGCGAACCTCAAGCTGCCGATGAAGCAGAAGCACAAGATCGTGGACGAGCTCCGCGCCATCGTGCACGGCGGCGGCTGGTCCCGCGTGCGAACGCGCCAGCTCTACCACGACCGCGACGAGATCACGCTCCTCGCGATCCGGTGAGCTCGCCGCAGGGCGCCCGGCGGATCAACGCGTGAGCTTGACGCTGCCGAGGGGGACGAGCTTGCCGTTCACCTTCGCCTCGATCGCGTGCGCGCCGGGCTCGTGCTTGCGGATCGACACGTCTGCGAAGGCGAGCGTGCGCTCGAACGAGACGCTCTCTCCGCCACCGATCGTGATCGTCTTGCCCTTGAAGACCTTCGCCGAGGTCTTGCCGCTCGTCTTCGTCCGCTTCTTCACGTAGTGGACCACGAGGTCGATCACAACGCGTGCGTCCTTCGCGTCCGCGTTGTGCGCGCTGATCGAGACGCGCGCGCTGCCCCCGATCGCAACGCGCTTCGGCGCGACGGAGCCGGTGACGCTGACGTGCGCGTGCGCGTGCTCGACGTCGGCGCCGAGGATGCCGAGCGCGCGTGGATCGCCCTTCTTCACGAGGGTGCGGAGCGCGTGCTTCACGAGCTTGCGTCGCGCTGCGTCGCCGTCCTTCCACCAGCGGGCGCACACCTCGATCACGCGATCGGGGTGGTCCTTCGACAGATCGTTGAGGCTGTTGGCCACGCTGCGTCGCACGTACTCGCTCTCGTCGTCCTTCAGGCGCTCGATCAGCGCGAGCACCGGCGCCGGCTTCGCGATGAAGACGTCGAGCCTGCGGCCCCACGGTAGACGCGTGCGTGTGCCCTCCGAGCAGAGGCGCCGCACGTGCTCGCTCGGATCGCGCGTCCACTCGGTCAGTCGCGCGAGCGTGTCCTTCTCGCGGAGCTGGAGGAACGGGCGCACGCACCACTCCGCCGTGAAGCGCTGCGTGAGCGCGCGACAAGCGAGGAGACAGGCCTCGAAGCCCTGATCGTCGAGCGTGCTGGGGTCGGCGCGGGCGCCGTCGCCGATGGACTCGATCAGCGCCGAGATCGGCAGCCAGCCGAAGCCCGACAGCTGACCACGATCGAGGGCGTCGATGACGACCGCGAGCGCGTCGGGCACCTCCGATGGCAGCTGAGCCCGGAGCGCCCGTCCCACGTGCGCGCCCCGCGCGATCAGCTCGAGGCCCTCCAGATCGTGCAGGGCATCGGCCTCGAAGCGTCCCCGCGAGAAGCGTGCTCCACGCGCGCGCGCGCTCGCGGCGATGGCAGCACCGAGGCCTCGCACGACGGGCTCCGCGACGAGGTTCTTGAACGGCTCCATCGCCTGAGCATGCACGCGCGCGCAGTGTTCGCGGGGAGCGTCGTCGCGAGGTCGGAACGCGCGGCGGAGGGCCCGACGGATCCGTCCGCGGCGACCCTCGTCGAGGCGTCCCCGAGGTCTTTCTCCAGTGTTTCCGAGCGATGCTGAAAATCTGGCACCTCCACGACACCTTGGTGTTGACACTGACTGGCCTCCACCATATCTAGTGGCTCCCTGCTCGTCGGCTGCCGAAGCGACCGACGTGGCGGGCTTCTTCGTCCGTCCTCCCGAGGCGCCACTGTGGCCGCCGTGGGAGGCGTGCGTGGAGATGTCTCCGGGCGTGGAGACCCTCCAGACGGGGAAACAAGGGCGTTCGCTTCGATCGACCAACCAGGGGCTCGCGACCGACGGTCCGCCGCATCACGGCGACTGCTCGGAAGGGCGGGCCGTGTCCTCTCCTCGGCGGTGTGCAGCCATCGACGGAGGCGAGGCAGAGCCACAAGCAGGCAGGAGCGGAGAGCATGGAGATGGAGAGCGCGCGGACGGGTGAGCGTCGAGAAGAGCGTCCTGTCGGTTCGACGGGAACGCGCATGCAGGTGCGCAAGCGCAACGGCTCGCTCGAGCCTGTCGACCTCAACAAGATCGTTCAGTCGATCCAGCGCCCGTCCGAGGGGCTCGCGCGAGTCGACGCGATGCGCGTGGCGACCCGCACGGTGAGCGGCCTCTACGACGGCGCGACCACACGCGAGCTCGACCAGCTCTCCATCCAGACAGCGGCCTCGCTCGTCACCGAGGAGCCCGAGTACGGCAAGCTCGCGGCGCGCCTGCTCTCGACCTTCATCGACAAGGAAGTCCGCAACCAGGACATCATGTCGTTCTCGCAGTCGATCGCGCGCGGCAAGGAAGTCGGCATGATCGGCGAGCGCGTCGCGAAGTTCGTCTCGGACAACGCGCGCAAGCTGAACGACGCCGTCGAGGAGTCGCGCACGCGCCTCTTCGAGTACTTCGGCCTCCGCACGCTCTACGACCGCTACCTCGTGAAGCACCCGGAGCGCCGCGACGTCCTCGAGACGCCGCAGTACTTCTTCCTCCGCATCGCGTGCGCCCTCTCCGAGAACGTCGGCGAAGCGATCGACATGTACCGCCTCTTCTCGACGCTCGAGTACCTGCCGAGCTCACCCACGCTGTTCAACTCGGGCACGCGCCACGAGCAGCTCTCGAGCTGCTTCCTCCTCGACTCCCCCGAGGACGATCTGGGCGCGATCTACAAGCGCTACGCGGACGTCGCGATGCTCTCGAAGTTCTCGGGCGGCATCGGCCTCGCCTACCACCGCGTGCGCTCGCGCGGCTCGCTCATCAAGAGCACGAACGGTCAGAGCAACGGCATCGTCCCGTGGCTCCGCACGCTCGACAGCTCCGTCGCGGCGGTGAACCAGGGCGGCAAGCGCAAGGGCGCCGCCTGCGTCTATCTCGAGACGTGGCACGCCGACATCGAGGAGTTCCTCGAGCTGCGCGACAACACCGGCGACGAAGCGCGCCGCACCCACAACCTCAACCTCGCGAACTGGGTCCCCGACCTCTTCATGAAGCGCGTCGAGGCCGACGGTGACTGGTCGCTCTTCGATCCGAAGCGCGTCCCGCACCTCACGGATCTCTGGGGCGACGACTTCGACGCCGCGTACGCGAAGGCCGAGAGCGAAGGCCTCGCGCACCGCACCGTGAAGGCGCGTGAGCTCTACGGCCGCATGATGCGAACGCTCGCCCAGACCGGAAACGGCTGGATGACCTTCAAGGACAAGAGCAACCGCGCGTGCAACCAGACGGCGAAGAAGGAGAACGTCGTCCACCTCTCGAACCTCTGCACCGAGATCCTCGAGATCACGTCGCAGGGTGAGACGGCCGTCTGCAACCTCGGCTCGATCAACCTCTCGCGTCACCTCCGCGAGCCGGGCGCCGCGATCGACACGGCCGACGCGCTCTCACGCTTCGACTGGGAGAAGCTCGGTCGCACCGTGCGCACCGCGGTGCGTCAGCTCGATCGCGTGATCGATCTGAACTTCTACCCGACGCCCGAGGCAGCGGTCTCGAACGCGCGCTGGCGCCCGGTGGGCCTGGGCCTCATGGGCCTCCAGGACGTCTTCTTCCAGCTGCGCCTCGCGTTCGACAGCGAGCCGGCGCGGCGTCTGTCGGAGCGCATCTCGGAAGAGATCTACTACTGGGCGCTCAGCACCTCGTGCGACATCGCCGCCGAGCGCGGACCGCACCGCTCGTTCCCCGAGACGCGCGCGGCGCAGGGCGAGCTGCAGTTCGACGCGTGGGGCGTGACGCCCTCGGATCGTCAGCGCTGGGACGCGCTCCGTGCCCGCGTGAAGGCGACCGGCCTGCGCAACTCGCTGCTCGTGGCGATCGCGCCCACGGCGACCATCGCGTCGATCGCGGGCTGCTACGAGTGCATCGAGCCGCAGGTCTCGAACCTCTTCAAGCGCGAGACGCTCTCGGGCGACTTCCTCCAGATCAACCGCTACCTCGTGACGGAGCTGCAGGAGCGCGGCCTCTGGACCGAGTCGATGCGCAACCGCATCAAGGTCGCCGAGGGCTCGGTGCAGGGCGTCGAGGAGATCCCCGAAGAGGTGCGCCACGTGTACCGCACTGCGTGGGAGATCCCGATGCGCTCGCTCATCGACATGGCGGCCGATCGCGGCGCGTACCTCGATCAGAGCCAGTCGCTGAACCTCTTCATCGAGAGCCCGAACATCGGGCAGCTCAGCTCGATGTACTTCTACGCGTGGAAGAAGGGCCTCAAGACCACGTACTACCTGCGCTCGCGTCCTGCGACGCGCATCGCCAAGACGTCGGTCGCGGGCTCCGATGGCAGCACCCACGCCAAGGCGTCGGGGACGCCCGCGGTCTCGGCGGCGCCCGCTCACGGGGGAGTGGCGTTCAAGAAGCCCATCATGGCGGTGGGCGCTGCGAACGCGCTCAAGGCCAAGACGATGGACGCGGCGAGCGCGACCGACGACGCGCCGCGCCACTCGATCCCCCCGGAAGAAGGTGGCAGCGCGGCGCCCACCGACCCGCGCGTGACGACCGCTCAGGCGCTCGCGGCGGTGTCGTGCTCGCTCGAGAATCCGGAGAGCTGCGAAGCCTGTCAGTGAGCTGATTCGGGCACGGTCTCGCTGAGCCCCACCCCGCCCTCCCCCGCAGGGGGAGGGTGCCTGTTCGTGTTGGAAGGTTGGTTGTGATGCTGCTCGATCCCGGACTCGATCTGACCCTGCGCCCCATGCGGTATCCGCAGTTCTACGAGATGTACCGCGCGGCGATCCGCAACACGTGGACCGTCGAAGAGGTCGACTTCGGGACCGACACCGCGGACCTCCAGACCAAGATGAGCGACGCCGATCGGCACCTCATCCAGCGCCTCGTCGCGTTCTTCGCGACCGGTGACTCCATCGTCGCCAACAACCTCGTGCTCAACCTCTACGAGCACGTGAACGCGCCCGAGGCGCGCATGTACCTGTCGCGCCAGCTCTACGAAGAGGCGCTTCACGTGCAGTTCTATCTGACGCTGCTCGACACCTACGTGCCCGATCCGGACGAGCGCGCGAAGGCGTTCGCTGCCGTCGAGAACATCCCCTCGATCCGCGCCAAGGCGCAGTTCGCGATGAAGTGGCTGGACTCCGCGCGCGAGCTGGGGCCGCTGCACACGAAGGAGCAGCGCAGGAAGTTCCTCCTCAACCTCGTGTGCTTCGCGAGCTGCATCGAGGGCCTCTTCTTCTTCGGCGCGTTCGCGTACGTGTACTTCCTGCGCTCGCGCGGCCTCCTGCACGGCCTGGCGGGCGGGACCAACTGGGTGTTCCGCGACGAGAGCGCGCACATGGCGTTCGCGTTCGAGGTCGTGAAGGTCGCCCGTGAGGAAGAGCCCGATCTCTTCGACGCGAGCCTCGCGGAGCGTATCGGCCAGATGATCGACGAGGCCGTCGCCTGCGAGACGTTGTTCGCCGAGGACCTTCTCTCGGGCGGCGTCGCCGGGCTCTCCGTGCGCGACATGCGCACGTACCTCGAGTTCGTCGCCGACCAGCGCTTCATCCAGCTGGGGCTTCCGGTCCGCTACCACGCGAAGAACCCGTTCGGGTTCATGGAGCAGCAGGACGTGCAGGAGCTCGCGAACTTCTTCGAGCGCCGCGTCTCCGCGTACCAGATCGGCGTGACCGGCGAAGTGTCGCTCGACTCTGCCTTTTGAGTTTCTGCGACCGACGCCCCAGGCCTCCTGAAACCCTCTGAAACGGGGCCAGGGGGCCTGTCGCGTTTCTGGGCGACGCGCGACGCTCGGCGCATGGCACGAGGGACCTCTGGGACTGCGCTCGCGGTGATCGTCGCGAGCGCGCTCGCGATCGGATGCGGTGGCGGCGATCCGCCGATCGACGAGATCGATGCGGGCACGCTGACCGACGACGACGCGGGTCGTGATGCGTCGTTCGGCGACGAGGACGCGGACCTCGACGCTGGTCCCTCGTTGCCTCCGGGGCGCTACGTCCGACGACTGACGGCGGACCAGCTCGCGGCGTCGTTGCTCGTCGTCACGGGACAGCCGTGGCCGAGCTACGAGAGCCGCGCGGCGACGCTCGGTCGTCCCGACCTCTACCAGACGCTCGTCGAGGGCGAGCAGCTCTCGCCCGCGTTCTTGCGGTTCGCGGACGAGGGCGCGCGCGTCTCGTGCGGCAGCGCGATCGATCTCGAGGTCACGCTGACGCGCGCGGGGCAGCGGCCGATCCTCGGCGCGCTCGACATGGCCGCGCCCGACGTCGCGCTGCGTCGCGCGAACCTGCGTCGCTTGATGCTGCGCTTCCACGGCTTCGACATCACCGACGACGCCGACGCGCGGCTCGCGCCCTTCCTCGCGATCCTCGAGAGCGATCTGCCGGGATCGCCACCGCCCGCGGAGCTCGAGGCCTCGCGGTGGGAGACCGTCTGCGTCGCGCTCGCGACCCACCTCGATTTCCTCACCTACTGAAGGAGACGACCATGACGCGCGAACGACGTGCCTCGATCTCTCCTCGCCTCTCACGGCGCGCGCTCGCGCGTGGTGCTGCGGCGGTCGCCGGCGTCGGCATGATGGCGCCGCTCGCGCGCG
>JAFLCL010000359.1 GCA_017303575.1 Deltaproteobacteria bacterium
CTGCGTCGGCCCCGCCGGTCGCCTCGGCGTCACCTCCCGCGGCCTGGTCGTCGGGGCCTGCACCGGCGCGCGTCGGTCCGCCACCCGCGCCGACGATGCAGATGGCGCGACGCCGCGCGATCTGGCCGTGGGTCCTGCTCGGAGCGCTCGGGCTCGGCGCGGCCTGCGCGATCGGCATCGGCTACCAGGTGGTGCGCGGCACCGAGCAGGTGGTCTCGGGCCTCGAGGGGCACTTCGTCGATCCGGAGACGGGCGCCACGGTGGACCTCGGGCCCGACGGCGTGCACGTCCGCGCGGGCGAGGGTCCCCCGAGCACGACGCCTCCGGCCCCGACGCCACCCAACGCGATGGCGCCGATCACGACGGACGAGGAAACGGACACGGGCTCGGACACCGAGCACGACGAGGACACTGACGAAGAAGGTGATTCCGAGCAGACGGACGAGGAAACGGACAACGAGGACGCCACGGAGGAGGACGACGACGAGGACGCGGAGGACGAAGAGACCACCGACGACTCCGAGACCGACGACGCCGACGAGGCGACCGACGGTGCGCGGCCGCGTCGAGCACGCGCGCACGGCAGAGGGCGAGGTCGGCCGATCGTCGCGGCGCTCGGCGGAGCGAGCCGCGCGAGCGCAGCCGATCACCAGCAGTACCGCACACGCGTGATCGACGCGTGCTGGCGCGGCACCTTCGAGGGCGAGCCCACACCTCCGCGCGCTCGCTACACGATCGACGTGCGCGCGAGCTCCATCCTCGTCACGCCCCGCGACACGGTCGGACAGCAGCGCTTCGCGCGCTGCCTCGGCCTCCGCACGCACCAAGCAGGCACGGCGCCCGGCACGTACGTGTACACGCTGCCGTGACGCGATGGGCGTGATGCGATGAGCGAACGCTTCGGCGCGTACACACTGCACGAGAAGCTCGGACAGGGCGGCATGGCCGTCGTGTACCGCGGTGAGCGGCTGGGGGAGGCGGGCTTCAAGAAGCGCGTCGCGATCAAGCGCATCCTGCCGCAGTACCGACGCGACGCGTCGCTGCTCGAGCGCTTCGCCGCGGAGGCGCGCACCAACGCGCGGCTCGATCACCCGAACCTCGTGCAGGTGCTCGACTTCGGCATCGATCCCGAGCCCTACCTCGCGCTCGAGCTGATCGAGGGCGTGAGCCTCTCGCAGGTGATGCAGCGCCTCCTCGCCCGCGGCGAGAAGCTCGACGTCTCGGCGATGCTGTTCATCTCGGCCGAGGTCGCCAACGGTCTCGACCACGCGCACAGGAAGCGCGGCGACGACGGGACGCCGCTCGGCATCGTGCACCGCGACATGTCGCCGCAGAACGTGCTGATCTCGAACGAGGGCGCGGTGAAGGTCTCGGACTTCGGCCTCGTGAAGGCGGCGGACAACGTCCTCAAGACCGCGAGCGGCATCACGATCGGCAAGCTCAGCTACATGGCGCCCGAGCAGGCCGATGGAAAAGACATCGACGGCCGCGCGGATCTCTTCGCGATGGGCGTGACGATGTGGGAGATGCTCACGCTGCGCTCGCTCATCCCGCCCGACGACGCGGCGCAGGCCACGCAGCTCCTGCAGCACGGCGGCTTCGAGCCTCCCTCGCGCTACCGCGATGGGCTGCCCGGCCACCTCGATCGGCTGATCATGCAGTGCCTGGCGATCGATCGCGAAGCGCGCATGCCCTCCGCGCAGCAGCTCAGCTCGGAGCTGCGCGAGATGCTGCACGAGCGTGCGGCGGGCTACGACCGACAGCAGCTCGCGCGCATGCTCGCGTGGCTCTTCCCCGAGAAGGGCTGGGGCATGCCGGAGCCCGATCTGCCGGCGGTGCAGCCCTCGGCCGAGGAGCGTGCGTCGATGATGCCGGTGACGCCCGCGACTGTCGCGATGGCGCGTCACGCGGACTCCGAGCGCCCGCCTGCGGTGCCCGCGAGCGTGAGCCTCGAGCCCGGTCGCATCACGGGCCCGATCGCCGATCCCTCGCTCGTCGGGCTCGTGGGCGCGCTGCCGCGCGGGTCGCTCGCGCCGCCGGTGATGACGGCCGCACCGGCGACGCTTCCACGTCCGTCCGTCGAGCCTGCACGCCCGCCGTCGGTCGTGCCCCCGCCTCAGCAGGGAGTGCCCGTCGCGAGCCACGTCGCGCCTTCGAAGCAGCGCGCGAGCACACCCAGCGCCCGCACGAGCTCGCGACGCGGGCTCTGGACGGCGCTGCTCGTCCTGTCGATCTCGCTCGGCCTCGCAGCCATCGGCGTCGTCGGTCTGACCGTCACCGGGTGGCACCTCGCGAGCCAGCCGCAGCGCGGCGCGCTCCGCATCGAGTCGAGCACGCCGGGCCTCGAGCTCTACCTCGGACCGACGTCGCTCGGGCCCGCACCGGTCGATCTCGATCCGCACGAGATCGTCGGTCAGCCGATCCTCGCGATCGCCC
The DNA here is from genome assembly GCA_017303575.1 of Deltaproteobacteria bacterium. GTDB lineage: Bacteria > Myxococcota_A > Polyangia > Polyangiales > Sandaracinaceae > JAFLCL01. The sequence goes on from JAFLCL010000359.1 coordinate 2,437, forward strand.
CCGGCTACGAGCCGCGCATCCTCCGCGCCGAGCGCATCGCCGAGCTCACGCGCGCAGATGATCACGTCGAGCGCATCGACCTCGCAGCCTCGCGGCTGCCCTCGACGATCCTCTACGTGCGCTACGACGGTCAGGGCACCGCCTACTCGAACGAGGGCTTCGGTGTGCTCGGCTCGGTGCCCGGCGCGCTGCGCATCCAGAACGGCAGCGCCGCCGATCTGACGATCATCGACGAGCAGAGCGGCCGCCGCATCGAGCTGCGCTGGCAACCCTGCGCCGTAGGCTCGGTCTGCGTGCTCGACGCACGCTGAGGGTTGCCGCGCGTGAGACGCTCAGGTGCAGCTGCTCGCCGCCGCCGTCGTCTCTTCCACGCGCGCCGCGTCGGCCGCGCACGGATCGTCGGCTGGCTCGGGCGCCAAGATCGCGCGCAGCTCCGTCAGCGAGAGCTCCGCTTCCGTCACCGCCGCACGCGCTGCATCGCCCTCGCGATCACGGAGCAGCGCCTCCGCCGCGTTCTCCGCGCGATCGAGCGCGACGTGGCTCGTCATCTCGGGGGACACGGCGTCGAGCAGCTCCCACACGGCATCGGCCGCGCGCTGCGCATCGGCGGGCGGCACCGGTCCGCTGATGGCCGCGAGGCTGCGCACCGCGTCGCGTGCCGTTCCGTAGACGGCCTCGTGACGCCACGCCGGCACCGTCTCGCGACAGCGCCCGAGCGCCGCGCTCGCCTCGTCGCGCGCGCGCACGTGCTCGACGCACGGGTCGTCGGCGGGCGTCGTGCGGGTGTCACCCTGGGTCGCGCCACCGCAACCGCTCGCCACGAGCAAGGCCGAGACGAGCCCGATTCGTCGGAGGGACATCGCGCCCTTCTCGCACGATCTGCTCACCTCGCAACGTCGAGAGCCTTGACACCCGAGGGTGCGTTTGCGGGAATGCGACCGATGGCGACCGAGCCCGTGCTCTCCGGTGACATCCCGTCTGGGGGTGTGCTGGAGATCCTGCGCGACATCGAGGTGCGCCGCATCACTGGCAAGATCCGCTTCCTCGTCGGGGGCGAGTCGGGCGAGGTCGAGCTCGTCGCCGGTCAGATCGCGATGGATCAAGACGCGCTGCCGAGCGGCGCCGATCCTGTCGAGGCCCTGCTCCAGGCGCGCGGCGGCATCTACGCCGTGCATGCCGTCTTGCCGCCGCTCGCCGTCTCGCAGGGCAACGATCACGAGCGACGCGGCTCGCTCGCGGTGCACGTGCCGGCAGACTTGATGGGCTACTGCGAGCAGGCGGGGCTCACCGGTGTGCTCGAGATGCGCAACGAAGGGCGCGTGGTCGAGGTGATCTACGAGGCCGGCGAGATGCTCGGCATCCGCCTCGACGGACGCGAAGAGGCCGATCTCGATCAGGTCTTCGCCTGGGATCAGGGCAGCTTCCGCATCGCCGCGCGCACCGAGGAAGACGTACGCTCGCGCCTGCCGCCCGCGATGAGCGTTCGCCCAGGCGCTCCGAGCGCGGCACCGCCAGAGGATCCCGCCGATCGCGAGCCCACGGTGCGCTACGCGCGACCGACACCGGCTGCGACGCCGATCGTCGGCGATGGAGGCGCCACGAGCCGCTACGCCAAGGTCGATGCGTCGGGGCGCGAGGACACGGGGCGCAACTTCCTCCGCGTGATCGAGATGGCGCTCACCGAGGTCGTGTCGGTGCGCGAGAAGGCGCGCGCCAGCGTGAGGAGCGCGCCGCCGCCGCCCAAGGCACGACCGTCGGTGCGTCCAATCGCGCGACCCGCGCGACAGAAGGACCCGACGGTCCGCATCGTGTGGATCGGCGGCGAGCCCTCGGTCGAGAACGAGATCCCGGCCGCCGCGCGCGTCGAGGTCCCCAAGGCGCCGCGTCCGATCGAGCCTCCCAAAGCCCTGCCGGTGAAGCCGGCCGTGTCGCCGAAGCCGGCGGACGAGCCGCCGAGCGCGAAGGCCAGCGACAGCGCCACGAAGGCCTCGGGCGCGGACACGAAGGCTTCGGACGCGGACGCGAAGGCTTCGGACAAGGACGCGAGCGCTTCGGAGAAGGACGCGGAGGCCGAGCCGCCCACGCCTGCCGAGCCGTCCAAGCCACCGCGTCGCGCGTCCGCAGAGACGCCGATCGTCGTGCGCACCGAGGCCGCGGATCGTGCTGCCGAGCCGCCCGCCGACAGCCAGGCCACGATCGCGCTGCTCGTCGCGTTCCTCGTCGGCGTCGCGATCCTCGCGTGGTTCCTCGTGCGCGGCTGAGCATGACGACGCTGCGTCGTAGCGCTGCGCTGTTCTGCCTCGTGTCGCTGATGACGTGCTCGAGCCTCGCGCTCGCCGACGCGCCGCAGCCGGACGAGACGACGCTCGAGCCGGAGGGTGACCAGACATCCGACTCGGACCCGGACCCGGACCCGGACCCGGATCCGGACCCGGACCCGGATCCGGATGTCGGTCTCGACGCCAACACCGACTCCGACACCGACTCCGCCGCCGAAGAAGAAGGCACAGCGATCGTCTACCGGCTCGAGGCCATCCGCGTCGTGGGCAACCGGCAGACCGCCGAGCACGTGATCCTGCGCGACGTCGCGGTGCGTGAGGGCGAGCCGCTCGACGTCGACGACGAACGCCTCGAGCAGACCCGCTACACGCTGCTCGGGACGGGCTTCTTCTCCGACGTGCGCCTCTCGCTCGAGCGCGGAAGCGCGCGCGGACGCGTCGTGCTGCGCATCGAGGTCACCGAGCGCACCACGTTCCAGGTCGACAACCTCGTCCTCGGCTTCTCCGAAGGGCTCGCGGCCACCTACGCCCGCGCCGACACGCCGATCGTCCCCTACGCGGGCGTGAGCGTCTCGGACGCGAACCTCCTCGGCACGGGCGACTCGTTCTCCGGCACGTTGCTGCTCTCGGAGCCGCACCAGGGCGCCCGCCTGCGCTTCGAAGATCCGGCGGCCTTCGGCTCACCGCTCGCGCTCGGCGGCATGGGCTTCTTCGTCCACGGTCGCGAGTACTACGGCGACGACGACGTGCTCGTGACGCCGCTCCGGTGCCCCGATGGTGAGCCCATGCCGTGCGAGGCCGCCCGCGCGGCCGTCGTGAACTACCTGCGCGGCGGCGGCGCGATCGGGACGGGCCTCGCGCTCTCGCCCGAGGTGCGCCTGCGCGTGGCGTATCAGCTCGAGCTCGTGTCGGTGCTCTCGCGGCCCGACGCCGCGAGCGAGCTGCGCGGCCTCGACGTCGTGCCGATCGACTTCCTCGTGCAGGACGGCATCAGCGCCGTCTCCATGTTCGACCTGAGCCTCGTGTTCGACGAGCGCGACAACGCAGCGCTCACTCGCAGCGGCAGCTTCGTCTACCTGCGCGTGAACCTCGCGAGCCGCCTCTTCGGCTCCGACTACGACTTCTTCCGCGCCGAGGGCCTCGCGCGTCACTGGGTGCCGCTGCCGGGCTGGGATCACACGCTTCGCCTCGGCGTGTTCGCGGGCGCAGCGCTCGACGAGACACCGTTCTTCTATCGCTTCTACGCGGCGGATCTCTCGGACCTCGTCCCGAGCCGCATGCTCGAGCTCAACCTCGATCGCCGCGGTCCGCTCAACCTCTTCCGCAACGCGATCGCCGAGCACCGCATCGGGCAGCTCGGCGCGCGCCTCGACGTCGAGTACCAGATCCAGCTGTTCCGCCTGGACGGCGACTTCCGCTCGTTCTGGGTCTACGCGAACGCGGGCCTCTACACCCTCGCCGACCTCGCGGACTTCCAGCAGCCCATCCGCGGCTACTCGGGCATCGACCTCCTGCCGATCGATCTCACGTTCGACATCGGCATCCGCATGGACACGTCGGTCGGGGTCTTCCAGATCGGCTTCTCGACCCTGCTCGGGTTCGTGTCGTTGGGATGAGGACGCTGCCGCACGTGCTCGCCCTCGGGCTCGCGCTCGCCGCGACGACGGTGGCGTGCAGCGCGCCGCGCGCCCACGCACAGGAGCTGTCGGAGCGACGCGTGGGCGTGCGCTTCGTCGAAGGCGCGCCGCGCCTCGACGTGAGCGTCGCGGACTTCGCGATCGACGCCGAGACGCGACGCAAGCTCACGAGCGGCCTGCCGCAGACCATCCAGTTCCGCACCTACGCGTACACGGCCGATCGGGCCGAGCCGGTCGCCGTCGCTGTGCGCTCGTGTCGCGTGGCCTACGATCTCTGGGAGGAGAGCTTCCGCGTGCAGATCGCGAGCGAGTCGCGCGATCGCACGGTGTCGGTCGCCACGATCGACGACGTCGTCACGCAGTGCCTGGTCGCCTCGCAGATGCCGGTGGGCAGCGCGAGCGATTGGTCCCCGCTCCACGGACGTCGCGCGTGGTTCGCGGTGATCGTGGAGCTCAACCCGCTGACGCCCGACACGGTGCAGCGCATCCGCCGTTGGCTCGCGCGCCCCCAGCGTGGCTCGGTCGACAGCGACTCGTTCTTCGGCTCGTTCGTCAGCCTCTTCGTGAACCGCGGCATCGGCGCGGCGGAGCGCACGCTGCGCTTCCGCTCGCAGGAGCTCGAGGTGCCATGAGCGAGCGCGAGGTCACGCCGCCGCCCTCGCGCGAGCGCACGAGCCTGCGCTTCTCGCGCTTCGAGACGCGCATCCTCGGCGCGCTCGTGGCCGTCGCGTTCGTGCCGCTCTTGAGCGCGCTCCTCTTCGGCAACAGCGTCTTGCGCGACGCGTTCGACGTGGGCGTGAACGAGCGTGTCGAGGCACAGCTCGAGGACGGTCTCGAGCTCTACAGGCGGCACCTCGTCGCGCTGCGCGCCGACGCCGATCGCACCGCGGACGCGATCGCGTACGACTACCGGCTCGTGGCGGCGGCGAGCGCCCCGAGCGACGACGCGCTCGCCGCGCATCTGGCCCAGGTGCT
>JAFLCL010000036.1 GCA_017303575.1 Deltaproteobacteria bacterium
CTCTCGCTGATCGTGCTCCTCGTCGCGAGCGTCGCGGCGGTGGTGGCGCTGCGCACGCCGCTCGCGCGACTGCGCGCGCTCACCGAAGCCTCGAGCGCGCTCGGTCGCTCGGGGTTCACCGATCGGGCAGCGCTCGATCGCGCGAGCCAGCGCCCGGGTGGGGACGAGGTGAGCGCGCTCGCGCGGAGCCTGCGCGACGCGGTCGATCGCATCGCAGCGGACGCCTCGCGGCTCTCGGCGCGCGACGTCGCGCTCACGGAGTACGTCGCGCACACCACGCACGACCTGATGACCCCGATCACGGTGCTCACCGGTCACCTGGCCGAGCTCGAGGACGATCTCTCGCGATCGCGTCCCGTCGAGCGGCGCACGGTGGAGCGCGCGATCGGAGAGGCGCACTACCTGGCCACGCTCATCGCGAACCTCGGCGTGGTCGCGCGACTCGATCGACCCGATCCGATCGTGCAGAAACGAACCATCGACCTGCGCGACGTCGTCGAGCGTGTGGCGGCGCGACACGAGCCTCTCGCCCGCGCGAAGGGCCTGTCTCTCGAGCATGCGGTGCCCGATGTGCCGTGCACGATGGAGGGCGACGATCTCCTGCTCGAGCGCGCGCTCGGCAACCTCGTGCACAACGCGATCCGCCATCACGCGGCTCGCGACGGAAGCAGCGAGGGTCACGTCGCGCTCGTGCTCTCTCGCGACGAGCACGCGATCACCCTCCACGTCGTGGACGACGGAGCCGCGCTCGACGATGCGACGCTGCGTTCGCTGCTCGCGAGCGCTCGCGGCGATGGCACGCGCGATCAGGAGGACGCGGTCCGCACGAGGCGACACGGCTTCGGGATGGACGTCGTGCGTCGGGTCGCGTCGCTGCACGACTTCGCGCTCGAGGTCGCGCGCGCCGACGAAGGTGGGCTCTCCGTCACGCTGTCGCGTCGGAGCGCGTGAAGGTCAGGGAACGATCTGCACGCGCCGCGCGGCGGGTCGCGATCGCTGCGGGCGCGCGTAGAACGTGTTGTGCGTCGTGCCGCACGGGATCGGGATGAGGCCGAGCCTCGCCGCGCGCTCCGCGTCCATCGCGCCACCCCAGTCGTCGGGCGCGCGACATCGCGCGCGGAGCTCGCCGTTCACGATGCGCTGACACACGGCGAGCGTGCGCAGCCAGTCCTCGCGGAAGCTCGCCCAGGGTGGATGTCGATGGGTGAGACGTCGTCCGTCGACCTCGTGCTCGACCTCCGTCGGAAACCCCGCGGGCTCCTCGCCGGTGGCATCGAGGCGCGTGATCCATCCGCGCGGATCGCTGCGCGTGGTGTCGAAGATCGTGCGTGAGTAGCGGCGAGCGAAGCCAATCGGCGTGGTGCGATGTCGACGAGCGCCCCGCTCGAGCACGCGCCAGATCGCGCGACAGTCGTCGGGGCTGTGGAAGCCGGCCTCGTGCACGCAGAGGCGCGCGAGCCACAGCGCCTGCTCGGCCGACGTCTCCGCCGTCGGTGCGGGCTCGGGGCTCGGCGGCAGATCCTGCGCGCTCGCGGTTCCGTGCAGGACGACGCTCGCCGAGAGCGCGGTGGCGAACGCCACCAGGTGCACGCGCCAGCGACCCACCGACCGACGTCGGAGCGTCCTCAGGGGACCTCTCGCGCGCTCGGGAGAGCGACGCGTCGGGATGTGGGGCCGACCCATGCGACGGCCATTCGAGCACGCGATCGTCGGCGCGTCGAACGCGCATCCCCGATCAGCCCTCGATCTCCAGCGTGAAGCGCTGCGCGCGAAGTCGCGCGAGCAGGGGCTCGGGCATCGTCGAGGCGGGCGTGCGCACACCACCAGGCGAGTCGAGCGCGTCCTTCGCGAGACACATCGCGCTCTCTCCGAGCATGCGCGAGGTGGCGTCGTAGCCGGGGTCGCCCTCACCGCGCATCTTCGCTTTCACCACGCCGCGCGGCCCCGAGGCGACGAAGCGCGACACGAAGTAGCCGGTGCGCCGCATCTCTTCGCTCGGACCTTCGCCGGGCTTGGGCAGGAAGCGCGTCGCGAACCGGCGAAGCGGTCCGATCGCGAGCACACCCATGCCGCCCGTGAGGCCCGCGCTCAGCATCGTCGCGGCCACCGCGCCCTTGGCGCCCTTGCCGGTGCTCATCACCTCGCTGTAGCGCGCGCCGCCGTAGCCCTCGCGGCCCTCGCTCTCGAGCAGCGAAGCGGTGCGTCGCACGACGCGCGAGTTCACCGCGGCCATGAGGAACGGGCCTGTCCAGAGCCCGAGCTCGCGCTCGTAGTGCACGCCGAGCGGATCGCCCGCGTCCTTTCCACGCTTGCCGTCGACGAGCGAGTACGGGTCGGCCAAGAGCTTCCGCACGTTGCGATCGCGGCTCGCCTCTTCGAAGAGGAACAGCATGCTGGCAACCGTGCCGCCGCTCGCACCACCACGCGACTCGCCCGCTGCGTGCACGAGCGTCTCGGGCGCTTCGCCGAAGCGCTCGCGGTAGGTCTTCGCGACGAGCCACGTCCCGAGATCCGAAGGGATCGAGTCGTAGCCGCAGGTGTGCACGATGCGCGCGCCGCTCTTCTGCGCCTCGGCGTGGTGGCGATCGATCGAGCGACGAATGAACGTCACCTCGCCGGTGAGGTCCGAGTAGTGCGTGCCGGCAGCGGCGCACGCCGCCACGAGGGCCTCGCCGTACTTCGCGTACGGACCCACCGTGGTCGCGACCACCTTCGTGGCCTTCGCGACCGCGTCGAGCGCGGCGCGATCGTGCGCGTCCGCGATGAGGATCGGCAGATCCTTTGCCGCAGGCGTCTCCTTCGCGAGCTCGTCGCGCACGCCCTCGAGCTTCTTGCGGTCGCGACCCGCGAGCGCGAGCCGCAGGCCACTCGCCAGGTGCGTGCGCGCGAGGTGGCCCGCGGTGAGCCGTCCCGTGAAGCCCGTGGCGCCGAAGAGGACGATGTCGTGTTCGCGGTCCGTCATGCGAGGAGGGATAGAGCGCGCGCTCCTGCTCGTCGATCCGTTTCACACGTCGTCACGGACGCGTGGGCGAGAGCAGCGTGCGTCACGCGTAGTAGTCTCGCGCGATGCGCCGTGTCGCGTTCCTCGCGCTCTTCGTGACGATGGCGACGCTCGCGTCGTCGGGATGCCGTGAGGAGCCGCGCCTTCGCGGCGCTCGCACGCGGGAGCCCGGCGCAGCGACGGATCGGGTCGTCGAGGCGAGTGCAGCGCGCGTTCGCTTCGAGCCTGCCGGTGAGGGTGATGTGGTCGCCCTCGTGCGTGAGCTCGTCACGCGCGCGCGCGCCGAAGGGCGGGCCCCGATGGTGTACGTCGGTGCGACGTGGTGCGAGCCCTGCCGGTACTTCCACGCCGCAGCCGAGCGAGGCGAGCTCGACGCACAGCTCCCGCCGATCACGTTCCTCGAATTCGATCGCGATCACGACGGCGAGCGTCTCGACGCCGCGGGCTACCGCTCTCGCATGATCCCGCTCTTCGTCTCGCCCAACGACGACGGCACGCCGAGCGAGCGGCGCATGGAGGGCTCGATCCACGGAGCGGGCAGCCCGCAGGAGATCGTGCCACGCATGCTCGCGATCCTTCCTCCGCGCTGACGATCAGCCGCTCGCGCGCTCCTTAGGATCGACCGCGACGAGCTCACCCGTCGCTGCGCGAAGGAACATCTGCTGCACGGTCATGTCCATGCGCACCTTCGCGTCCGCGAGGATGGCGAACGCCTCCCGCGCGTCGCGCGGCGTTTGCTGGAGACAGAGCGCGAGCGCGCGCTGGTAGCGGCCGTCCGCAGTGAGCGCGAGCGTTCCATCGCCGCGCTTCGACACCTCACCTGGCATCGCGCGGTAGTCGTTCGTGACGACGAGGATGCCGTTCTCCGCGGCGCGCAGCTCGGCGCGCGTTGAGGTCCGCTCGATCACGACGAGCTCACGGCCGCGCACGCCGGTCACGAGGAGCAGACAGTCCGCAGTGAGCGGCACACGTGACAGTTCCGTCACCGCGTCGTCGTAGGTTCGCGCGGTCTCGAGCACGCGCCGCACGACCATGGGCACCGAGCCTCCGATCGTCGGCTTCTCGTTCACCGCGGCGACGGCGTTCATGCTCACCGAGAAGCGCCCCGGCGCCATCGCACTGAACGCGCCGACGAATCCGGGCCAGCCCACGACCTCGAAGGGCCCAGCCGGCGCGCCTTCGTAGCGGACTATCCACGTCGAGGTGGCGAGCAGCCGCGCGGGCGACCACCAGTCGAGGTTTCGCGCGTGGATGGGGCCATCGTCGCGATCGATCGCGATGCCCGTGCACCCGAGCACCACGCGGAACGCGTCGTAGTAGAGGTTCGCGAGGTAGAGGCGCTCTCGCGGCACATCGAGCTTCTGCGACAGCGCCGCGAGCTCGCGCTTCACGCTCTCGTCGAGGAGGCCCTCGGCGATCGGCAGGATCGCGGGCGCGAGCTCTTCGAGCGGGCCGAGGTCACGCAGGTAGAAGTCCGCGAGCGCGCGAGCCTCCCGCGCGTGCGCTTCGGTCATGAAGTACCAGCGCTGCTCGGGAGCGCGCCCCAGATCCACCGTCACTCGCTCGAACATCGCGGCACCACGGGTCAGGCGCGAAAGACGTCGTCGAGGTGGGGCTCTGACGCCGCGCGTGCCACGAATGTGTCGAGCTCCGCGGTCGTGGCGGTCGCGACGCGCTCGGGCGCCCAGGCCGGCAGCGACCCGAATCTCGCGCGCAGCACCGTCAGCAACGCCGCGCGAAGTCCATCGACTCGCCCCTCGACTCGCCCCTCGACTCGCCCCTCGACTCGCCCCTCGACTCGCCCCTCGACTCGCCCCTCGGCTCGCCCTTCGGCTCGCCCCTCGGCGAGCCCTTCGGCCCGGGCCTCTTCCCGAAACAGCTGCGCAACGCTCCGCATGGCTTGCTCCCTCGCACCCGACCCGAGCGCGCCGAACACTCGGACGAGATCGTCTCGCTCCACGTCCTCGGCGACGTGGCCAGCGTAGCTCATCAGCTGCGCGAACACCTCCACTGGCCAGCCGTGGTGCACTGCCTCGAGCAGATCCAGGTGAGCCATCAAGAGGCGAGGCAGCCTGCCGCGGCGGCCATCACGGAGGAGGAGCCAGACCATGTGGACCCACGCGGAGCCGGCGCGCGCGACGAGCGCAGCGTCACTCTCCAGCGCGAGGTCGTCGACGAGGTATTCGAAGCGGGGCACGTGAGGCAGGAGCGCCTCGCGGACTGGGTCGGGGCCGAGATCGAGCGAGTCCTCGAAGCGGCGCGGGGACGTCCACCCACCGTCGCCATGCGAGAGCACCACGGGGAGAATCGGTGCGCGACCTCGGCCGCGCTCGGGCACACCCAGCCGATCCCAGACACGAACCATGTAGCGGAGCAGGCGGAACACCATGTCGGCGTCGCCCTCGCTGCGATGCTCGAAGAGCACGTAGATGTGGACGACCAGCGAGCCGATGCGCGCAGAGTAGAGGAGGTCGCTGTGACGCTCCTTGAGCTCGTCGTCGACATAGCTTCCGGGCTCCACACGGAGGGTGCTCCAGTCGATGACCCGCACGAGGGCCGGCGGCAGGACGGCGCGTAGCTCGCGTTCGGCGTTGCCCAGATCCGAGAACGTGGCCTTGAAGAGCGCGTCATGAGGGGTGTGCGTCATCGCCCCTTCTCGACGCGGGGTTCGGCCTGTTGCGTCGTTGCAGATCAATTCGCGGGGAGCGTCACGCGCCAGACGCGGTTGCCGGCGGTGAAGACGAGCTCGTTCGTCGACGCGAGCCAGCGTACGTTCGACGAGCGCTGAGGACCGCGAGCTTCGGGGAACGACAGCCGCGCGAGGGCCACGTGCTCGCGTGCGTCGAGCAGCAGCGCGGGGCTCGCGCCGCGACCGACGATCCACCGGTCGCCACTGCACGCGGCCCACTCGATCGTCGAGTCGAGCACCAGCTCGGGCGTCATGTCGGGCAGCCGCACGATCACCGCGCGCAGGCGCGTTCCGAGGAGCGCGCGTCCGCCGCACACGACGCCCTCGCTGTGCACCGGATTGGCGACGTGCGCGTGGAGCACCGATCCATCCGCAGCACGGGCTCGCGCCCACTCGCCCGAGAACACGGCGTATCCATCGCCCTCCCGCGCGATCTCCACGTTGCGCGCCGTCCCCGCGATCTCCCGAGCCACGAGCGGCCGATCGATCGCGATCTCGACGAGCCGCTCTGCGTCGATGCCGAGGAACGCACGCTGTTCGTCGAGCCACATCGCCTGCGGGAGTCGCGCCGCGGGTCGCCGCTCTTCGACGTCGCACGTCCCTCGTGTGAGCGCGACCAGCTCACCGCTCGCGTCGTCCCCGGATCGAGCGAACAGCCACGATCGACGGCTCTCGAAGCCCACACCGGCGATCCGCGCGACGCCGAGCGTCGAGAGATCGCACGAGGTCGCCGTGCCGCGCGGATCGATCCACTCGAGGGAGGTCTCGGTCGTGCGCGCGAGGATCTGATCGTCGTCCGAGACGTCGAGCCGATCCCATGCGAGCTCGGGGCGCGGGCGCCCGCCGATCGTGTCGAGCGGCGTCGCGCGCGAGACGTCGATCGAAGCACGCCCCAGCTCGGCGACCACGATGGGCGCGCGGCGCGATCCGAGGAGATCGAAGCCCGTGTCGTCCGCGTTCGGCACGACGCCATGCGCACCGAAGGACACGTAGCCCATGCGCGATCCGCGCGGCGCGGGCACACCGGGGAGGTAGAGCGGCGCGCTCGACTGCACCGCGCCCGTGCGAGCGTCGAGCACGGCGAACGATGCCTCGTGGTCGAGCCCGAGCACCGCGAGCCGTGCTCCGTCGCGAGAGAACGCGAGCCGCGGCAGCGCCGCGATCAGCTCCGTGCGCCAGCGGATCGTGCCGCTCGGGACGTCGACCAGCGTCACGGAGTACGGCCGCGCGATCGCGCGCGTCGCCCCGTCCGGCGCGACCACGTCGTCGATCACCGGACCGTCCGAGAGCGACGTCGCGGCGAGCTCGCTCACCGGCGTCGAGGGCTCGCCGAGCACGACAGCGCCCTCCAGCGGATCGACGGGAACGGGTGCTGGCGGCGGCGTGCTCACCGCTGGCGAAGGGCTCGCGGCGGGCGCTGCGTGTGCGCTCGGGGGCTCGCTCGGCGCCGAGCAGCTCGCCACCGACGCGAGCGATCCAGCGACGATGATCAGGCACCATCCCGAGGGCGATCGTGGATCTGCCATGAGGCGATGGTTCGGAGTCGCCGTGATCCTGTCAATCGACGACCGTCGGCGCGCGAACGTGGTCGACGAGCCAAGGTCGGCGCCCCCGTGTGCTCCAAGGCGCCATGCGGGTCCTCGTCCTCTCGGCGTGCCTCGCGTGGTCGCTCGCGCCCGCCGTCGCTTCTGCGCAAGACGTGAGCATCGCGTCGCTCGAAACGCTGCGATCGCGTGCGCAGGCCCGGGGCTTCGTGCGCGCCGACGTGACGAGCCCGCGACCGATGGAGACGTGGTGCGCGGTGCCGCCTTGCACCACGGCGGCCGACCGCTTCGAGCTGATCGTGGTGAACGGCGCGCTCGTCGAGGCGCACGTGCTCGAGCACGACGCTGCCGACGGCTTCACGCTCGACGGCACGTGGCAGGCGAGCGGCTCCTTCGGGTTTCGCTTCACGCGTGGTGAGGAGCAGATCGACCTGACGTGGGAGCTCACGTACGAGCCGCCGGGCATGTCGGTGGGGTTCACGGCGCGCGACGTCCAGGAGGTGGTCGCGCTCGACCCCGCGGACGGCGCGCACGCGTTCGAGCTCTGGATCCATCGCGAGCTCTCGCGACATCTCTCGTCTGCCGTGTCGCTGCGGGACACCGCGCTCGCGCAGCGTGTCTCGCTCCGTCGTGCGGTCGCGCGCGGCGTCGCGTCGGGCGGTGTCATCCGCGAAGGCACGCTCGCCGAGTGCCTCGTGGAACGATCGACGGCACAGGGCACCGGCTTCTTCGACCAGTGCGCGATGCGCCCCGCCACGGTCCTCGAGCAGCGCGCCGCGCTCACCACCCTCGACGCGCGTCTCGCGCGTGAGCGACGCCTGCTCACGCGTCACTTCCGTGCGTTCCATCGCGCGCTGCGCGAGACCTTCGCGGAGTCGCCTCGCCCCTGATCGCCGCAGATCCTATCCTCGGGCGCGATGACCTCGTCGATGGCCACGCACTGGGACTTCGTCGTGATCGGCTCGGGCTTCGGCGGCTCGGTGTCCGCGCTGCGCCTGACCGAGAAGGGCTATCGCGTGCTCGTGATCGAGAAGGGCCGTCGCTTCGACAAGAAGGACTTCCCCACGAGCAACTGGGACGTGCGTCGCTGGCTGTGGCAGCCCGAGGTGGGCCTGCGCGGCATCTTCCAGATGTCGTTCTTTTCCCACGTCACGATCCTCCACGGCGTGGGTGTCGGCGGCGGATCCCTCGTGTACGCGAACACGCTGCCGATGCCGAAGGACGACTTCTTCGAGAAGGGCAGCTGGGCGGGCCTGGCCGACTGGAAGAAGGAGCTCGCGCGCCACTACGCGACCGCGCGCACGATGCTCGGCGCGGCGCCGAATCCGTCGATCACGCGCGGCGACAAGGTGCTGAAGGAGATCGCCGACGAGATCGGTCGCGGCGAGGACTGGCAGCCCACCGAGGTCGCCGTGTTCTTCGGCAAGCCCGACGTCGAGGTGCCCGATCCCTACTTCGGCGGCGAAGGCCCCGCGCGCACGGGCTGCAACTTCTGCGGTGCGTGCATGACGGGCTGTCGCGTGGGCGCGAAGAACACGCTCGATCGCAACTACCTCTACCTCGCGGAGAAGCGCGGCGCGGTCGTCTTGCCCGAGACCGAGGTGAAGTACGTGCGCGCGAGGCGCGCGAGCGATGGATCACGCGACGGCCGCGGCGGCTACGAGATCGAGGTCGCGAGCGATCGCGAGGGCGCGCCCTCGAGCGAGACGTTCACCGCGGATCAGGTCGTCTTCGCGGGCGGCGTGATGGGCACGATCCCGCTGCTCCTCCGCATGAAGGAAGACGACGCGTGCCTGCCTGCGCTGAGCGCTCGCCTCGGCGACATGGTGCGCACCAACAACGAGGCCCTCATCGGCATCGTCTCGCCCGACCCCGACGACGACTTCAGCAAGGGCGTGGCGATCACCTCGATCCTCCACACCGACGAGGTCAGCCACATCGAGCCGGTGCGTTACGGCGAGGGCTCGGGCTTCTTCCGCCTTCTGTCTCTGCCGCACGCGCCGGGCAACAACGTGCTCGTGCGCCTCGGCGGTACTGTGCGCGGCTTTCTTCGTCAGCCGCTCACGTGGCTCAAGGTCGCGACCGCGCGGGACTTCGCCAAGCAGTCGCAGATCCTCCTCTACATGCGCACGCTCGAGGGCTCGCTGCGGCTTCGTCTGGGACGCAGCGCGTACACCGGCTTTCGTCGTGGCCTCGTGACCGAGCTCGAGCCGGGCACGAGCGCGCCGACCGCGTTCATGAAGGAGGCCACCGACCTCGCCGAGCGCTTCGCGAAGAAGGTCGGTGGCGTGGCGATGACCATCCTCACCGAGACGCTGTCCGGCACGCCGACGACGGCGCACATCCTCGGCGGCGCGTGCATCGGCAAGGACGCGGGCGAGGGCGTGATCGACAGCCAGCACCGCGTCTTCGGCTACCAGGGCCTCTACGTGATCGACGGCAGCGCCGTGAGCGCGAACCCCGGCGTCAATCCGTCGCTCACGATCACAGCGATGGCCGAGCGCGCGATGAGCTTCATCGCCGACAAGAGCGGACGCTGATCAACGCGCGCGTGCGCCGCGCGACGCGGACACGATGCGGCCCGTGGTGGGATCGGTGACGAGCACGCGCACGACGAACGGCCCCGGTGCGCTCGGCGCGCGCAGCATCGCTGTCGCGCGGCCCGACGCATCGATCGGCACGGTGGCCTCGGAGACGATCTCGGTGTTCACGATCAGGTCGCCGTCGTAGCCGCGCGGCCAGTCGAAGTTGAGGCCGCTCGCGAGCGCGCGGATCGCGCCCGAGGGCTCGCGCACGAGGACCTGACCGAGCGCCTCGAGCGTCGAGCCCGACGTGTTCTGGTTCGTGAAGTAGAGCGAGCCATCGAGGCCGAAGGTCACACCGCGGATGCCGGCGTACGACGTCGCGGGCACCGCCGCGCGCAGCTCCGCGATCCCGAGCTCGAAGCTCCCCGTGCCTCCCGCGGGTGCGACGCTCCACACGAGGCCCGCCTGGTTGTTCGAGGGGAACACGCCCACGTAGAGCCGCCCGTCGGGGCCGAACGTGAGCCCTTCGTTCCACGGCACGTCGCCGCAGCCGAGCGCGCCCAGCGGCGCGTCCGCGAACAGGCTCTGCGATCCATCCACGCCCACGCGGTACACGTTCGGCCAGTGCTCGGCGAGGTAGAGCGCACCTCCTGCGTCGAACGCGAGACCGGTGAGGAACGGACTCCCACACAGCGTCGTCGCGCTCGTGAGCGTGGTGAACGTGCTCGTGCTCGTGCTCGAGGTGAAGAGATCGATGCGGTTCACCGACAGAGCTCCCGCGACGTAGAGCGCGCCGTCGGGACCGATCGTCATGCGCGAGCAGCCGCTGGGCGCATCGCCGACGCGCTCGAACGTGCGCGCGCCGGGCGCACCTGCCACGCGACCGACCTGACAGCTCCCGCTCACCACGTAGAGCTGTCCGCGTGCGTCGTTCGCGATGCCCGAGATCGATCCGAGGCCCGTCGCGTACGCCGTGCGCGCGCCGGTGCCGAGATCGATCTCCCAGATCGTGTCCTCGTTGTACGCGGTGGTGATCAGCGAGATCTCGCGGCGCAGCTCGAACGTCGCCGTCAGGCCGCAGAGGCCGGTGCCCGCGACGCTCGCGCTGGTCGTGACGGTCGCGTCGATCGTCGTGTCCGCGATCGGCTCGAGCGCGACGCCGCTCACGGTGCCGCCGCTGCCGCTGCCCGCGCAGCCGATGCCCACGCACACGCCCACCGCGTTGCACACCACGTCGGCGCAGCCCGTGTCGGCCACGCAGCGCGAGACCTCGCACCGCGCGCCAGGCCCGCACGTCGGGGGGAACTCGCCGTCCCCGCAGGCCACGAATTCACCGCGCGGCGTGCACTCCTCGCCCGGCATCACGCACGTGCCCGAGGCTGGCCCGCAGAGGCGCGGGACCTCGCACGGCGTCGCGTCCGGCAGTCGACAGTCGGCCTCGCACACGCCCGACACGCACGCGCTCCCCGGCGGGCACAGCGCGCCGCACGCGCTCGGCGCGTCCAGGCCGATCAGGGGTGCGTCGATCGGAGGGACGCTCCCGTCGGGCAGAGGGCCCGCGTCGGTCGCGGACACGCACCGCGACTCCCGACAGATCAGGCCGTCGGTGCACTCGCGCGACGAGGTGCAGCTGCCCGTCGTCGGTCCCTCGCACGCGGAGGCGAGCGCGAGGACGAGCGCAGCGAGCGGCGCGAGGCGAACCATCGTGTGCATGCGCTTCAGCGTACCCGAGATGCACGGGCGCCGAGCCGTCGGCTCAGGGCGTGACACCGCTGCGGCGTCGCGCCTCGGCGATGCGCGCGCGCACCTCGTCCATGCGATGGGCGCGCTGGAGGAGCGCTTCGTCGATCGCGATCGAACGAGCGTAGTCGGCGGAGTCGAAGAGCGTGCGAGCCGCTTCCCACATCGCCTCGCTCACGAGCGTGGGGTGACGCGTGAAGAACGCACGCACCTCCGCCCGCGCGAGATCGACGCTCGCGTCCTCGCGACCATCGGCGTCCCAGTCGGTCTCCGCGACGATCACGCCGAGGTACGCGAGCGACTCGTCGCGGAGCGTTCCTTCGTCCACGGCGTCGATCACGCGCGCGAACGACTCGAGCGCGGCGGCGTAGTGATCGCGGCGGTACTGCGTCCACGCGAGGCGGTAGAGGGCCGGCAGGCGCGTGGGGCTCGTGACCGGCAGGCGCGCGAGCGCCGCGTCGAAGCTCGCCTCTGCGCGCGCGAGATCGGGCAGATCGAAGTAGAGGCCACCCAGACGCGCCCACACCTCGCCGACCGCCGCAGGCGCCTGCACCCACGGGCTACAGGTCGTCACCGCCGAGGCATCGAGCGCCTCGAGCGCGGTCTCGGCGCTCGCGGGCGTCATCGAGGGGCACGCGACGCTCAGGTATGCCTGGATCGCCTCCATCACGCGTCCGCGATCGGACTCGAGGTCGCCGATCTGGACGAGCGCCTCGGCTGCCTCTGGCGTGCGCGGCCGACGCGCGATGGTCGCGCGCAGCGTGCGGATCGTGGCATCGGGCTCTCCTTCGGCGGCCTGGGTCTCGGCCGGGGGATCGACCTCGGTGACCGAGGCCGGCGACTCGATCGGCGCGACCTCCACCACGCGCGGCCGCGTGCGGAGCGGCCGCGGCCCACCGCACGCCGAGCTCATCGCAGCGATCGAGAGCGCGATCGCGATCGTCGTCGACCTCGTCATGGCGTCGCGACGCTTACGAAGTCCGTCGGCCGCGCGCCAGGCCGAAGGCCTTCTCTGGGATCGCCGTTGCCCCGGCCTTCAGGCCGTGGGGCCTCGCACGCCGAGCTCACCGCTCCAGCTCACTGACTCGTGAGCATCAGGTACGCGAAGCTGCCGATCGCGCTCCACTGCACCACGCGGAAGCGCCACGTGCCCTTCTTCCACTCGTGCCAGGTCCACGCGAGGAGGACCATCGCCGCGAGCAGCGCCGTCGCCACCACGCTCGCCTGCGCGATCGTCAGCGAGCGACCGGTCGCGTGCTCGAAGCCGTGCGACAGCACCGAGCCGTGGAGGAACACGAGGTGCGCCACGTAGATGAGCAGCGACTCGGCGCCCACGATGCGAACGACCGTCAAGAGCTCGCCCATCTTCGTCGTCTGCTTCTGGCCTCGCGCATCCACGGCGCGCTCGTCGAGCCACCCGCGACGATCGGCGGCCTTCTCCACGAAGCACCACGCGGTGAGCACCGCCAGCACGTTCGCGAGACGGAAGAAGAAGTAGTACGGGTCGGTCTTCCAGAAGTCGTGCTGGCCGTAGGGCTGGAGGCCGGTGCGGTTGAGCGCGATCGGGAGCACGAAGCAGGTCACCGTCAGCGCGAGCAGCGGCCAGGCGAGGTCGTGCGAAGGACGCTTGGCCGTCCGAGCGGCGTACGCCACGAGGATGCCGGCGTACGTGAAGCCGGCCCACGGGAAGAGCGGGAAGAGCGAGCCCGTGTCGGCATTGAGGTACGACGCGATCGGCGTCGGCAGGAAGGACAAGTCGGTCGCCCACAGCAGCGGCGCGCCGAGCACGACGCCCGCGAACATCACGCCCACCACCGCGACGAAGACCTTCTCGCGACGCACCGCCAGCGCGAGCAGCTGGAGGATCGCGAGGCTCACGCCGATGTGCTGGAGCACGTCCACCTGCAGCCAGTGGCGCAGCGTCCCAGCATCGATCTCCATCAAGCGCGCGAGCGCGAGCGCGGGCATGTGCAGCGCGTAGCCGATGACGAGCAGCCAGCCGTAGCGACGGAAGCGCTTGGCCAGGCCGTCACCCCAGGTCGTGTTCGCCTTCCAGCCGCGGAACGTCGTGTACCCGAAGGCCAGGCCCGACGCGAAGAGGAACATCGGCGCTGTGTAGCCGTGCACGAAGTTGTGATGACGCAGCCAGCGCTGCCCCTCGTAGCTCGGGTCGAGCAGCGAGGTGAAGACGTGACCCTGGACCATCAGGAGGACCGCGACGAAGCGCAGCAGGTCGAGGGCGACCCAGCGCCCTCCCGCTTCCTTCTTCACGGCCTCTGGCCGCGGCTCCGAAGAGCTTGCCGTGGTCACGACGTCCATCGAAATCGCGCCGGGTGTCCCACGCGAACGATCGAGGCGCAAACCTCGGGGCACGAAGGTGCCACGTCATCGCCACATGACGCACCGCGCAAACGAAGAAGGCCGCCGACTCTCGTCGACGGCCTCCTTCGATCGCGCTGAAGGCTCAGCGTGACCCGTTCACGTCTCGATCAATGCGCCGGGGCGGGCGCTGCCGGACGCGCGCCGCGCGCCGGGGGGCCTTCCGCGAGCGCTCGGTCGATCGCCGCGGTGAACGCGTCGATCGGCTGCGCGCCCTGGAGGAGGCGGCCGTTGATGAAGAACGACGGCGTGCCGATCTGCGCGCCTGCCGCGCGGACAGCGTCCATGTCCGCCTGCACGGCGGCCTGGTGCTCGTTGTTGTCGAGGGCCGCACGGAACTGCTCCATGTTCACGCCCTGGATGGTGCCGGCGAGGCGCTCGAGCGTCTCGCGCGTCAGCTCGCGCTGATTCTCGAACAGCGCCGCGTGGTACTGCCAGAAGGCGGCCGCGCCGCGCTGCTGGAAGATCTCGCGCGCGGCCTGGGCCGCGGGCATCGCGTTCGGGTGGAAGGGCAGCGGGTAGTCACGCCACACGAGGCGCACGCGACCCTCGTAGCGCTCCATGACCTGCTCGATCGTGGGGTTCACGCGCGAGCAGAAGGGGCACTGGAAGTCCGAGAAGATCTGGATCGTGACCGGCGCGTTGGCCGGGCCCTGCGTCGGCGCGTTCGGCGACACCGGGATCTGGTAGACGCGGTTCGGATCCTCGGCGGGCTGTGCCGCCGCCGGAGCCGCTGCGCCCGCGGGGGCCGGGAGCATCACGGGCTGCGTCGCGCCGTCCGCGATCGTCGCCTCGTACACACGCGCGCGCGGCGTGCCGCTCGACACGCGCTCACGCGCCTGACCGAGCACCTCGTCGACGAGCGTGCGGAACGCCTCGAGCGGCTGCGCGCCGCGGAGGTTGCGACCGTTGATGAAGAACGAGGGCGTGCCCGACGCGCCGAGCTGACGCGCGAGCGCCTGGTCCGCCTCGATCGCCGCCTGGTGCGTGTGGTTGTCGAGGGCCGCGCGGAAGCGCGTCATGTCGATGCCCTGGATCTGACCGGCGTAACGCTCGAGATCCTCACGCGCGAGCGCCTGCTGATTCTCGAAGAGGATGTCGTGGTACTGCCAGAACGCCGCCGCGCCGCGCTGCGCGAACACTTCGTTCGCCGCCTCGGCGGCGGGCATCGCGTTCGAGTGGAAGGGGAGCGGGTTGTTCTTCCACACGAGGCGGAGGTCGTTGCCGTAGCTTTCACGCAGCGACGCGAGCGTGGGCTCGACGCGCGTGCAGAAGGGGCACTGGTAGTCCGAGAAGATGACGACGGTCACGAGCGCGTCCGCCGGGCCCTGCTGGGGCGAGTCGCCCACGGGCACGCGGTAGACGGCGCGCGGATCCGGCTGCGGACGCGCCGGGGGAGCAGCCTTCTGTGCAGCGCCCGCGCCTTCGCCCGGGGGCGGAGCGGCCGAGGTGCGGCCGTTGCGGACGATCGCCTGGAACAGCTGCGCGCGCGGCGTGCCGTTGCGGAGCATCTCGTTCGCGTGCGCGATCTCTTCGTTGATGACGCGCTGGAACTCTTCGAAGGGCTGCGCGCCCATGAGCTCGCGGCCGTTGATGTAGAACGCCGGCGTGCCGTTGGCGCCGATGCGGTTGCCCGCCTCGGAGTCCGCACGGATGGCGGCCTGGTGCGTGTGGCCGTCCATGGCCGCGCGGTAGCGCGTCATGTCGAGGCCGACCTGGCCTGCGAGACGGTCGAGCGTCTCACGCGTCAGGTTCTGCTGGTTCTCGAACAGCGCGTCGTGCATCTGCCAGAACTTCTGGTCGCCGCCCTGGGCGTACGCCTCGCGCGCGGCCTCGGCGGCCGGCGTCGCGTTCTGGTGGAACGGCAGGGGCTGGTCGCGCCAGATGATGCGGACCTGATCGCGGAACTGCTCCGTGATGCGGGTCAGCGTCGGCTCGACGCGCGAGCAGAACGGGCACTGGTAGTCCGACCACATCACGATCGTGACGAGGGCGTTGTCCGGGCCGCGCTGCGGCATGTTGTCCGCGATCTCGATGCGGTAGCGGGTCTGGTCCGAGCCATCGCCCGAGGGCGCCGCGCCTGCGCCGCCTTCACCACGACCGCGGCCGCCGTCGCGATCCGCCATCGCGATCTCTTCGCCTGCGGCGTCGTTGTTCCTGCCGATGACGTTGCCGACCAGCGCGCCCATCGCGAACGCGACGAGGATCGCGACGATCGCAGACGGCATGCTCATCACCGAGCCGGTGCTCGCCGGAGCGAGCTGCACTTCTTCTCTCTTCTTCTTCTCTGCCATGACGAATGACCTCGATGCGACTCCCAGTGGATTGGAGTCGCGGGACGACGTGGGAAGCCCAGTGCGACGCGCCCACCTCGGGCGCGTGCGAGCGCGACATCGCAGCGTCGCGTGCCTCTCGGTGAACGAGAGCGTCGCGACGCATCGTGCGTGTCCCGCGTGCGGGCTCAGCCTCGGGGCGGACGCTCGAGCCGCGCGACGTGCGGGTCGCTCGGATCGGTGCGCTCGACGAGCGCGGGGACGACGGTCGTCTGCTCGAACGCGACGAGCACCGCGGAGCTGACGAGCGAGTGCACGTGCGCCATCACGGGCGTGGGACGCGGCAGGCTGCGCGGCGTGGGCCTGTCTTCGGGCGCGAGCGGGCTACAGCGCGGATCGGCGCCGTGGGTGCAGTAGAGGATCGCGAGCGGACGCTCGGCCCCACGCGGCGCGATGCCTCGGACCGTGTGCGGATCGGGCGTCTCGAGCTCACTCGGATCGATGGCGCGATCCATCAGCAGCTCGGGATCGAGCGACTCGGTCGCCTCGACGTATCCCCAGCCGCCGTAAGGGTTCTCGTCGGACACGCCGCACACGCAAGACGCTTCCTGCGCCGAAGCGCTCGTCGGCACGACGAGCACGGCGAGGAACAGCGCTGGGAGCAGGCGAAGCACGCGGAGGCCGGGAGCATACAGCCCGAGCCCGCCATGACAAGGCCGCCCTCGGAAGTCGCTTCCCCCGGCCGCGAGGCGCACACGAAAACACCCCCGCGATGGCTCGCGAGGGTGCTTCGATCTCGAGGGGCCGAGGTCCCTCGACCCAGCCGACTCAGCAGTGGCAGCCCCAGCCCGCGGGGTCGCTCGGGTCCGCGTCCGAGCACGAACGACGGCCGCAGCCGCCGGGATCGCTCGGGTCGCTGTCCGAGATGCCGCGGCAGCGCGCGTAGTTCGGGCGATCGCTCGGATCGCGGTCCGAGCACATCTCCTCCGCCTGCTCCTGCGCGCTGACCGTCGCCGCGCCCATCACGGTGACGGCAGCGCCGACCGCGCCGATCATGCCCATCGTCGAACGACGGCCCACCTTGGTCTCGGTCACGATCTCTTCCATCGACAGCGTCTTCTTCTCGCTCATCTCGTCCTCCCTCAGTTCGCGTCCTCACCTCGAGGTCGTTGGCCGACCTCTCGGCACGACATCCGTGCACGCCACGCGGCGTGGCCCGCGAGACGAGGAGGCCACGACGCGCATTCATCGATCAATCCCGTTTATTCATGAGAAGCTCTCTCATCTCGGGCACTTGGCGAGCGAGAGTCGTTCTCGGTCGAGCGAGGCACCGCGTGAAGAATCTCGCGTCGACGTGAGTCGTCTCCGCGCGAACATCGGGGCGACGGTGCGTAGATAGAGACGTGTCGCGCCCCCACCGTCGGTCGGGCGCGACCGCACCTCGAGGGATCCATCCATGGCCAGCACCTATTCGTTCTCGAAGCTCATCGCCCCCATGTCGAAGGCGGAGTTCATCGCCGAGTACTGGGAGAAGAAGCCGCTCATCGTGCGGCGCGAGGAGCGCGGCTACTACAGCGAGCTCCTGTCGGTGAAGAAGCTCGAGCACGTCATCACCTCGCAGGCGTTGCCGCGCGACATGTGCTTCATCGCGAACGCGTCGCGTCAGGTCGACGGCAGCGAGTACAGCTACCCCGACGGCATCGTCGATCCGTCGCGTCTCTTCCAGCAGTTCGCCGACGGCGGGACGATCGTCTTCAACCAGCTGCACACGCTCTTGCCCGACCTCGCCGATCTCTGTCGCTCGCTCGAGCGCGAGATCAGCTGCCGCTTCCAGACGAACATCTACCTCTCGCCCGACAAGGCCCAGGGCTTCCCCGCGCACTACGACAGCCACGACGTGTTCGTCTTGCAGGTGCACGGCGTCAAGCACTGGCTCGTCTACAACACGCCGATCGAGCTGCCGTTCAAGGGCCAGCCGTTCAAGCGCGACGAGACGCCCAAGGGCGACGTCACGATGGAGTTCGATCTCCGCCCCGGCGACATGCTCTACCTGCCGCGCGGCATGATGCACGACGCGCAGACGCGCGAGGGCGAGACGGCCCACATCACGCTGGGGGCGCTCACCACGAGCTGGACCGAGCTCTTGCTCGAGGTCGTCGCGAAGGTCGCGCTCACCGACGTGGACTTCCGCCGCGCCCTCCCGCCCGGCTTCGCGCAGACCACCTACGATCGCACCGAGGCCCGCGCGACGATGAAGTCGCTGCTCTCGCGCCTCGTCGATCGCGGCGATCTCGATCAGGCGATGGATCACTTCGCCGACGAGCTCGTCTCCACGCGCCGCGCGCTGCTCGACGGTCAGCTCGAGCAGATCCTCTCGCTCTCGGACATCACGCCCGAGCACCACGCGGGCGCGCGCCCGAACCTCGTCTACCGCTGGACCAAGCGCGACGAGCAGATCGTCGTCAGCTGCTACGGCGCCGAGATGCGCCTCCCCGAGCACGCCGCCGAGCCGCTGCTCTACGCGCTCGAGACGAGCGACTTCAAGATCGCAGACCTCCCGGGTGAGCTCGACGACGCAGGCAAGGTGGTCCTCGTGAAGCGCCTCGTCCGCGAGGGCATGGTCTCGATCAAGCGCTGACCGCGGCCCTGTAGGAGGCAGAGGCGCTCAACCGGTACGTCACACGGGCACCCCTCCCGCCAGCGGGAGGGGCCGGGGGTGGGTCAGCGGTGCTCGGACGACTCACGAGCCCCACGAACGCCGCATGTCATCCTCCCCCGATGACCTCTCTTCGCACCGCTTCGCTCGCCTCCTCCCTCGCGCTCTCGCTCGCGCTCACCGGCTGCCCCGGCGACCCCGCTCAGCCCGACGCCTTCGCCGGCCTCGATGGCTGCGCGTGCGTCGATGGCGGCCCGTCGAGCACGCCGGACTCGCCGAACCTCGAGCTCCCCGACGCGCCGAGCGTCGAGGTGCCCGACGCGCCCTCGATGTCCGACGCGCCCTCACCCGACGACAGCGGCCCCGTCGTCGGCGACTCGTTCGTCGCGCGCACGTGCGGCCCCGCGGACGGTGCCGCGCTGACGATCACGATCTCCGACGCGCTCGATGTCCCCTCGTGCTCGGCCGATCCCGAGCGTCCCTCGACGTCCTTCTACATCCACGACCTCGGCGGCGCGACACTGCCGCCCACCGCGGGCGCGACGATCACGTCCACCACGGCCGCGTCGAACGGCACTGGCTCGGTATGCCCCGGCGGCCGCCCGCCCTGCCGCGTCTCGGAGACGTGGAGCGTCACGTTCACCAGCTACGCCGACGACGGCGCCGCGAGCGGCCAATACGCGATCACCTTCGAAGACGGCGCGATGTCGACTGGCACCTTCCAGGCGACCCGCTGCGAAGTCGGCGGAAGAATCTGCGGCTGAAGACCGCGGCTGGCGTCTGGAGCACGACGAGGTCGTGCTCGTGAAGGTCAGTAGACACGCGACGACGTAGGTGGCAAAGGCACCCCCTCCCGCCCGCGGCGCGGGAATCGCGAAACTGGGCGGCGCCCCTGCCGATGAAGGCGGATGAGACCTGTCATCCTGGATGCTCGACGCCTGCGCGCTCACCAGACCGTCGCGGAGACGGCCCTCTGGGACCAGCTTCGCGGCCGCCGCCTCGGACCGAAGTTTCGCCGGCAGCATCCCTTCGACTGTTACGTGCTCGACTTCTACTGCCACGAGCTCGGGTTGGTCATCGAGATCGACGGCGACACCCACGCGGGCGACGATTCCGCGCGTCGGGACATCGTTCGGACGAGGGTCCTGGAGCGCCATGGATTGCGCGTGATTCGCTTCACGAACCAAGAGGTGCTGCGCGAGATGCCTCGAGTCATCGAACGAATCTCGCTCGCGATCCAGAAGCCGCGCTGATTCGACGTCGCGGTGGCCTGTCCCTCACCCTAGCCCTCTCCCGCGGGCGGGAGAGGGGACTCGTTGCGTCGCCGACGCCGTGAACCGGTCTGAAGATCGCGACGGCCGGAAGTCGCCTCTGCCGTTTGCGGGAGAAAGTCGTCGTCATCCAGCGTGGTCATCTCCACGCCGGTGCTCACGGTCGGTCAGCACGCGTCGGGCCGGAAGTCGCCTCTCTCGTGATTGCGGGCGAGGGCGGTCTGAGAGTCGTCGTCGTTCGGCCTGGGCCGGAAGTCCCCTCTCCCGCTTGCGGGAGAGGGCTAGGGTGAGGGCCAGGCCACCGCGACGCCGCTCCGTGCGACGCAGCCTGCGTTGGCGCGTGCGCAATCGACGAGCCCCACACGACATCCATCGATCAGAGTGGTCATCGGCGCGCTCCGAACGTGTCGTCCGATCTCATGCGAGGCGAAGCGCCTCGGCGCGCGCGCGCCGGCCCATGCGCTCGCCCACCGAAAGCGGCCTCGGTGACCTGTCGGTGCGCTTTGGATCGCCCGTTGCTCGTGCGCATCGCCCCTCCGGGCCAGTCGCGCAACGAGCACGGCCGTTCTCCATCGCTCAGCAGGCAACACTCATGGCACGCCAAGAACAAGGTCTCCGCGGCAAGGTCGTCGTCGTCACCGGCGCATCGAGCGGGATCGGGCGGCAGGTCTGCGTCGATCTGGCCGCGCGGGGCTGCCACGTCGTGTGCGCCGCGCGGCGAGCGCGCGATCTCGAGGCGACCGCGGCGCTCTGTCGCAACGCCGCGCCCGCGGGCGCTGGCGATCTCGGTCCGCTCGTGGTCCCCACCGACGTCTCGGTGGAAGCAGACGTGCGCGCGCTGCTCGACGCGACGCTCTCTCGCTGGGGCCGAGTCGATGTGTGGGTGAGCTGCGCAGGGACCACGCTGTTCTCCCCACTCGCCGATGCCTCCTTCGCGGAGCACCGCCGCGTGATCGAGACCAACCTCTTCGGCGCCATGCTCTCGGCGCGCGCGGTGGTGCCTCTCTTTCGCCGACAGCGCCGAGGCATCCTGATCGACGTGGGCTCGGTGCTGAGCGAGATCGGTCAGCCCTTCGTGCCCTCGTACGCCATCAGCAAGTTCGGCGTGCGAGGCATGGCAGAGTCGCTGCGCGTCGAGCTCGCAGACGAGCCCGACATCCACGTGTGCACCGTCTATCCGTATGCGGTGGACACGCCGCACTTCCAGACCGGCGGAAACCGCGTGGGCCGCCCCGCCCGCACGATGCCGCCCGTGCAGTCACCCGAGAAGGTGTCTCTGGCCATCGTGTCTCTCATCGAGCGGCCTCGTCGCGAGCTCCACGTGCCTCGGCTCGCCGCGCTCGGCGTGGCCCTCCATCGCATCTTTCCGCTCGTCACCGACAAGCTGCTTCTCCATGCGCTGCGTGAGTTCCACTTCGGGCACGCGGAGGAGGGTGGCAGTGCGGGCAACCTGTTCGCGCCGAAGGCGGGCGAGGTCGGCACGGTGCACGGGCACCGACGTCCGCTCATCGGCACCGGCGCGTTCTTCGCCTGGCTCGTGCGCGAGCTCGCGAGCATCCAGGTGGAGGCCGCCACGCAGCCGCGGCGACGCACAGCCTCGCCTTCCGCGCGCACGCTCTCGCCGCAGCCGTAGTCGTGCGCGCCGAGTACGACGCGATCATCGTGGGCTCGGGCCCCAACGGTCTCGCGGCTGCGATCACGCTCGCGCAGCGAGGTCTCTCGACGCTCGTGGTGGAGGCCGCGCGAACGCCTGGCGGAGGGATGCGATCGGCCGCGCTGACGGACGAGGGCTTCGTCCACGACGTGTGCTCCGCTGTGCATCCGCTGGGCATCGGGTCTCCTTTCTTCCGCACGCTCCCGCTCGCCGAGCACGGCCTCGCGTGGGTGCCCTCGCCCACGCCGCTGGCGCACGTGCTCTCGGACGATCGTGTGGTCACGCTCGAGCGCTCGGTCGCGCACACGGCGGCGATGCTGGGCTCCGATGGTCCGGCGTACACGCGTCTCTTCGCGCCCTTCGTCGAGCGCTGGGAGGAGCTGTCGCGCATGGTGCTGGGGCCGCTGCGCTGGCCCTCGTCGCCGTGGCTCTTCGCGCGCTTCGGGCTCGTCGCGATGCGCTCGATGCTCGGTCTCTCTCGCTCGCGCTTCGCGACGGAGCCGCCGGGCGCACTGCTCGCGAGCATCGCGGCGCACGCGATGGTGCCGCTCGATCGCGCGTTCACGGCGTCGTTCGCGCTGGTGCTCGGGGCTGCCGGGCACGCGGTGGGCTGGCCCATCGCGCGCGGGGGCTCGCGATCGATCGCCGACGCGCTCGTGCGTCTGCACGCCTCGCTCGGCGGCGAGCTCACGCTGGGGCACGAGGTGAAGGATCTGCGCGAGCTCCCGCGGGCCCGCGCGTACCTGCTCGACGTCTCGCCGCGCAGCCTGGTGTCGATCGCGCGCGCGTCGTTGCCGCCCCACTACGTCGAGCGCGCGCTTCGATTCCGCCACGGGCCTGGCTCGTTCAAGATCGACTGGTCCTTGCGCGGGCCGATCCCCTGGCGACACGAGGCCTGTCGACGCGCTGTCACGGTGCATCTCTCTGGCACGCAGAGGGACATCTTCCTCACCGAGTCGACGGTGCACCACGGCCACATCGCCGATCAGCCCTTCGTGCTGCTGGGCCAGCCGAGCGTGGTCGACGACACGCGCGCGCCCCCCGGCAAGCAGACGGCATGGGCCTATTGTCACGTCCCTCACGGCTCGAGCGTGGACTGCACCTCACGCATCGAGTCGTTGCTCGAGCGCCACGCGCCGGGCTTTCTCGATCAAGTGATCTCGCGAGCGACGATGACAGCCACAGCCCTCGAGGCATTCGACGCGAACTGCGTCGGCGGCGACATCAGCGGAGGCCTCCCCGACGCGCGTCAGCTGTTCTTCCGCCCGATGGCCAAGCTCGATCCGTACGCGACTCCCGCCAAGAACATCTTCCTCTGCTCAGCCTCCACACCCCCCGGCGGTGGCGTCCACGGCATGTGCGGCCACTGGGCAGCACGAAGCGCCCTCGACCGCGTCTTCGGGCTCTTGCCTTGACCCTCCTCGGAGAGCCCGACGAGGCGCCCGGCCCCGCTCGAAGGCTCCACGCGCACCCACGCACGAGAGAAGCGCGACACCGTCGAGGGCGTGTCCGCGAGACCGAGCATCGAAGCCGAGGTTCCCCTCTCCCGCGCAACGGGGGAGGACACGGCGCGCGAGCGCCGAGGTGGGGGGACGCGAGAGCGTCTAGCTATTTTGGCACCGCTTCGAACCGTCGCGCAGCCAAGTCGCTCAGGCCCGGTCCGCCCTCCGCACGCGCACCGCCAGCCCCGGATGGAGTGAGCCGCGATCGTTCCAACATCAATCAATCAGGAGGGGCAGCCCTCCGTACCATCTGTATTCGGTTGCCCTCGCCAGGAAACTCAACGAGAGTCACCGGGCGGTCGATTTCGAGTTCGTCTGATGCGAAGAGTGTGCGCGGAGAGAGTGTGCCGCGCGCCGGCCCGGTGGGTGGACCAGCCGAAGCGATGCTGCCGTCGCTTGCCAGTTGGACGCCGAGCATGCGCCGAAAGTCGTTCAAGACGGGTACTCTGAACGATGCCCGAAGAACATCCTCGAACAGCGCGACCCTCTTCGGTCCCTTTGGCTCTAGGATTGCGCGCACGAGCAGGACGGGTCCGTCGCTATCGTCCCACGGCAGTGTCTCGAGTAGAGCGTCTCTCGCGTGAGAGTCTCCCAATTGATGATGAAGTAGTGCCGCGGCGACGCGTGTTTCCTTGTCGAAGACGTCTAGTTCGCGAATGACACGGCTCGCATCTCCGCGTTGCCCGCGGGACAGGAGACGGGCCGCGCGTTCGATGAGAATCTCGGACCAGAACGTGTCAGGGCTCGGTTCCTCTGCGATGGCTTCGACAGACAGCACGCGTGTGACTTGATGCGACTCCACGGCGCACGCGAGCACGTTCACTCGGAACAGAGGAGCGATCGAGGACCCCGACGGCCGTTCGATTCCCGTGGGACCATGACAAAAGAAGTCAAGAGCCAGCTCGCGTGTGCCAGCAGCGAACTGAACGTCACAGGTCCACGGGTCTACGCGCAGTGTGGCCAGGGTGCCGTTCAGGTCCACGATCGGAACCCGCATCGTGAGTTCCACGACTCCGTACGTCCCGTCGTCGTCTACCACGTCGTCGTAGCCTTCGATGCGCCGCTCCGCGGCGGCACGTAGTGGATCGCGCGAGGCGAAGGCAGTGATGCCCGAGAGCTGCTGCTCAAACGTGGGAAATCGTCCTCGCCAAGAACGAACGAGGTGGTCCGCAAACTGCTCGCGTTGCAGTCGTTGGAACTTCAGCTCCACGAATCCTGCGTTGCCCGCATCGACGCTCCATCTTGTCGCCTTTGGCGGGAAGACGGCATCCCGGAGCAATTGCGTGTGAGCGACCAGAGCGTCTCGGCGAATCTCCAAGGCCAAGTTGCCGGCAAGGTCCATCATCGAAAGGTCAAGCGCGGACTCGTGCAATGCGCCTCGAATCCGGAACATCGGAACGCCTCCGACTCGAAGCACCATCGACGAGCTTCGCGCCTCACCGCCGCCAGCAAACACGACGAAGCGTCGAGGGAGTTCGAACAGCCGGCCATTCAGCTTGTCCTTGACCCAGGGGTCTCGCTTGAACCCTCGAAGCGTCTCGACGGAGTAGAGACCTCGATCGGAACCCTTGGGATCAGCCCGGTCGTGATGCTCACGGCAGAGCGCGACGATCCCGGCCGGGTCGTGCGAGTGCCCTTCGTGGAACGGCGGATCGAAGTGGTGAAATGTGAGGAGCGGGTTGCCGCATCTGGGCGCGGGACACCCGAAGTTCACCTCTCGGCGCAGGTGCAATCTCGTTTCTGCAGGGATCTTCCGGCTGTCTCCGTCGTTGTCCACACCGGAACAGTAGCGGACGATGCCCGGGTATTCAGACCGATCGGCGCGGCCAACCAGAGGCCGCGGCGAGTTCCACTGCGGAGGGGGCCGGCCAACGAGCGCCTTGGCGATATTCGACGCGTTCCGCGAGCAGCCAACCAGGGGCGGGGCGATTCTTGAGGTGTTCGTCGAGCAGCCAACCAGTGGCTCGGCGACGTTCGCGGCGTTCGGCGAGCAGCTAACGAGCGGCGGGGCGAATTTCGGGGCGTCGCCGAGGCAGCCAGCCAGGGGCGCGGGGAATTTCGGGGCGTCGCCGAGGCAGCCAGCCAGGGGCGCGGCGAATTTCGGGGCGTCGCCGAGGCAGCCAACCACGGGCGGGGCGAGTTTCGGGGCGTTGCCGAGGCAGCCAACCAGGGGCGGGGCGAATTTCGAGGTGTGGCGAGGGCAGCCAACCAGCCGGGCGGGGCGTCGAGGGGCTTCCGAGGGCTAGCCAACCAGGCCGATCGCCCTTCTCCGGCCGCCTCGACCGGGTCGCGGAACTTTTTTCTCGCGACACCACGCAACCCGCGTCGGGAGCCCTCGATAAGTGAGCCGCAAGCGACGAGAGCGGCCGCCGACCGGCGGGACGGGCGTCGTGTTCCAGGCTCACTGGAAAAGGACAGCCACATGGAAACGCAGATCGGTATCGAGAACGAGAACAGGGACCAGGAAGAGGAGAAGCACATGGAAACCAAGGGAATTCACAACACCCACACCACCACCAACCCCAGCAAGGACACGGAGAAGAAGCACATGGAAACCAAGGACATCCACAGCAGCAGCAAGACCACTCGCAGCAAGGACATGGAGAAGAAGGACATGGAAACGAAGAAGAAGAACGAGGCGGAGAAGAAGGAGGAGCAGGCCGACGCGACGCGGTTCATCGATGCGCTCGCGAGCGTCGAGGGTGAGCTCGCGGGGATCCCCGAGGCCGAGCTCGCCACCATCAACCTCGACATCGGTATCGCGACCGTCAGCGCCATCGGCTGCATGGGCGAGCTCCGCGCCCTGCACCCCGCGCTCGTCAGGAAGTTCGGCACGGAGACCGGGGCGCTCGTCGAGCGGCTCGACCTCGTGGCGCGCGCCGCCAGCCAGGCGAACGTCGACTACTACGGCACCTTCCAGAGCGTCGACACCGTCAGCGACAAGTCGAAGCGCGCGGTCGAGATGCGCGCCGTGCTCTTCGCGATCACCCAGGTGCTCATCCAGCGCAAGGTCCTGCCGGCCTCCGTGCTCGACAACGTGCGCGGCACCGGCAGCTTCCGGAACCAGGCGCATGACCTGCAACACCTCGTGTCCGTGCTCCGGCGCGCGATGGGCGCGGCGGCGGGCGTCGTGTCGATCTCGATCGCGGAGCTCGATTCGGCCGAAGACGCCGCGCGAGATCTCGTCGTCGCCATGGGCGAGCGAGAGCAGGCGCCGCCGTTCGTCAGTGAGGCAGCGGAGAAGAGGCAGCGCGCGTTCACGCTGTTCATTCGCACCTACGAAGAGCTGCGCGCGGCGATCAACCACCTTCGCTGGCGTGAGAAGGACGTGGAGACGATCCTTCCTTCGCTCTACGCGGGGCGTGGTGGGCGCAAGAAGGAAGAGGACGTGGCGCCGCCCGTGGTGGTCAGTCCGTTGCCGTCGCCCGAAGTGGTCAGTCCCTCGAGCGAGCCGGTGGTGGTCAGTCGGCCGTCCACGCCGATTCGGCCGGGGATGCCGGGGGCGGATCCGTTTTCGCCGGCTTGATGCTTTGAAGGGCACCGCTGACCCACCCCTAACCCCTCCCGCTGGCGGGAGGGGGACCTGTTTGCTCGACCGCTCTCGGCCTGTTTGCTGGGTCGGTCTCGCTCTCTCGAGGATGTCATGACTCTCCATCTCGGCCGTCGTCGTTCGCTCGCCGACAAGACCGCTTCGTCGGACTACCGTCTTCCGCCGCATCACCTCGTCACGCACGGGGTGATCGTCGGGATGACGGGGTCCGGCAAGACCGGGCTCGTCACCGTCACCATCGAAGAGGCGCTGAAGGCGGGTATTCCCGTGCTCGTCGTCGACGTCAAAGGGGACCTGCCGAACCTTCGGCTCGTGCCCGACTTCGACCCTCTGTCGATCGAGCCGTGGATCGATGCCTCGCCGCTCGATGGCGTCGAGGGACGCAGCGAGCGGATCGCGCGGCTCGCGGCCGATCGCGAAGAAGGCCTGCGCGCGTGGGCGATCGACGAGGCCGCGCTCGACGCGTACCGCGCAAGCACACACGTGCGCGTGATCACGCCGGGCTCCGAGGCGGGTGAGCTCCTTCACGTGCTCAGCTCGCTCGAGCGTCGATCGAGCCGCTGGGACAACGACGTCGAGGGCGCGCGGTCGGCGCTGTCGGCGGCCATCTCTCTCTTGCTGCGCTTGGTCGGTCGCGATGCCGATCCTGCGCGCAGCAAGGACCACGTCTATCTCTCGGTGCTCGCCGAGGCGCGCCTCCGTGCGGGGCGCGATGCGGAGCTGTCGTCGCTCCTGGGAGAGATCACCGAGCCTCCGATCGAGACCATCGGCGCGCTGCCCGTGGACGAGTTCCTCTCCCCCAAACAGCGAAAGGACCTCGCCGCGTCGCTCAATGCCCTCCTCGCGTCACCCACGTTCGCGACGTGGCGACAGGGCGCCACGCTCGACGTGGGCGCGTGGATGGAGCCCGTGGAGGGCAAGACACCGGCGACGATCGTCAGCGTCGCGCACCTCGATGACGACGAGCGCGAGCTCGTGCTCGGCCTCTTGCTCGAGGAGGTGCTCACGTGGGTGCGCGGCCTCTCGGGGAGTGAGTCTCTGCGTGCGCTCGTGGTGTTCGACGAGGTGTACGGCTTCCTCCCGCCGCACCCTGCGTCACCGGCGACCAAGCGACCGCTTGTGGCGCTGATGAAGCAGGCGCGCGCCTTCGGCGTGGGCGTGATCGTCGCGACGCAGAACCCGATGGACCTCGACTACCGCGCGCTCAGCAACGCGGGCCTCTGGTGCCTCGGCAGACTGCAGACCGACGCAGACCGAGAGCGCGTGATCGAGGGCCTCCGCGGCGGCAGCAGCAAGCACGACGACGCCCGCCAGCTCGCGGACCTGCTCAAGCGCTTGCAGCCGAGGTGGTTCGTGGTGCGCGACGTACGAGACAGCGAGCAGTGCGCGCTCCTTCAGCCACGGTGGACGATGAGCCTCATGCGTGGACCGATGACGCGGGTGGAGATCCGGCGCGCGCGCGCGGCGTGAGCGTCGGCTATCCTCGGTCGATGACGACCGAGGACGCAGCGCGCGCGGCGCGTGCCGAGGCACGCCGAGGCCGAGTCCTGCTCCGCAAGACGCGCCTGGGCGATGAGGTCGATCCCTGGCCCGTTCGTGGCGCGGATGCCGTCTCGCTCTCGACGCAGGCTCACGGCCTCGGCGATGCTGCCTTGCTGCGCCGAACCGAGGGCCCGGTGGTCGTGCGATTCGTCCGGCGCGAGCCGTGATCGAGCTCTGGAGCAGGCCGACTGCCGCGGAGATGGACCCCCGGGCTACAAGCCCGGGGCACCCAGCATCGGAAGCCCGATGAACGGGCTTCTACCGGAGCGCCTCTGACGGCGCCTCGGTCGTAGGTGAGGTTCACGTCGTGCAGAGCTGCTTGCACGGTCGAGGTCACCTCACTCGCCTGAGGTCCGTCGTCAGGCCGTGTGCTGCGAGGCGCCGGTGGAGCCACTCCATCTCCACTCGCGTGCCTGTCGTGAGCGTCGCTCCGCGGCTCTTCGCGAGCTTCACTGCCGCGGCGCGCTCGACGCCCAGGTCGTCGACCAGGAAGCGCGCGAGCTGCGGGCGCTTCTCGTCGTCGGTGTCGTGGATCAGCTCCCAGGTCCCCGATGTTGCGAGGAAGACGGCGCGCACGTCTTCGGGAGGCATGTCCCCGTCGGCCATCGTCTGGTACCGGCACACGGTGCACTCGAAGCTGAACGCGTAGCCCATCGATGCGCCGCGCTGGACGTGCGAAGCCATCGCTGTCGCGCCGCACTGCGGGCAGGACTCCGGGATCGTCACGCGGTCCCACGGCATCGGTGTGTCGCGGCGACGCATCAGCAGCGGAGCTCGTCGCCGCGCATGAGCGCGTCCGTGCCGCCGTCGACGAGCACGATCGCGTCGATCGACAGACGCGAGACGAGCTCCTCGTAGGCACGAGAGAGCGGGCGAACGCCGACACGACCGAAGCCGTAGACATGGGGAATGCGCTTTGCGCCCGAGAGGTGATCGAACAGGCGACGCTCACCCAGTGCCATCGTGACTCTCCCAACCGCCGAGTATCACGGCCAGGGGTCCAGGCGTGCTTCATTCGTGCTGATGTCGCCGGTCATGCTGACGTCGGCGATGATCTCACCGTGGAGCTTCGATGTTCCATGCGCGCAGATCGACCGCCGACCTCAGGCGCCCTCGATTCCCTAGGAGGGAATCGTCTCGCGGCGCGCGTACGCCTCGAGCCCATCGATGCCTGCGCGATAGATCGCCTCGATTCCGTCGCGGACTGGCGCCCACGCCGCCTCGTCGTCCAGGTCGAAGTTGACGAACCACAGCACCTCGGTCTCCTCGGCACCGCATGCCGCGAGGTGGAGCGTGCCGAGGACGTTGCGCACCGGGAGCATCGCCTGCCTCTGGATGCGGTACTGGAAGAGGCGCGACGGATCGTCGACGGTCTCGATCGACTCGTGCATCTCGTGATCGTCGACGACGCAGACGCGCCGCGCTCCCACGCCGCTCCCTTCCACCTCGCAGCGTGTGATCGCGGGGACCCAGCGGTCCATGTGGGCGCCGGTGCGGATGACGTCCCACGCGACCTGGACGGGCACGCGGATGCGCTTGGTGACGCTCACCGTCTTCATGACGCCCTCCCGCGAAGTGATCGACCGCTCGCCGGGCAGGTGGAGTACCCGAGCACGTAGTAGATGCTGCACTTCGACAGCACGCCGGTCAGGAACCACATGGCCCCGAGCACCGACAGGGTGATCGCCGCCCAGAGCGGCAGCGCGAAGTACCAACCGGCACCCGCGACGCCGGCGCCGACGACCCACCGGTGAACGCGATCCAGACTGCCGACGTTCTCGTCGAACGTCAGCGTGACGAGCTTCTTCACATCCATGACATCTCCTCGTTCGCGGCGCGGAACAGCCGCGCTCGGCCGAGAATGGCTGTGGTGAGTGTCACGCGGTACGCGCCTAGTTCTTGAAGGACTGTCACGGACGTGGTGATGATGTAGCGTGGCTGCTTCCCTCGATGAGCTTCGCGCCTTCGCCGCCGTCTACGAGACTGGCGGGTTCACTGCGGCCAGCAAGCGCCTCGTCCTGACGACCAACGCCGTCAGCCTGCGTGTGCAGAAGCTCGAGCGGGACCTCGGCGCGAGGCTCTTCGTCAGGACGACTCGAAGCGTCGCGCCCACGGAGGAAGGCAGGACGTTCTACGCGCGCGTCTCCCGCGTGCTCGCCGACCTCGAGGAGGCCGAGGAGGAGCTGCGACCGACCTCGGCCGGGCTTCGGGGCACCGTGCGCCTCGCCATTCCCGGAACGCTGGCCACCGCACCGCTGCTCGCCCGGCTACGTGCGCTGCTCGAACAGCATCCGCTGCTCTCGATCCAGACGCGCGTCGCCAGCGGCGCTGTCGATCTCGTCGCGGAGGGCGTCGACATCGGCGTGGTCGTGGGGCAGCTCCCCGAGACCACGTTCGTGGGGCGACTCCTGGGACGGGCGACTTGGGTCCTCGCCGCAGCGCCGTCCTATCTCGACGCGCACGGGCGGCCGCGTACCCCCGCCGAGCTGAGCGGGCATCGGTGCCTGCGGCTCCTGTCCAATCCACCGCAAGACGAGTGGACGCTCGTGGATCGCCGTGGGCGAGAGGTGACCGTTCAGGTGCGGGGTGGATACGAGGCAGACGACAGCCGCGCGCTGGGCGACGCCGCGTACGCGGGCCTCGGGATCGGCGTACGCCCCGCGGGGGAATGCGACCGCGCGCAGCGTGAAGCACGCCTCGAGCGGGTGCTTCCTGGCTATCGGTTCCAGCCGCTCGACGTCTACGCCCTCGTGCCCAAGGGCCGCCTCCGCGTGCCGCGCGTGGCCGCCTGCCTCGAGGCGCTGCGCGCGGCCGTGGGCGAGCTCGCGTGACCCGCGGGATCGCGACGGCCGGGCATGTCGTGCGCTTCCTCTGGCAGTCAGTGTCACCCATGGATCGATGGGCACCATCGGCATCTCCCGATCACTCGTGCGCGTCAGGAGCAGATCTCCTGGCCGCAGTCCGGGTGGTCGTCTGTCCAGCGGCCTCCGATGCTCCGCCAGTACACGTACACGACGGTCGCGAAGAGGAGCGCGATGCAGGCGAGCGCGACGAGCAGCACCTGCGGCTCCGTGAGCATCGGCACGCGCGCGGCGCGCTCGTCGCGCTGCAGCTGAAGCCGCTTCGCGCAGTACACGCAGAGGGACTCGCCCTCGTCGCCGAAGTGAACGACGTCGAGGCGGGCCGTGCAGCGCGTGCAGTGGGGCGCCGCGTCGTCGCGGTACGCGGAGGTCACGCACACGAGGATGGCACGGGCGTGGACGGGGCCGGATCGTAGTCCGCGGTGCCGCGCTCCGGCGAGCGCTCGCGACTCAGGTGGGCGCGTCGCTGTGCGCCTGCGCCACTGACGTCGCTGCTCTCGCGCTGCGGCGCGAGTGAGGTCGGGACGCGACGATGTGGCCCGCGCCGTGCTCGCGCGTGCGCGATGGTCCACCGTACGTCCGAGCGTCCGTACCGACAGCGCACCTCCGAGCCCAGCCCGGTCGCGCAAGGCCCGAGCGCCGAGGGACGCGCACCGCCCGACCTCGCCGTGCGCGCGGTGATCTCCGCGAGACGACGCATGAAGGACGCGACCGATCGCCTCGCGCCGCCCGAGCTCGTGCTCTGGGAGATGGCGACCGGGGTGGTCGTCACCAAGATGCTCGGCGCCGCGGCACGCCTGCGCATCGCCGACCTGCTCGCGAAGGGAGCGCTCGACGGCGCTGCGATCGCTGCCGAGACGGGGCAGAACGCCGACGCGATGCACCGCATGATGCGCGCGCTCGTGTCGTACGGGGTCTTCGCGCTCGATGCGTCCGGACGCTTCGTGAACAACTTCCGCTCGGAGGCGCTGCGCTCGGGGCGGCCGGGCGCTGCGCGCGAGCTCATCGAGTACTTCGCGACGCGATCGAACGTCGATGCGTGGAACCAGCTCGACGAGACGCTCGCCACGGGGCGCAACGGGTTCGGGATCGAGCACGGCACCAGCGTGTGGTCGTGGTTCGACGCGCACAGCGGAGAGCGTGATCTGTTCGCGACAGCGATGATGGGCATGACCGTCACGACCGCGCCGGTGATCGCGAAGCTCTATCCGTGGGCCGAGCTCACCCGCGTGTGCGACGTCGGCGGCGGTCGCGGCACACTGCTCGGTGAGCTCCTCGTGCGATGCCCGTCGCTCTCGGGCGTGCTCTACGACAACGAGGGCGTGGTCGCGCTCGCGAGCGAGCTGCTCGCGCAGCGCGGCGTGCTCGATCGCGCGCGCCTCGAGACGGGATCGTTCTTCGAGAGGGTGCCGCCATCGGTCGGCGCCTACGTGCTCAAGAACATCCTCCACGATTGGAGCGACGAGGCCTGCCACCGGATCCTCACGAACGTACGCGCCGCGTGCGCGCCCGGAGACAAGCTCGTGATCCTCGAGGTGCTCGTCGAGCACGACGACGCGTCGGGGGTCGGTCCGGTGTCGGACGTGCAGATGATGATGGTGTGCGATGAGGGTCGCGAGCGGAGTCGCCAAGAGTACCGGCGACTGCTCGAGCGCGCGGGCTTCCGCCTCGGCCGCGTCACGGCGCACGCGATGATCAGCGCGATCGAGGGCGTCGCGAGCTAGAGAGACGCGAGGAACTCGAGCACGGCGCGCGCGGACGCCTCGGGGCGGTCGACCGACAGGGCGTGCCCCGCCTCGTCGATGGTCGCGCGCTTCGCGTTCGGGATGGCGGCGGCGAGCTCGTCTTGCAGGCGCGCAGGCACGAGCTCGTCGTCGGCGCCGGTGAGCACCAGCGTGGGCGCGTGGATCGTGGCGAGCTCACCCGATGCGTCGTGTGCGGCCACGGCTGCGGCGAGCCAGAGCAGCTCCGTGTCGTCGCGGGGGCTCGCTTCGATCGCCCGCTCCACCTGCGCCGTCTGCGTCGGTGAGCGCCGTGTCTCCTCGGTCAGCACCGCCTCGGCGAGCGCGACGCGCATCGGCCCGCGGCCGAGGGCGCGCGCGAACAGCGCGAGCTTCTCACCGGGCTCGGCCACGATCGCATCGCGTCCCCGCGCCACGGTCGAGGCCAAGACCAGCGCGCTCACCAGCGACGGTGCGTCGATCGCGACCCACATCGCCACCATGCCGCCGTACGAGCTGCCGAAGAGGTGGGCAGGTCCCTCGCAGCTCGCGCGCATCGCGTCTGCGAGGATGGCTGCCTGCGCGCGCGTCGTGGTGGGATGCAGTCGATCCGCGTGGCCCGCGCCCGGGAGCTCCACGGTGACGACGCGCAGCCGCTTTGCGAGCTGCGCGGTGAACGGGGCCATCAGCGCCGCAGGCATGCCGAGCGGCGGGACGACCACCAGCGTCGCGGCGTTCGCGGGGCCGTCGATCACGGACACGGCGGCTCGATCGTCGCTCATCGCGCCTTCTCGGTCAGCGAGTCCATCGCCGTCTGCATGCGGGCGACCACCTCGTCGCGCACCACCGTGAGGGCGCTGTCGGGGGGCACCTCGAGCGCGGGCAGGATCCGCAGCTGGATCGGGAACGGGAGCGGGAGATAAGGCATCCAGGGCCCGGGCGCGATGCCCCACGGCAGCGCCACGGCGATCGGAAAACGTCTCAGCCGGCTCCAGCGCGTGAGCCCGAGCGCCTGCGCGATCCACTCTCCTTCGTGCAGGATGATCGCGCTGCGATGTGCGCCCTGCGCGACGATCGGCACGATGGGAACGCCCGCGTCGCGCGCGATCTTCACGAAGCCCGTGCGCTGGCCGAACACGACCTCGTTGCGCCGCTCGAAGTGTCGGTACGCATCGAGATCTCCACCCGGGTACACGAGGAGGCTCGCGCCGCTGTCGAGCACGCGTCGTGCGTTGTCGGGCGTGGCGCGCAGCCCGCCGATCCGCTGGAGCATTCGGCCGAGCGGATGGACGTGCGCCATCGCGAAGTCGTGGGCCATCGCGTAGAGCGGCGTGTGCGCGCCCAGACGCTGCCACAGCACGTGCATCGTGCAGAAGAGATCGGGGCCCATGATCCCACCGTTGTGGTTGGCCACGTAGACGCACGGACGCCCGGCGATGTGCTCCTCGCCCTCCACAGTGAGTCCGAGCCAGGCGCGCGAGAGGGCGCCGAGATCGTGCTCCAGCGCGGCGACGAGCGCAGTGTCGCGCTTGTCGAGGCGGTCGGCGTCGAAGGGCTCGCCGTCCGAGCGCGTCGCGTGGAGTGCGTGACGAGCCAGGCGTCTCAGCGCGCCGAGCGGGACCGTGGGCAAGCGTCGAGCGTGCGCGTGCGTCTCGCTGCCCTGCGCGATCGTGGCAGCTGCGTCGGTCGGGGCGAACATGCCGCTCTCGACAGCAGTGCGCGTGCCACCTCCTTCGCGAGCGACGATTCGAGCGGACACGAGGCGAACGCGTCAGCCACCGCGGCGACAGCGCCCAGGGTGCGCCGCCCATGCGAGCGGCTCCGCCGTGGCGCGTCGGTTGCACTGCGTGCGGACCCCTACGGAGGCCGCGTGTACACGGAATCGAGCACCTCACGACAGAGCATCTCGGCGCTCGCCGAGCCATTCGCGCCGGCCGCGCGGAAGACCAGGGCCCATCATCCGCAGGCCGCCTGCATCGCGGGCACCTCGACTGCGCTCGCCGCGCACCGCTACGGCCAGCGCGAGCTCGCCGCGCTGGTCGCCGAGTACTTGCCTGCCGGCGCGGTGCGCGACGGTGCGATCGAACGCCTCTTCGCGCGTGTGGGTGTGGACGAGCGCTACCTCGCGCTGCCAGTCGAGCGCTACCGCGCGCTGCGCGGGCTCGGCGAGCGCAACGACGCGTGGATCGAGATCGCCACCGATCTCGGTGAGTCCGTCGTGCGCGCGCTGCTCGAGGACGCCGGGCTCGACGCGTCCGACATCAGCCTTCTCGCGACCACGACGGTGACGGGCATCGCCGTCCCTTCGCTCGACGCGCGCTTGATGAACCGCCTGCCGTTTCGTCCGTCGCTCAAGCGCATGCCGCTGTTCGGGCTCGGCTGTCTCGGCGGTGCGGCTGGCCTCGCGCGCGTGGCCGACTACCTCCGCGGTGCGCCGACGGAGGCCGCGCTGTTGCTCTCGGTCGAGCTCTGCTCGCTCACGTTCCAGCCGCACGACGGCTCGGTCGCGAACATCGTCTCTACGGGTCTGTTCGGCGATGGCGCGGCAGCGGTGCTGCTCGTGGGCGCCGAGCATCCGTTGGCGTCGCGCGGTCGCGGACCCCGCGTGCTCGACACGCGCTCCGCGTTCTTCCCGAACACCGAGCGCGTGATGGGCTGGGACGTGATCGACACGGGGTTTCGCGTGGTGCTCAGCAATCAGGTCGCCGACGTGGTCGCGCGGCACGTACCGGCCGCCGTCGATGCGCTCCTGGCCGAGCACGGCCTCGATCGCGGCGACGTGTCCGCGTGGGTCGTGCACCCGGGCGGGCCGAAGGTGATCGACGCGATCACGCGGAGCCTCGAGCTCGACGAGAGCGCGCTCGAGCCCACGCGCCGGTGCCTGCGCCGCGTCGGCAATCTCTCGTCGAGCTCCGTGCTCTTTCTGTTGGACGAGCGTCGACGTACGCCGCCCGGCGACGAGACGTGGGGTGTGCTGATGGCGATGGGCCCGGCGTTCTGCGCCGAGATCGTGCTGCTCTCGTGGTGAGCGACGCGCTGTGCCGCGCGCTCTTCACCGGGCTCGTGCTGCTCGTGGCCGTGCAGCGTCTCGCCGAGCTGCGCACGAGCGCGAGGAACGAGCGTCTCCTCCGCGCGCGCGGCGCACGGGAGCACGCAGCAGGGCAGATGCCCGTGATGCGTGCGGTCCACACGCTCTGGCTCGTGGGCATGCTGGTGGAGGTGTGGGCGCTCGATCGTGTCCCCACGCCGTGGGTCGCGGCGCCCGCGCTCGCCCTCTTCTGCGTGGGCCAGGGGCTTCGGCTCCTCGCGATGCGCTCGCTGGGCGAGCGCTGGAACGTGAAGATCCTCACGCTGCCTGGCGCACCACCGGTCACGGGAGGCGTCTTCGGGCACGTGCGTCACCCGAACTATCTGGGCGTGGTGATCGAGATCGCGACTCTGCCGCTCGTGGGCGGCGCGGTGATCACCTCGATCGTGATGAGCCTCGCGAACGCCGTGCTGCTGGCCTTCCGCATCCGCGCGGAGGAGTCGGCGCTGCGCGAGGACAACGCCTACGACCGCATGGCAGATCGACCGATGCTCGTGCCTCGCGCGGCGAGGCGGCCTTGAGCGAGACAGAGGTCGCCATCGTCGGCGGCGGCCCGGTGGGCCTCTACCTCGCGCTCGTGCTGCTGCACGAAGGGATCACGCCGCGCGTGTACGAGCGGCGCACCGACCCGGCCGACGGGTCGCGATCGATCGGTGTGCACCCGCCCTCGATCGAGCTCTTCGACGAGATCGGGCTCGCGAGCGCCTTCCTCGCGCGCGCGGTGCACGTGCGACGGGGGCTCGCGTTCGGCGAACGCGGCGCCGTCGGTGACGTCTCGTTCGAGCGCTGCCCCCCTCCGCATCGCTTCGTCGCGACGCTCGAGCAGCGAGAGACCGAGTGGCTCCTCCGGGACGCGCTGGTGGCGCGCGCGCCCGAGGCGCTCGCGCGCGGCGTGGACGTGCTCGACGCGCAGCAGGGCGACGGTCGCGCGACGCTCACCCTCGCAGGCGTCGATGGCCGCACCGAACAGCATCGATTCGCGGCGATCGTCGGGGCAGACGGCAAGCGCAGCATCGTGCGTCGCGCGATCGGCGCGAGCTTCGATGGCGCCTACTACGAGGGCGAGTACGCCATGGCGGACGGGCCCGACACCACCGCCTTCGGCGACGCGGCCGCTGTGTTCCTGACCTCCGAGGGGCTCGTCGAGAGCTTTCCTCTTCCGAACGGGCGGCGCCGCTGGGTCGTGCGTCGATCCACCGACACCGGGGGCGCGCCGAGCCGCGAGGAGATCCAGCGCACCGTGTCGTCACGCACGTCGGTGGTGCTCGACGCGAGCGAGCTCGACGCGCCAAGCGCGTTCCGCGCCGAGCGACGTCTCGCGGGCTCGTTCACCGAGGGACGCATCGCGCTGGTGGGCGACGCTGCGCACGTGGTCTCGCCGATCGGCGGCCAAGGGATGAACCTCGGCTGGCTCGGCGCGCGGTCGGTCGCGGAAGTGCTCACGACCGCGATGCGACGTGGTGACGATCCGAGCGCGGCGCTCGCGGCCGACGGACGTCGCCGCCGCGCCCAGGCGTCCGTGGCTGCACGTCGCGCCGAGATGAACATGTGGCTCGGACGTCCGACGCGGACGCCGCGTCCACGCGAGCTGCTCGTGAGCACGCTGCTCGCACTCCCGACCGCACACCTACTCGCCCGCGCGTTCACGATGCGGGCCCTCGCGTGGGGCATCTGACGCGGGCCTCAGTGAGGGGCGCGGCCACGCTGTTTCGGCGATGGATCCGGCATCGCTCGGGGGCGCTTCGCATCCGCAGCGGGGGCGCGAGCATGGTCGTCGGCGCCTCTCGCGTCCGCATCACGTGGCGCGCCGAGCGCGCCCACCGCGGCGTGGACGAGGGGAAGCACGGTGGCGCGCAGTCGATCTCTCTCGGCGTCTCGGCGGGTCATGGAGCGCACGGAGCACGACGCGTGCCCTCGACATGCCGGCCCGTCGTCGGCTGCACGAGCCTCTCCGCGCGGAGGACGGGCGTGAGCTTTCGCTGAACGTGCTCGTTCGGGCACGCAACGAGGGCGCATGCGCTGGGTGGCTCTCGTCTCGTCTGGTCTCGTCGGCTCGTCCGTGTTGCTCGCGGGTTGTCCCTCGCCCGTCTCGTGCGGACCGGGCACGCACCTCGAAGGAAGCGTGTGCGTGCTCGATGCGACCACCGACGCCGGGCCCGTCGACGCGGCGTTGGCTCCGAGCGCGGATACGGGGCCGGTCGATGCGTTCGGTGGTGGGGCGGACGCGGCTTCGGTGCGGCTCGACGAAGGCGATCCGTGCCCCACCGACGGCGCGGGACACACGACGCTGAGCCCGCAGTGCGACGGCGACGATCTCCTCTACTGCAACGGCAGTCGCGTGCGGCGCACCGACTGCACCGAGCTCGGCGATCGCTGCGTGCCGGGGGCGACGCCCTCCGATCTGCCGCGCTGCGAGGGCGGTGTGTACGTGGCCTGCAGCGTCGCGACCACGCGCACCACGTGCGCAGACGAAGGGCACGCCCTGCTCTGCTCAGGCGGCTATCCGCACGCGCCGGGCTACACGTACACGATCCCGTGCGAGTCGTTCGGAGAGGGCTATTCGTGCGCGATGGGCGCGACCGAGAGTGGCTGTGTGCCGCCAGGCACCGTCGCGTGCGATCCGAGCATGCCCTCGAGCGTGTGCAGCGATGATGGCAGTGCCATCGTGCGCTGCAGTGATGGTCTGCAGCTGACCATCCCGTGTGAAGACCGAATGGCAGGCTCGGTGTGCGATCTGGGACCCGGCGACGAGCCCGTGTGCGTGCCCGAGGGTGCGCCGCGCTGCGACCCGCGCACGTTCCACGGCAGCTGCCTCGGTGAGCGGACCATCGAATGGTGCGACACGATCACCTACCACGCAGGGCTCTATGGCTGTGAGGCAGGCACACGCTGTCGTGTGAGCGAGCTGGGCTTCGCGGCGTGCGTGCCTGATGAGTCGATGTCGTGTGAGCAGAGACGCACGAGCCGCGCTGCCTGGATGCCAACCGACTGGCACGCTGCGACAACCGTGGATTCGAGTCGAGCATCGACTGCCGTCCTGCGGGACCGGCGGCGCGCTGCATTCCCGACATGCCCGCGCGCTGTGGCGACGAAGCGATCT
The DNA here is from genome assembly GCA_017303575.1 of Deltaproteobacteria bacterium. Lineage (GTDB taxonomy): Bacteria > Myxococcota_A > Polyangia > Polyangiales > Sandaracinaceae > JAFLCL01. Next base: position 39,097 of record JAFLCL010000036.1, read on the forward strand.
GCGACGTCGCGACGTACACCGCGCGCTGTGAGGGAGAGACCGCGCTCAACTGCCGAACCGGAGGATGGGTGGAGTCGCAGGCGTGCTCGCCGTTCCTTCCGTGTCGGGTGGTGGAGGGAGAGGCGCGCTGCGGGGCATGAACGAGACCGGGACCGAGTCAGAAGCCGAGTCCGGTTCCGGATCCGACTCCGATTCCGATTCGGGATCCGGTTCCGGTTCCGGATCCGGTTCCGGATCAGAAACCGAGTCCGAATCAGAAACCGAGTCAGAGTCTGAGTCCGAGACTGAGACGACGGGCGCTTTCGCGCGGAGTCGTCGCTGACGCCGCCTCGGGTGGAGGGGCTCTTCCGTTCGGGCTTCCTCACGGTGCGCTCGTGCTCGACGGCGTCCAGTGCGGCCTTCGGCCGTCCGTGCTCGCCATGCTCGACGCTGCGCGTCTGCGCGTGGCTCTGCGCGGATGGAGCTTCGCTCCACACCGGACTCCGTCTGCGCGCGAGCGGGGAAGGGGAGCGCCCGGAACGGGCCGGGGCAGGTGGCGTGGTGCTGCCGCCGATGGCCTGGCGGGTCGAGGTTCTCATGAGTCTCAGGATCTATTCGGAGTGTGTCGCGATGGTTCGCTCGGTGGGTGTGTTCGTTCGCGCGATCGAGAAGCGGGATGCTGACCTCGCGCGACAGCTTCGAAGGTGTGCCGCTTCGGTGGTGCTCAACTGCGCGGAGGGCACGTACTCCACGCGTGGCACACAGCGGGTGCGCTTCGAGTCTGCGCTCGGATCGGCCGTAGAGACGCGCGCCGCGCTCGAGGTGGCCGAGGCGTTCGGCTACGTCGATGCGATCGATGCGGAGACACGAGACCGACTCGACAGGATCATCGCGACGCTCTGGAAGCTCACGCGGTGACGAGAGCGCACGAGGTCCGGCGCCACGGGCACGGTACCTCGTGCGAGACTCACCGAATGACAGGCTGGCTCGGCGGGCGGTCGTGGCGTGCGTGGGCGCGTCGAGGTTGGGTGTGGCTCGCGTGGGCGCTCGGCGCGTTGCTCGTCGTCGGGCCTGCGGGCCTCGCGTCGCGGGTGCTCGCGCAGTCGACGGGCGGCAGCGCGGGAGGAAGCGACTGGGGCGGTGGGTCGTCGAGCTCGGGGGGTGGCAGCAGCAGCGGAGGATGGAGCGGCTCGAGCAGCTCGGGCGGGTCCTCCGGCGCCAGCAACGCGTACGAGCCGCCGATGTGGGCGCAGCTGCTGATCGCCATCGCGTTCATGGTGTTCCTGTACTTCTTCTTCACCTGGCTCGCGCGCGTCACCTCGCCGCCGCGCATCGTGGTGTCGGTGGCGCGCGTCGCCGTGGACGCGCGGGCGCGGCGCTTCGTGCAGGGCAGGCTCGACGAGCTCGCGAGGACTGCCGACACGCGGTCGACCGCGGGCCTGTCGGCGCTCTTGCGCGCGGGGAGCAACGCGCTGATCGCGTCGCGTCTGGCGTGGATCTACGTGAGCGCGCAGACACGCACGCCCGAGACGCCCGAGGCGGCGCGCGAGCACCACAAGCGCATCACCGACGACGCGCGGGCGCGCTTCCGTCACGAGCTGGTGCGGCACGCGGAGGGCAAGAAGACAGTCGAGGACGCGCCTCTGCTCACCGCGCGTGAGCACGAAGGCGAGGGCACGGTGGTGGTCACCCTCGTCGTCGCGGCGACGGCGAAGCTGCCGCGCGGAGGCGAGACCGCGGAGGCCGCGGACGCGCTGCTCGCGAGCTTCGCCACGCTCGGCGCCTCGGAGATCAAGGCGGTGGAGATCGTGTGGTCGCCTGCGGCCGAGACCGATCGCATGAGCACCGACGAGCTCGAGACGCACTACCCCGACCTCACGAAGATCACGGCGGTCGGTGGTCGTGTGTTCTGCGCCCACTGCGGCGGACCGCACACCGCCGAGCTCGCCAAGTGCCCCCACTGCGGCGCGCCCGTTCGAGCGGCCGAGAAGGACGCATAGGCCTCCTCAGTTGTCCGCGGCGCGGGCGCCGCGAGATGGGGGCTTTGCCCCCAAACCCCGTACAGCAGTTCGAGAGCTCGAAACGATTGTTTCTCGCTCTCTCAGACGAAACGGAGGAGGCTCACGAAGCCCGTCATCGCCAAGAGCGCGAGCACGAGCTGCGCGCCGAAGACGGACAGCGCCAGGACCGCCGCGCCGCGTCGCTCGACGCGCAGCGCGAGCGCGGCGATCGGGAACACGACGATCGCGATCGGGAACGAGAAGAGCGAGATCGGCAGCTCGATCGTGGCGAGGAAGAACGCGATCGCGAACGCCGTGTCGTTCGCGGGCCAGATCATCGCGGAGGGTCCCGACGTCGCCTGCCACATCCGCGCTTGCTCGTGCGTGCGCGGTCGTGCGCGCTCGTAGCGCTCGCGCCAGCTCAGGGCGTCGGCGCGCTCGAGCTCATCGGTCAGGCGGTAGTAGATGCGACCGTCCTCGCTCGTGTTCGAGAGATCGAGCACCCAGAAGCCTCCGCCCGAGGCCTCGACGATCACGGGGTCTGCGGGCGCGAAGCGGTCGTGCACCGCGTGCGAGGCTCGGTGGCCCTCCTCGTCGAAAATCTCGGTGTGGTGCGCCATCGCGTCGTGGCTCACGCAGATCCACCGATCGCCGCGCGGAAGACACCAGTCCCAGAAGCCACCGGACGCGCTCGCGTTCTCCCAGCGACCCTCGCCGATCCAGCGGAGCGCGCGGCCAGGCTCGTCGCGCGCGCGCACCTCGTCGTTCGGTGGTGCGCCGAGCCCGGGTGAGCCGACGTGCACTGGCGTGTGGAACGGCGCGAAGCGATGCCCGACGCCGCCGTACGTCGCGGCCCACTCGCCGTGCGCGTCGCTGTCGCCGAGCGTCCAGCGCCAGCGGTCGGGGCTCTCCCACACGAGCACGCCCCAGCCGAGGTCGGTCCAGCGCGCCGCCGCGAGCCACGTGTCGCGTGTCCGCCAGTCGGGCTGTGGGCTGCCTGCGATGGGCGCGATGCTCGCGTGGCCGTCGCGCCACGACACGCGCGTGCCGTTCCCGAGCGCCGCGTGCAGCGTGCTCCCGACCCACCGTACGCCGAGCACGCCGACGGTCGTGTCCACCGGCGCGGTGCCGTGGCTCAGCACCTCGCGCTCGCGCGTGAGCGTGATCGCGGTGAGGCCTCGGTGCTCGATCACGAGCGTGATCCATCCGTCCTCGCGCCGGGCGATGCCCTGCACCTCGAGGCTCCGCGGTCCGAAGGGCGACAGATCCCAGCCCGTCTCGGCGACGCCGCGCGGCAGATCGACGCGCACCATCACCGACCGATCGGATCCATCGCGGAGGAGCCACGCCTCGTCCTCGAAGAGGAAGGCGCGCTGGGGGAGGTTGTCGTCCTCCGGCGGGCCATCCCACGTCGCGATGCGAGGGGGCGAGCCCACCGTGTCGAGCTGACGCACGAGGAGCCCGAGCGCGAGGAGCCACACGCCGAGCGCGAGACAGCTCACCACGACGGCCGCGATCGTCAGCGCCCTGCTCGGTCCCTTCGGCGTGCTCGGGGATGCTGTCGTCACGCGGTCGATCCGAGGGCGTCGCGGCTCGGAGGCGCGCCGAACCTGCGCGTGTACTCGCGGCTGAACTGGCTCGGGCTCTCGTAGCCGACGTCGAACGCGATCGACGACACGCTGCCGCTGCCCGTGGTGAGCAGGCGCTTGGCGTCGAGCAGACGCAGCTCTTTCTGGTACTGGAGCGGGCTCGAGTGCGTGACGGCCTTGAAGTGCTTGTGGAAGCTCGCCGGGCTCATGCCGCTCTCGTGTGCGAGCTCGGGGATGGACAGCGGCGTCCTGTAGTCCTTGCGGATGCGCGCGATGGCGCGGGCCACGGCGCTCTCGTTGCTGCCCTTCCACAACATGCGGCGGAGCATCGCGCCGACGGGCGCGCGCAGGAGGCGGTAGTGGATCTCGCGCTGCACCAGCGGACCGAGCACGGCGCGATCACGCGGGGTCTCCGCCAGCGCGAGGAGGCGGCCGAGCGCGTCGATCAGCGCGGGCTCGACGCGGTGCACCTCGAGCGCGCGTGCTGTGTACGCCTCGGGCGTGGCGTCCTCGACGTCGTCACGCAGGCTGCGGAGCAGCTCGAGATCGAGCGCGAGGATCAGCGCCAGGTAGGGCGCGCGCACGACGCGCGAGACCACGGGCACGTCGTGGCTCACGAGCAGGCCCTCGCCGGGCTTGGCGGTGATCGTCTTGCCGCCGGTCGTCGTTTGTTTGCTGCCTTCGACGATCAGGCAGAAGACCGGATCGTAGATCGAGGTCTCGAACGAGGTCGGACGCGGGTAGCGCAGCAGGGTCAGGCCCTCGATGGGGCCAGATTTGTCGGGCGTCGAGGCGCGCGTCGGCGGAAAGATGCGTCGGGCGCGCTCGGAGAGGTCGGCGAGGTCCATGCTGGGGTCCGCCCCCGTTTCTAGGCGGGAGGATAGGATCAGGCAAGAGGTCGAGACGAACGGGCAGGTCGCAGCGTCGCCGTCGTGTGAGACCTCGTCCTGCGTCGAACGACTCGACGCCGATGAAGGAGAGACGACCATGACCGACCCGAACACCCGCACGCTCAGCACCGGCGTCGCGCTGCCCCTCGTGGGTTTCGGCACCTACCTCATCCCCGACGCCGAGGCCGCGGCGGCGGTGCGCACCGCGATCGAGCTCGGCTACCGACACATCGACACCGCGGAGTTCTACGCGAACGAGCGCGGCGTCGGAGAGGGCCTGCGCGAGGCGCTCGCATCGACGGGCCTGCGCCGCGAGGACGTGCTCGTGACGACCAAGCTCTTTCCCGGCAACGCGGCGTGGGGGCAGACGCCCAAGACGACCGTGACCACCATCACCTCGCTCGAGGCGAGCCTCGAGAAGCTCGGCCTCGCGTACGTCGACCTCTACCTGATCCACGCGCCGTTCGAGCGCAGCCAGCGACTGGCCCAGTGGAAGGGGATGATCGAGCTGAAGAAGCGAGGCTCGGCCAGGGCCATCGGCGTCAGCAACTTCGACGTGCGTCACCTCGAGGAGCTGCGCGAGGCGGGGCTCGAGACACCGTCGGCCAACCAGATCGAGCTCCATCCGTGGACGCAGAAGCGCGACCTCCTCCGCTACATGGAGGAGAAGAACATCACGCCGATCGCGTACAGCAGCCTCGCGCCGCTCTCGACGTGGCGCACCGCGGAGGGGCACGCGAGCCGCAAGACCGACGCGATGCGCGCGGAGGCGCCGTTCGCCGAGATGGCCGAGACCTACGGCGTGAGCGAGGCGCGACTGCTCCTGCGCTGGGCGATCCAGAAGGGCTACCCGGTGCTGCCCAAGAGCACCAAGCGCGAGCGCATGAAGGAGAACGCGGACCTCTTCTCCTTCCGCATCAGCGACGCGGACATGGCGCGGCTCGACGCGATGGAGCGTGGTGAGTCGCTCGCGTGGCCGCCCGGCGATCCCACGCAGAACGCGTGATCACGAGCCCTCGGGCGTGTCGCTCCATCCCTCGGCGCCGACGAGCGGGACGAAGCGGACGTCGCCCAGCGCCTCGCGGGTGATCTCGGTGGCCGAGACGCGGCGCACGCGGACGAGTGACTGCACGTCGCGCTCGGGGCCCACCGGGATGACCAGGCGGCCGCCGACCACGAGCTGCGCGGCGAGGGAGCGCGGCACGTCGGGGCCACCCGCGGTCACCACGATCGCGTCGAACGGTGCGTGCGAGGGAAGGCCGAGCGTGCCGTCGCCCACGTGCACGTGGACGTGATCGGCGCCGAGCGCACGCAGGCGCGCGGCCGCGAGCTCTGCGAGCGGGCGGTGGCGCTCGATGGTGTGGACCTCGCGTGCGAGCCGACCGAGCACGGCGGCCGCGTAGCCCGAGCCGGTGCCGATCTCGAGCACCTTCTCGTCACCTCGGAGCTCGAGCGCCTCGCACATCCACGCCACGACGTACGGCTGGCTGATCGTCTGCTGCATCGGGATGGGCAGCGGCCCGTCGTCGTAGGCGGCGCGCAGGTGCTCGCGCTCGACGAAGCGCTCGCGCGGCACCTCGGTCATCGCGCGGAGCACGCGCGGATCGACGACGCCACGACCCGCGATGTGGGTGCTGACCATGCGCTCGCGCTCGACCCTTCGTTCGTCCATCACGCGAGCAACGATGCAGGAAACCGACCCGGGATGCCTCCGGCCTCCTCCCGAGGAGGCGGCGTGCCGAGGGGCCAGTGCGCATTGTCACGTCCGTTCGGGAGGGCGTGGCTCAGCGTCGCGGGCGCCACAGCTGTGGCGTGAGCGACACGGATCAGGGCGCGCGTCGGGATTGAAACGGGGCACGATCGTGCGGATCGACCTGTGCTTGAAGGGCCGCGCATGGCCGACGCCCTTCAGTCCGAGCCGCCGCCCGATTCTCGGCAGATTCGGCAAGCGAGCCTGTGGTTGGTCGACGACAGCCCCCTCGCGATCGAGTCGGTGACCGCGCTCCTCGGCCCCGAGTACACGGTGGAGACCTTCACGGAGGGCTCGACGCTCATCGAGCGCGCCACCCACGACCCGCTGCCGGATCTGCTGCTGCTCGACTGGGTGATGCCAGGCGTGTCGGGCAGTGACGTGCTGCGCTTCTTGCGGTCGAGCGCGCGCACCGAGTCGCTCCCGATCCTCGTCCTCACGGCGGCCGGCAGCAGCACCGACCTCGTCGAGGCGCTCGACGGTGGCGCCAACGACTACGTGTCCAAGCCTTGCTCGAGGGCAGAGCTCGCGGCGCGCGTGTCGGCGCTCGTGCGGAGCAGTGAGCTGCGACGACGCGCCGAGGAGGCCGAGCGCGAGAACCGCACGCTGCTCCGACGCGAGCGCGCGGCGCGCGCGGAAGCAGAGATGGCGAACTTCGTGAAGGACGACTTCCTCGCGACGCTCTCGCACGAGCTGCGTACCCCGCTGCACTCGATCCTCGGATGGGTGGCGCTCTTGCGCGGGGGAACGCTGGCGCCCGAGACCGCGACGCGCGCGCTCGCGACCATCGAGCGCAGCGGCAAGGCGCAGGCGACGATGATCGAGGACCTCCTCGACATCTCGCGCATCGTCACCGGCAAGATGCGCCTCGACATGGCGCTGGTGGATCCGTGCGACGCCGCCGAGCAGGCCGTCGAGACGGTGCGCCCGGTGGCGGCGACGAAGAAGGTGGAGCTCGTGACGCGCATGGAGCGTGTCGGGCTCGTGCGCGCCGACGCCGCGCGCCTGCAGCAGATCGTGTGGAACCTCCTCACCAACGCTGTGCGCTACACGCCCCAGGGCGGCACCATCACGATGGAGATGGGCGCTGCCCGCGGGGGGGTGCTCGTGGCGGTGACCGACACCGGGGATGGCATCGACCCGCAGCTCCTCGTGCGGATCTTCGATCGCTTCAAGCAGGGCGACTCGACGACCACGCGAACGCACGGTGGCCTGGGCATCGGCCTCACGATCGTGCGGCACATCACCGAGCTGCACGGGGGCACGGTGAAGGCCGCGAGTGAGGGGCGAGGTCGCGGCGCGCGCTTCGAGGTGTGGCTGCCGCTGGCGGCGCACGCGCAGGCGGAGGTGAAGGCCACGCGACCCGCCCCCATCGCCTCGCTCGAGGGCATCCGCGTGCTGGTCGTCGACGACGATCCCGACTCGCTCGAGGTCGCGTCGACGGCGCTGCGCTCGGCCGGCGCCTCGGTGACGCCGGTGACGTCGGCGAGGGAGGCGCTGCGCTCGCTCGACGAGGCGCTGCCGCACCTCGTGGTGACCGACATCATGATGCCCGACATGGACGGAACCGCGCTCCTGCGCGCGGTGCGCGAGCGCCCGGCGGCGCGCGGCGGTGCGCTGCCCGTCCTGGCGCTGACGGCTGCGGCGAGCGCCTCGGATCGCGAGCGCATCGTCGCGCACGGCTTCGACTGGCACCTCGCCAAGCCCATCGATCTCGGTGTGCTCGTGGGCACCGTGGGCCGCGTGGTGCGGACGCGCGCGACGTGACGGGCTCCGTCTCGACGCGGCGTTCTCCCGCTGATCCTCCGATCCCCTCTCGACTCTCTCTGGAGCCAGGACGCATGACGAAAGCGTTGGTCGTCGACGACAGCAAGGTGATGCGGGACATGATCATCGCGTGCCTGCGAGGCCGTCCCGGTCTCGCGTTCACGCACGCCTCGAGCGGGCTCGAGGCCATCGAGCGGCTCTCGCTCGCGGCCTTCGACCTCGTGGTGCTCGACCTCAACATGCCCGACATCGGTGGCATCGAGGTGCTCGAGTTCGTGCGCGGTCAGGATCGGCTGCGCACGTTGCCGATCCTCGTCGTCACCACGCGCGGTGACGAGGGCTCGCGCACGCGCGCCATCGAGGCCGGCGCGTCGCGCTTTCTCACCAAGCCTTTCACACCCGACCTGATCCTGTCCGAGGTCGGCGCGCTGCTCGATCGGCCGGCGAGCACGTGAGCACACCCGTCGACCTGTCGGAGTTCCTCACCGCGTACCTCGCGGAGGTCGACGAGCTGTTGGGGACCACGAGCACGATGCTCCTCGCGATCGAGTCCGCATCGCGTCGCGCCGAGCCGGCGCCGATGCAGGTGCGAGAGCTCTTCCGCGCGGTGCACACGATCAAGGGGCTGTCGGGGATGGTCGGCGTCGACGCGATCGTCGCGATCACGCATCGCATGGAGACGCTGCTGCGCGGGGCGGAGCGGCGCGGGGGAAAGCTGCCGCGCGGTGCCGTCGACGTGCTGCTCGAGGCCACGCGGTGCATCGAGGATCGTGTGCGCGCGCTCCACGCGGGCGTCTCGGTGGAGGAGGCGCCCGCGACGTTGCTCGGCGCGCTCGACGCCCTCGAGCTCGACGTCGCGCAGCTCAACGAGCCTGCGAGCTTCACGCTCTCGCTCGAGCCCACCATCCGCAGCCGACTCACCGCGCTCGAGCACGAGACGTTGATCGGCGCCGCCAAGGCCGGTCGACGCGTGGTCACGCTGCGCTTCGTGCCTTCACCCACGCACGCCGAGGCGGGCGTGACGATCAACACCGTGCGCGAGCGCCTGGCCGCGGTCGCCGAGATCGTGAAGGTGGTGCCGCTCGCGATGCCGCGCAGCGAGTCGGCACCGGGCGGGCTCGTGTTCGTCCTCCTCGCCTCGAGCGTGAGCTCGGAGTCGGAGCTGGCGACGGCGGTGGGCCTCGAGCTCGGCGCGATCACGACCGTCGCCGAGCCCGCCACGGCGGTGATGCCTGCGGTCCCCGAGGACGCCACGCGCGTCGAAGTCGACGACGCGACCGGCGTTCGTCGCGCGGGCGCCGTGCGGGTGGACGTCAGCAGGCTCGATGAAACGCTCGAGCGGCTCTCCTCGCTCATCGTCGCGCGAGCGAGGTTGGCGCGGGAGATCGCGCGCCTGCACGAGGCTGGCGTGGAGGTGCGCGAGCTGCGCCTGATCGAGCGCGAGCAGGCGCGACAGCTGCGCGATCTCCGCGCGTCGATCCTCGCGCTCCGCATGGTGCCGGTGGCGGAGCTGCTCGATCGCGTGCCGCTCGTCGTGCGCGGGCTGCGCCGCACGACGGGCAAGTCGGTGCAGCTGGAGATCGACGTGGGCCGCGACGAGCTCGACAAGGGCGTGGCGGAGCGGATCTTCCCCGCGATCGTTCACCTCGTGCGCAACGCGGTGGATCACGGCATCGAAGACCGCGCGGGCCGTCTGCGCGCAGGCAAGGACGAGGAAGGCCAACTGCGGATCGAGAGCTCCGCGGTGGGCAGCGGGCAGCTCGAGATCCGCGTGATCGACGACGGACGCGGCATCGATCGCGAGGAGCTCGCGCGACGCGCCGGTGCGCCCGTGCCCGAGACCGAGAGCGAGGTGCTCGCGCTGCTCTGTCGCGCCGGGCTCTCGACCCGCGACGAGGTCAGCGACACCAGCGGTCGCGGCATGGGCATGGACATCGTGCGGCGCATCGTCGTCGAGCAGCTCGGAGGTCAGCTCGCCGTGCGCAGCGAGCGCGGTGTGGGCTCGACGTTCGTCCTGTGCGTGCCGCTCACCATCTCGATCATCGACGCGTTCACGTTCGAGTGCGCGGGCCAGCGCTTCGCCGTCCCGCTCGCGAGCGTGGACGAGATCCTCGAGGTCGATCCCGCGTCGGTGCGGCAAGGGCCTTCGAGCGCGGGCCTGGATGGCGCGGGCCTGCTCGAGCGGCGCGGCGTGGCGGTGTCGGTGGTGCACCTCGACGCCGTGCTCGGGCTCGCGCGGGGCCGAGAGCGTGTGACGGCGAAGAAGGGGCTCGTGCTGCGCGGCGAGCTGCCGGTGGCGTTTCTCGTCGATCGCATGCTGGGGCAGCAGGAGATCGTGGTGCGGCCGCTGCTCGATCCGCTCGTCGCGGTGGCCGGCATCACGGGCGCGACCGACCTCGGTGACGGCAAGCCGACGCTGATCCTCGATCTCGTGGCGCTCGCGGGCGGGCTCGTCACGTCGCGTCGTGCCTCGGCGCGTGCGCGCCGCGTGGAGCTGCGCTCGTGACCGCCGTCGCCGTCGTCGCTGCGCCGCTGCCCCATGTCGTCTTTTCCGTCGGCTCGTCGGAGTACGTGCTGCCCGCCAGCCAGGTGAT
>JAFLCL010000360.1 GCA_017303575.1 Deltaproteobacteria bacterium
GGTGGCGAGGTGCACCTCGAGCGAGGTCGCGGCCTCGGACGTGACGACGAGGCGGCTGGCGTTCGCGAGCCGATCGAGCACGCGCTGGCCCACGAGCGCCAGGCGATCGGGCTCGGCGCGTGCGCTCTGCGCGAGCACGCGCACGTCGATGCCCGCGAGGTGGATGTGTCGCGTGCGCGCCTTCTGCGCTTCGTCGCGCACGGCGTACGAGAGCCCCATCGGCAGCGACTCGTCCGCCACGAGCAAGCTCGCCGCGGCGCCATCGAGGGTGCGACGCAGCGCGGCCGACGACGCGCTCGCGGGTGCCGAACCGGTCGCCGACGGCGACGGCGGGAGGATCGACGTGCGCCCCTCGAGATCGAGGCGAGACACGGTCGCGCCTGCGCGCTCGATCGCGGCGCGGAACGCCTCGACCACGTCGTTCGCACGGAACGAGAGCACCGCCACGCGCTCGCCGCGCGCGACACGAAGGCAGCGCGTCACGACGTTCTCCACGCCTCGTTCGGCTGCGGGGTCCGCGAGCACAGCGCGAGGATTCCCCGCGCGTCGGGCACACGCAACGTCTCGCGACGCGGTGCGCAGGCGCGGGCTACTGCCGCGCATCCTCGCGGAGGGCCTCTAGGATCGCGCGTGTCGCGCCGAGCGTCTCGACGATCGGGACGGAGCCGTCCCCCACGTCGACGAACGTGGCGAACGCGAGGTCACGTTCGGGCAAGTAGCCCACGAACGTGCGAACGCCCGCGCCGTTGCCGGCCCCGGCGTAGAGCGTGCCGAGGGTGGCGTCCTCGGCGGCGAGGAAGCCGAGCGCGTACCCGCCCGACTCGAGATCGAACGACTGCGCGACCCTCGTGAGGAGCTCGCCGCCTTCGGGGCGCCGCGCGAGCGCGAGCGTGGCTTCGGCGTGGAGCTGGCCGCCGAAGAACGCCCGAGACCAGATCATCAGGTCGCTCGCTGTCGTGACCCAGCCGCCGTCCGTCGGATACACGAAGGCGGGATCCCAATCGACCACGGAGCCGTCGCGTGCGTAGCCGCGCGCGAGCTCGGGCGGCGCCTCGGCGAAGGGCACCGTGCCCGTCATGCCGAGCGGCCCGAAGAAGCGCGCTTCGATCTCCTCTGGCACCGAGCGCCCGACGAGGCGCTCGACGATCAGGCCGAGCAGCAGGTAGCCAGTGTTCGAGTAATTCCACGAGCTGCCGGGTGGGAAATCGAGATCGGTCGCCGCGCAGAGGGCGACGACCTCGTCTTCCGTGAGCCGTGTCCCGGCCGTCGCCGCGTCCACCCATGCCTCCACGTGCGTGTAGTTCGCGAGGCCAGAGGTGTGCGTGAGCAGCATGCGCAGCGTGATCGCTTCGCCGTTCGGGAAGTCCGGCAGGTACTCGGACACTGGATCGTCGACCGAGAGCGCTCCTTCGTCGTGCAGCGACAAGACGAGCGCACCCGTGAAGGTCTTGCCGAGGCTTGCTGTGCGAAAGGGCGTCGACGTCGTCATCGCGCGCCCCGCGTCGCGATCCGCGAGCCCGCGTGCTGCCTCGTACCGGTGCACGCCGTCATCGACGGCGATCAGGCTCGCGACCGCGAGCTGGTCCGCGTGCATCACCTCGAGCGCGCTGTCGAAACGCGCTGCGCGGTCGGAGGGAAAGGGCGCACGCGTCGAGGCTTGGCAGCCAGCGACGACGAGCACGAGCAGGACGAGGCCGATGGACGAGCCCCGGTGGAAGTCGGGCATGGTGTCTCCTTGCCGCACCGTGCCCGCGCGCCGCGAGATCGTTCACGCGCGGTGCGCGCGAGCCGCGGGCGATGCCTGCGCGATTCGTGCTACCCCTCGCGCCGTTTCGCTCCGAGCTCTCGTCACCGAGCCCTCCTCGAGGTCAGCACGATGTCGCGCATCTATCGCTCGCTCCCGCCCGCAGGCACCCGCATCGGTCTCGCGTTCTCTGGTGGTCTCGACACGCGGTGCGCCGTCGCGTGGATGTCGCGCCAGGGCCTGGACGTGTACTGCTACACCGCCGATCTCGCGCAGCCCGACGAGAAGGATCCCAACGAGATCCCGCCCATCGCGATGGAGCACGGCGCCAAGACGGCGCGCCTCCTCGACTGCCGCGAGGCCATGGTCCGTGAAGGGCTGATCGCGATCCAGTGCGGCGCCTTCCACCTCGCGATCGGCGGCAAGAAGTACTTCAACACCACGCCGCTCGGACGCGTGGTGACCACGACGGCGATCGTGCGCGCGATGAAGGGCGATGACGTCCACGTGTTCGGCGACGGCTCGACGCACAAGGGCAACGACATCCAGCGCTTCTACCGCTACGGCATCCTCGTCGACCCGAACCTGCGCATCTACAAGCCCTGGCTCGATCAGCAGTTCGTGACCGCGTTCGGCGGCCGCAAGGAGATGAGCGAGTACGTCGCGAGCGTGGGCCTGCCCTACAAGATGGGCACCGAGAAGGCGTACTCGACGGACGCGAACGTGCTCGGCGCGACGCACGAGGCCAAGGACCTCGAGCGGCTCGACGTGGGCATGAAGATCGTCGAGCCGATCATGGGCGTCGCGCACTGGAAGAAGGACGTCGCGATCGAGCACGAGACGGTCGAGATCGAGTTCTCGGACGGCGTGCCCGTGCGCGTGAACGGCAAGACGTTCGCGAACGTCTTCGAGCTCTTCCTCGAGTGCAACCGCATCGGCGGCCGGCACGGCCTCGGCATGAGCGATCAGATCGAGAACCGCGTGATCGACGCCAAGAGCCGCGGCATCTACGAGGCGCCCGGCATGGCGCTGCTCCACGTCGTCTACGAGCGCTTGCTCTCCGCGATCCACAACGAGTCGACGACGGACCAGTACGTCACGCTGGGCCGCCGCCTCGGACGTCTACTCTACGAGGGCAAGTGGTTCGACCCCGAGGCGATGATGCTGAAGGACGCGCTCGTGCGCTGGATCGCGCCGAGCATCACGGGCCGCGTGAAGCTCGAGCTGCGCCGCGGCGACGACTACACGCTGCTCGAGACGCACGCGACGTACATGAGCTACGGCCCCGAGAAGCTCTCGATGGAGCGCGTGGAGAACCCCGCGTTCACGCCCGAAGATCGCATCGGCGCCCTCGAGCTCCAGAACCTCTCGGTCGGCGACAACCGCGCGCTCTTGCTCCATCACCTCGACAGCGTGAAGCGCCTCGCGAGCGGCACCGGCGCCAAGGCCCTGCCGGTCGATCTGCCGATCGATCCGGAGTGATCGTCGTCAGCCGCCGCGCTTCGCGTGAGCGGCTTCCAGTGCGGCGATCCGGCGCTCGGCGTCGGCCGCGCGTTGCTCCGCGTCCATGCGTGCGCGCTCGGCGTCGGTGCGTGCGCATTCCGCTTCGGTGCGTGCGCGCTCCGCTTCGGCGAGCCGCTGTTCTGCGTCCTCTGCGCGCTCGCGGCCGAGGGGCAGCGGCGCGCCGTCGGCGTCGATCCAGCGGAGGAACGGGCCCTTCTCCTCGTGGATGTCCCCGTCGCGCAGGCCGATCGACAACCCGGTCGGTGCGACCGCGAAGTCGCCGCGTGCGTCCTCGGGCACCGGTGTGAACGTGCCGTCGTCGCTGGGTGTGAGCACCTCGAGCTCGTGGCTGAACGGGTCGTACATCACGTACGTCGCGAGCTTCCACACCCGCTCGTAGATGCGCTTCTTCTCGCCGCGATCGATCTCGCGCGTCGAGGGCGAGAGCAGCTCGATCACGACGTCGGGCAGCTTTCCGCCTTCTTCCCACGCGTACCACTTGTCGCGGGAGTGCTTGATCGTGTCGAGCACCACGAACACGTCCGGCCCACGGAAGGTCTTGGCGTGCAGCTCGCTGAAGTACACGAACATGTTGCCGCCGACGTAGAAGTCGTCGCGCGCGGCCCACGCGTCCGCGAGCGTGTCGATCAGCACGTTCATCTGCAGTCGGTGTCGCGCGGTCTCCATCGGCTCCCCGTCCGACGACGGCAGATCGCTCCCGCGCGGCGGCCATCTCGTGGCGTGCGGCTCGAGGTCGCTCGACATGACGTCGAGGCTAGCGGATCCGGTCGTCATGCGCGACGGCAGTGCACGAGTCGATCCGGCCTCCGAACGTACGAACGTAAGGGAATTCGCACGAGATCTGGCGTCGCCGCCGCCACCCCCCTGGCGGCCGCCACCCGGCGTCGGGCCTTTCGCACGAGGGTGAGCTGTGGTTCCCTCGAAGGGGTGCGGAGGTTCTCAGCGCTCGTGCTCGCTCTCGCTGCGTCCATGGCGCTCGAGGGGTGCACGTGTGCAGGGTGTGGCCCGCAGCTGGTGTGGCGAGCGAGCTTGCCCGCCACGTGGACGTTCGCGGAGGCGAGGCTCATCCGCGTGCGCGCCTGCGTGAACGGTCGCTGCCTCGAGGGGGCGCTGTCCGGTTCCCAGACCGAGCCACGCGCCGGCTCGAGCTCGTTCATCTCGCTGGAGCCCGTAGGCGATGGTGTGGGGGGATACGCCGACCTCATCCGCAACGCGGACGGAACCTACGGGGTTGGCGTGGTGCTCTCGATGACTGGTGCGAGAGACGGTGACCGTCATCTCATCGAGGTGTTCGACCGGGATGGCGTCGTCGTCGCTGGCGTTCCCGAAGCCCCGGTCACCTACGACACCTACAACGTGAACATCGCGGGCCCGCTCGGAGAGTGCCGGACGGTGTTCCTGAGCGACAGCCTCGGGGACGCTGGTCGTTGAGCGCATGACCGCCGCCGTCGACGGCGCACAGCCGTCGTTGCTGGCCGCTTCTTCTGCATACGTTCGTATGATGCGCTGACGAACGCTCCGTCAAGCGCGGGAGGCGCGGAGGGCGTCGAGCACGCGGGGCATGTGCTCGCCCGCGGGGCCGAGGAGCACGAGGCCGTTCTCGATCGCGGCCGTCTGCTGCGTGAACGGGCTCGGGTCCATGTTGATGCACACCAGCGGGATGTTGCGCTTGCACGCGGCCGCGACGACGTACGTCGGCAGCGTGGTCGCGCCCGAGGTGCCGACCACGATCAACATCGCGGCGTCGAGCGATGCCTGGAGCGAGCTCTCGAAGCGGAAGAGCGGCTCGTCGTAGCTCTCGTCGAACCACAGCACGTGCGGGCGGGACCAACCACCCTTGCAGCACTTCAGGATCGCGATCTCGTCCTTCGTGAGCTTGCGGTCCTTGGCCCACGCGATGTCGATCTCGCTCGGAATCAGCCGCGTTCCTGGGGCGCCCTGCGGCGGGGGCTCCAGCGGAGCCCCCTGGAGCAGCGAGGAAGCGGAGCGCAGCGGAGCGCCGAGCGGGGGGTGCGACGGGGGGCTCGGTCCCCCGTCCTCGCGCGCCGGAGGCGTGCACCGGCAGTAGTCGATGTTGCCGTGCACCTGGTAGGTGCGCGCGAGGGTGTTGCCGGCGCGGAGGTGCAGGCCATCGACGTTCTGCGTCAGCAGGAGGAATCGGTCGCCCAAGAGGCGCTCGGCCTCGACCAGCGCGAGGTGCGCGGGGTTGGGGGCGGCCGCGCGACAGACCCCGCGACGAAAGAGGTACCAGGCCCACACCTCGTCGGGCATCGCCTGGAACGCCTCGTAGGTCGCGAGCTCCTCGGCGCGGTAGTTCTTCGAGCCGACCTTCCAGTAGCCCTCGGGCCCACGAAACGTGGGGATCCCGCTCTCGGCCGAGATGCCGGCGCCGGTGAGGAACACGATCGGCCCGCGCGCCGCGAGCGCCGTCTGCACGAGGGTCTCGAGGGACTTCATGGCGGTCGAGGATAGCCGCCGGAGCGCCTGTTCTCGCAAAGCGCCAAGCACCCCACTAGAATCGCGGTCCCAGAGCCGTCGTCACCGTCCGGCCCGCTCGCGTGCGACGCGGGGCGCCCTTCTCCCCGAGAGCCCATGGCCCGCATCTGCCAACGCTGTCAGCACCCCAACGAAGACCACGCGAAGTTCTGCCTCAGCTGCGGAGCGATGCTGGAGGTCGAGGTCGCAGACCAGGCGGATCCGCTGATCGGCAAGGTCATCCAGGGCCGCTACCGACCGACGCGCCTCGTCGGCGAGGGCGGCATGGGCCGCGTCTACGAGGCCGAGCAGAAGATGGGCGCGGCGACCCGCAAGGTCGCGATCAAGACGTTGCACCCGGAGTTCGCGCAGGACCCGCAGATCGTCGCGCGCTTCAACCGTGAGTGCGAGACCGTCATCGATCTCCACCACCCCAACACGATCCAGTTCTACGACTTCGGTCAGCTCGACGACGCCACGCTCTTCATCGCGATGGAGTTCATCCAGGGGCGCGCCGTGGCGGCCGATCTCGAGAAGGGCCCCATCGACGCGGCGCGCGTCGACAAGATCCTCGTGCAGGTCTGCGGCTCGCTCAACGAGGCCCACCAGCGCGGCATCGTCCACCGCGACCTCAAGCCCGACAACATCCTCCTCACCGATCGCGGCGGCCAGAACGACTTCGTGAAGGTCCTCGACTTCGGCATCGCGAAGAAGGGCGACGCAGAGGACGCGTCCAAGGCCAAGCTCACCAAGCAGGGCATGGTGCTCGGCACCCCGCCGTACATGAGCCCCGAGCAGTTCTCCGGGAAGGCGCTCGACGCGCGCTCCGACATCTACTCGATGGGCATCGTCGCGTACGAGATGCTCACGGGGCAGCTGCCCTTCGACGCCAAGACGCCGTGGGAGTGGGCGACCAAGCACCTCACCGCGCCACCCACGCCGTTCGAGGCGCACCCGCGAGGCGCAGCGCTCCCGCAGTTCAAGAAGGACGCGATCATGCGGGCGATGTCGAAGTCGCCCGACCATCGACAGTCCGACATCCTGCAGTTCATGACGGAGGTGACGGGGCAGCAGGACGCGCAGCAAGCGTGGACCAACGCCACGTCCGCCGCGGGCATGCGTCCGCAGACCTCGCCCGTGCCGGTGCCCACGGCCCAGCAGCCGTCCTTCGGATCGGCCAATCCGTCGCAGCCCACGCCTCCGTTCCAGCAGACCTCGCCGCTGCCTGCAGGCATGGGGGCTGGCGGGATGGGCTCCATGCCCACCGGCCAGCAGCAGGCGTACGCACCCACACCGACGCCCGCGCCTTACCAGAACGCGAGCTCGAACCCTGGGTACAACACCGGCGGCGGCTACCAGCAGGCCTACAACTCCGGGCCGATGGCGACGCCCGCCGCTCCGAGCGGTGGCGGCGGCTTCCTCAAGTTCGTGGTGGCAGCCGTGCTCGGCCTCGGTCTGCTCGGCGCGGTCGGCCTCGGCGCGCTCGCCCTCGCGTTCTCGGGCGGTGACGATCCCCCCGCGACAGGCACGACGACCACGCCGCCGCCGACGACCACGATCGGTCCCGTCATGCGCCC
>JAFLCL010000361.1 GCA_017303575.1 Deltaproteobacteria bacterium
TGGGCGGCACTTCGGCGACCGGCGGTGTCTCGGTGGTAGGCGGCACCTCGGCGACGGGCGGGGTCTCGCCCTCGGGCGGCGTCTCCGTCGTGGCCGGCGGTGCCTCGACTTCGGTCTCCGTGGTCGCGGGCGGCGTCGTTCCCGTCGCTGACGTTCCCGTCGCTGTCGTCCCAGTCATCTGGGGCATCTCCACCGGCCCCGCGTGGCCGAGCTCCACCGGCTGCGGCATGTGGACGTTCTGGTAGTAGACGTAGCTGCCGATCAGCGCGAGGCCGACGAGCAGGATGCCAGCCGTGGCCCACATCGCCTGCTTCGATCCGGCCGACATCGGCTCGAGCGAGCGCTGGAGATCGGCGAAGTCGTCGTGCTCCTCCGGCGCAGCGGTCGCCACCTTCTTCTTCGCGCCGAAGAACTCCTCGGTGACCACCGCGTGATCGCCGGTGCCGAGGGCGCGCATCTCGCCCGACTCGGTGAGCGGCGTCTTCTTCTTCCGCTTCTCCTTGCGATCCTCGCGCGAGCGCGGCGACTCGTCTTCGTCGTCGTCGCTCTCGACCTTGGCCTTGGGCGGCTCGCTCTTGGCCTCGGCCTTGGGCGGCGGCTCGCTCTTGGGGGCCTCGGCCTTCTTGGCCTCGGTCTCCTCGGTCTTCATGCGCGGCTGGGTGTCGTCGCGCGAGCTCTCCTCCTCGCGCCCGCTCGAGACCACGTCGTCGTTCACAGCGACCTGCGAGACGCTTCGCTTGGCCTGCGCGGGGAACTGGATGACGTTGCTCGTCGCCTCTTCGCGCTTCTCGTCCCGCTTCTCCTCGGGACGCTTCTCCTCGGGGCGCGCGACGGGCGCCTCGACCTTGGCCTTGGTCTCGACCGCCGCCGTGGTCTCGACGGGCTTGGGCGGCGCGGCGGAGGGCGTGGAAGGGAGGGAGGGGCGCTCCGAGCCACGGTTCTTCTTGTTCTTCTTGGCCATGGGGTCCTCTCGGTCCGAGGTGCTGCGCGGATCGGTCGCGGAAGAGGCTGCTGCGGTCGCGGAGGGAGGCGCCACAGAGCTGGAGGAGGAAGCGGTCGAAGCAGGCGAAGCGGAGGCCGTCGTGGCAGAGGCGTCCTCGACGGATGATGCACGAGGAGGCTGGCTTGGCTCACCCTTCGGCGGGGCGTGGGCGAGCGGGGCTGTGGACTTCGGTGAGTCGAACCCGGCGAGCAGACTTTCCGTGTCCTCGTCGAATCCGGGGCCGAGCAGGGTCTTTTTCACGTCGCGCGACGGTGCGCGCGGAGGATGCAGCGCGGAGGGCTGTGCCTCCTTGCCGTCCTTTGCAGTGGCCGTGCCGAGCCCGGATGTGCCAACGCCCAGCGCGCTCGGCGGCGGGATCGCGGGGATCGCCAACGAAACAGGCTCGGGGCCAGCCACCGGCGGTGGCACAATCGAGGTCGACTGGGTCGACAAGAGACCGCTGCCGTCAGGATCCGCACGACCCGAGGACGCGATCCGTTGATCGAGCTCGACGTCATCGCCGACGACGGCGTTCTCGTCCTGGCTCGTGGTCGTCCCGTCCGGCGGGCGCAGCGTACGCACCCGCTGCGAGGGCTGGATCACGCCCTCGAAGTAGAGCTTCGAGAGTGACGAGAGGGTCTGGAGATCGTCGCCCGCGATGTTGTCGACGACCTCGCCCAACGTGTGGGCGCCGTCCACGGCCTTGAGGATCGGGTTGAGCTCGTCGGGGATCTCGCCGAGGCGCGGGATGAGCTCGCCCTCGACCACCTCGAGCACCGAGTCGAGCGGCGGCAGCTGCTCGAGCAAGCGGCCCCACTCGTCGACGCGGCGCATGCCCTCCATGAGGAGGCCTGTCGTCGGCGTCTGGATGTGCGCCTCGGAGCGCACCGGCCGGAACTCGATGTCGAAGTCGCCCTCGCTCCACAGGAGCAGGCGATAGACGGCGCGCTCGCCGTGGATGCGACCGAGCTCTGCGTCGAGGATCTGCCCGTCGCGGAACGTGATCGTGCCGTGACCTTGAGGGCCACGCAGATCGAGCACGCCGCTCTTGCGGCTCACGTCGATCGTCTGGAGCAGATCGACCAGGCCCATGTCCTCGAGCGATCCCGTGAAGCGCGTCTTCGACAGCGACGCGCGCCCGCGCGCGAACGAGTCGCGCTCGCGACGGTTCAGCGCGAGGTGGATCCGCGCGAGGATCTCCTTCGTGTAGATGGGCTTGGTGAGGTAGTCCTCGACGCCGAGCTGGAGGCCGCGGACCTTGCTCTCCACCGACGTGTCGCTCGAGAGAAACATGATCGGGATCGCGGCCCAGTCGCTGTTGAGGCGCAGCGCCTCGACGAGCGCGAAGCCGTCCATCCCGGGCAATCGCGTGTCCGAGAGGATCAGATCGGGCGATGCGTACTCGAGCGTCTCGATCGCATCCTTGGCGGTCCCACAAGTCGTGAGGTTGTAGCCGGCCTTGCGCAGGCTCACTTCGAGCACACGCAGGCTACGCACGTCACCGTCGACGAGGAGGAGGCTCTTTTTCGCCATCCGGGGCGAAGTCTGTGCGGCCCGAGGCCCGATTGTAAAGGCGAAGTCCTCGCCCGGCGCGGATCAGGTCAGCGCGAACGGGGCTCACCAGAACACGATGCCCAGCGCGACGTGGGTGAAGGGCCCCGCGCGGCCGGGATCGGGCCGAGCGAACAGCCCGATCTCGAGGCGGGCACGAAAGGGCAACGAAGCGAGGCTGTCGGGCGCGTGCAGGCCGATCGCGGCGCCGACGGTGAGGGCGGTCATCATCCCGCTGGTGCTGAGGGTGCCGGAGTCGACGTGCTCGTGCCCAACGCCACCGATCACGCCGCCGACGTCGAGCGCGACGGCGTCGAGGGGCAGCGACGCGGCGAGGAACGCCTGGCCATCGATCGTGAACGCATGCTCGTAGCTCCCATCCATCGACTGATCGATGCCCATTCCGAGCATGATCTCGATGCGGAACGAGTCGACGAGCGCCCCGGCGCCGAGCCGCTGCACGAGGTGCGCGATGTTGTCCCGCGCGCCCGGAGACCACACGGCGCCCACCGACGACTCCGAGAAGGCGTAAGGGTGGAGCGCCCCATCGTGGGTGGCGTGCTCTGGATCCCATGCGCCCCCGACCGTCGAGAGCTCGACGGGCTCGTCGAGCGTCGAGTACGAGCGCGCGGGGTCGGAGGACTGCGCGTGGAGCCGCGCGCTCGAGGTCGCAACAGCGAGCAGGATCATCGCGACGAGTAGCCTCATCCTCGAAAGGCTACGCGAGTCGCAGTGCTGCGGAACCACCGCGCCCTCGCGAGAAGCGAGCCGTGTGCGCCTGCTGGAACAGCGCGAGCCCCGACCGACGGGCTTGACCCCGACGTTCACGCCTTCGTATCGTCGCGCCCTTCCGTGGGCCCCCCACGAAGAACGCACCTGGAGCCGCACATGTCGCGCACCCGCCTCTCTCGCCTCTTCGTCGCATCGAGCCTCTCGCTCGGCATCCTCGGCTTCGCTGGTTGCGGCGCGATGGGCGAGGGCGGCGGTGGTCCGATGGAGGTGTGGGACGTGCAGCCGCGCGCGGGCGCGACGGCGGGTGAGCAGCCCATCCAGATCACCGGCGCGAACTTCCGGCAGGACATCGGCTACGCCGTCTACTTCGGCTCGCTCCGCGCGACGGCCGTCACGATCCTCGACACCTCGACGCTGCTCGTCGTGACGCCGCAGCACGAGGCGGGCCCCGTCGACGTGGTCGTCGCGTCCGAGGCAGGCCCCGCGTTCCGCATCCAGCAGGCGTTCACCTTCGCCGACCAGGGCGGCAACGTGATGCAGCAGGTCGGCGCCGGTCAGCAGGGCCCCGAGCGCTTCTGATCGCGCGAAGGCTCGCGCGAGCCGCTGCGAGCTCCACACCACCGAGACGCCGGAATGCGCGCCTCCGCGCGAGGGTTCCGGTGCGCATGGCCACGCTCAAGATCGAGGGTGAGGACGTCGTCGTGGCGCTGACGGCGCTCGAGCAGGTCGGAGCGCTCATGGGCAGCGTGCGTGTGCCGCGCGCGAGCGTGACGAGCGTACGGATGACCGACGATCCCTACCGCGAGCTGCGCGGGCTCCGCGTGGGCACGGGCCTGCCGTACGTGATCGTGCTCGGACGCATGATCTTCTCGGCCGGACAAGACTTCGTCGCCATCTACCGCACGCGACCGACGGCGGTGATCGATCTCGCCCCCGGCTCGCAGTTCGCGCGGCTGCTCGTGTCGAGCCCGGACCCGGCGGTCGTCGCGGCGCTCGCGGGCTAGTCCGCTCGGGCCGTGCGAAGGCGTCAGGGCACGCGGGTGCCGGTGATCGAGATCGAGCCTTCCATGCAGCCGAGCAGGCCGCCGAAGCCGCCGAGGTTCGCGTTGAACGAGCCGGAGAAGTGGTCGGAGTCGGTGAACGTGACGTCGAGCGTGTATCGCTCCGTCGTACCGCCCGGCACCGTCGCGACGGCGGTCACCGTGGGACAGCTCGCCGTCGCATCGGACTGCGAGCCGAAGTGCGCGCGGCCGGGCGCGACGGGCATCACGAGCGTCTGGCCCGCGACGATCGCGATGTCGACGACCTGGAAGTCGTAGTCGACCTGGTTGTTGCCTTCTGCGTCCGGGATGCACGCGTTGTAGAGGTTCTCGGAGAGCATGAAGCGGCCCGTGCACTCGATGCCGCCCATGCACATGCACGACGCCATCGCGCTGTCGCACGTGTAGACGCAGCCGGTCGCGGGCTCGCACGTGTCGAGCGTGCACGGGTCCATGTCGTCGCAGCGCGGCGCCATGATCGCAGGCTGACAGCCGAGCTCGGGCAGGCAGCGCTCGCGGCCGTTGCAGAAGTTGCCGTCCTGGCAGTCCTCTTCGTCGTCGCAGGTCATCGGCGCGAAGCAGCCGGTCTCGGTGCAGCGCTCGCCCGCCGCCACGTCGCACATGCTGTCGACCGGACGGTTCTCGCACATGCCGCTCGCGAGGCAGCTGTCGAGCGTGCAAGCGACGGAGTCGTTGCACTGGGCCGCCGTCGTGCAGCGCATCTCGCCTTCGACGCAGCCGCGGCCGACCTCGCAGACGGGCAGCATCGGGTCGGTGCAGCGCGCGTCGACGCCCGTGTAGCTGCACACGTTCCCGGCTCCGCAGGTGTCCACGGTGCAAGCGAATCCGTCGTCGCAGTCGTCGCTGTCCATGCACGTGCGCATCGTCGTGCAGCCGACGCCCACCACGCAGCTCTCGCCGGCGCCGGTGCAGATCTCGTTCACCGCGGTGTACGTACACACGTTGCCCGCGCCGCAGGTGTCGACCGTGCACTCGATCGTGTCGTTGCACTCTGCGTTGGTCGTGCAGCGACGTCCCATGCCCGCGTCCACCGGATCGCCGTTGCGCTCACCACACGCGCCCATGGACACCGAGACGCCGATCGCAGCGAGCGTTGCGAGCCACTTCATCGAGCGAGTCATCGTGCGCATGCGGTCTCCTGGAAACGAAGCGATCGAAGGAAGAGAGATCAGCGGAGCAGCATCACCGAGCGGGACTGATCCGCGCACGGCTCGCAGCCCGAGTCGAACGTCGCCGTGAACATCGCCATGCCCTGGTTGCCGCACGCGAAGGTGCCGGTGAGGCGGAAGTGGGCGCAGCCGCGATCCTCGCGCAGGTCGAAGTCGGCGCCGGTGGGCGCGGGCGACTGCGTCATCACGATCCCCGTCGCGCGGGCAGTCAGGGTGCCGCCCGCGATCGAGAACGCGATCGGGCTCGCTGTGTAGGTGGGCACCGTCGCGCAGCCCTGCGAGGGCGCCATCGGCACGATGAACGTGCTCGAGTAGACGCTCGAGGCCTCGAACGGCGTGCACACCGGGCCCGCGTCCGAGCCGCCGACGCCGCTGTCGCAGATGGTCTCGAACACGCAGTCGTCCGCGGCACCCCCGCACGAGTCCACGGTGCACGCGTTGCCGTCGTCGCAGAGGTACGGCTCGGTGGTGCGGCACATGCCGAGCAGGCACTGCTCGCGTCCGGTGCAGCGACGTCCGTCGTTGCAGTCGTCGTCGTCCACGCAGTCCGTGGGCATCCCCGTGACGCAGCCGCGACCGACGACGCACGTCTGCTCGCTCGGGCACTCGCTATCGACCGGGCGGTTCTCGCAGACGTTGCCGACCACGCAGGTGTCGGACGTACAGGGGAAGCCGTCGTCGCAGTCGCCGTTGTCGCGGCAGGTCGTCGTCGCGACGGGCGCGTCGCGACCGGAGTCGAGGCTCGGCAGGCGCGCGTCGGGGTCGTCGCTCTCGCGGGTGCAGGCCGATTGCGAGAGCAGCGCGATGGCCAAGCAGAGGGCCGAGGTCGATGCCGTGCGAGCGCGCGACATCGGCGTCGCGGCACACCAAGAAAAGAGCATGGAACGAGCGTAACGGCCCGCCAACGAGCCGGTCAACCAAGCGGGATGTGCCCCTTGCTCGCGTTCGACGCGCACTCCTCGCTACGCTCCCTCGATGCGCACTGCCTTCGTCTTCGCCTCGCTGCTCGCCTCGGGAATGCTGCTCGCCTCGCGCGCCGACGCGCAGGTCACGCTCGCGCAGGACACGCTCTCGATGGACTCGCCTGCGGCCGCTGTGTGCGGCTTCTGCGGCACCGAGGGCTTCGGCGTCGTGTTCCGCGACCTGCCCGCGCCCGCGCGCGGCCTCCTCGCCGAGGACTTCCCCCTCACGCTGCGCTCGGTCGAGATCGCGCTCGCGGCTGCGCGCCTGAACGGCTCGACCTGCATGAACGTGCCCGAAGGCGGCACGGCGCTCGTCGACGTGGAGATCTGGGCGGGCGTCACGCCGCCGACCGGCGCGATCGACGCGACGGGCCCGAGCGAGCCGTGGGGCGGCACGGACGAAGAGCTCGTGTTCGCCGCCGCCGACGTGCCGATCGAGCTCTCCGTGCCCGCGACCGGCAGCACGGGCTTCAGCCTCCAGCTCAACCGCTTCGAGATCATGGACGAGATGGGCGCGCCGCTGCGTGTGGCCGCACCGCTCACGTACCTGCGCGTCTACGTGCAGCTGCACGAGAGCACGCTGCCCGGCCCGAGCTGTCCGTTCTCGTCGGATGGCAGCCCGCTCCGAGACGACGGTCGCATCGCTCCCGAGCGAAGCTACATCTTCGCGAACGGCATGGGCTTCGTGTGGAACGAGGCCGCGGGCGTGAACGGCGACTGGGCCGTGCGCCTCGACATCATCCCCACGATCCCGCCCACCGCGGACGCGGGCCCACGCCCCGACTCCGGCGCGGCGCAGGACGGGGGCGCGCTCGGCACCG
>JAFLCL010000362.1 GCA_017303575.1 Deltaproteobacteria bacterium
GACCGCGCGAGGGACGACCAGCGCCCCACACACCACGCGACGTCGTCGATGCACTGCTCGGCGTTGTCGAGCACGACGAGCGTGCGCGCGCTCGCGAGCACCTTGGTGGTCAGCAGCCGCTCGAGCGAGGGCACGAGCGTCGCGCGATCACGGCCTTCCTCTGCGTCGCGCGCGAGCGGCGTGTCGAGCGCGAGCGCGAGGGCGCGGAGCACGGCGAGCGCGCTGCGAGCGCTCGACAGATCGACGAAGATCGAGGCGCCCATCGCTCGCGGCGTGGGCTCGGGCGCTTGCTGCTGGCGCATCGCCAAGAGCGCGCGAGCGAGCGAGGTCTTGCCCGCCCCCGGCGCACCGACGAGCGTGATCAGCGCGTGGTGCTCGACGTCGCGCGCGAGATCCGCGAGCTCGCGATCGCGTCCGATCAGATCGGACGCCACCACACCCGACGCCTCACGGTCGTTCTTCTTGCGCGTGCTCGCCAAGCCCCGCGAGCCTACCGCGCCCAGGCGATCGACACGCGACTAGGGAAGCGGCCGATCGTGGGCGCGATCGCGAAGGCGTCCGTACACGACCGTGAGGTAGTCGCGGATCGTCTGGTGCGACGCCGTCACGGCGTTGAGGTGGTACTGGTACTCGACCACGGTGATGCTCGGATCAGCCTCGAGCGCGCGCGTGATGATCGAGCCCTCCATCACGCTCACCGCAGTGGTGCCCCAGACCTTCTGCCAGCGCGCGGCCACCACGAATGGCATGTCGTCGGTGCCCTCGGCCACCTCCATGCGCCAGCACAGGCGGAAGTCGATGCTGATGGGCGAGCCCGCGTTGATCTGCGACTGGTAGAGACCGTCGCACTCCTCGGCCATCGGCGGATCGATCACCTCGAACGAGTTGACCGTCGTGTGATCGCGACCGACCTGCGGATCCTGCAGCGCCTCCCACACGACGGCGGCGGGCTGGTGGATGCACGCACGCGCGTGGAGCGAATTCGCGTTGTACGAGCGGCCGTTCGGCTGGATGCCGCGGAACGTCGCGTCCTCGCTGAACACGATCTCTTCGGGGCAGGGATCATCGGCTGTGGGCGCCGGCATCGCCGCGACGTTCGGCTCCCAGGGCTCGAGCCCCGGCGGGAACTCGGTCCCTTCGTTGCCGTAGCAACCGGCGGCCACGCCCACGAGCAGGACGCTGGCGGCGATCGACGCACGAGCGATGGGGACGCTCATACCGAGGCTCCGAAGTCCTCGCGGACGATCGTCTCGATGCAGCGCTCCGCGTTCGCGCTCACCGTCCAGAACGGGTTCGAGAGCGGGGTCACGCCCGGCAGGAGCGAGCCGTCGATCACGTAGAGGTTCTCGTGCCCGTTCACGCGCCCGAACATGTCGACGCCCTGTCCGAGCACGCAGCCGCCCAGCGGGTGGAAGGTGATCGAGACGTCGAGCCCGAGGCTCGTCACCTCGCCGCCGTTCACCTCGTTGAGGCGCGTGATGATGTTGGTGGCAGCCTCCGCCGCCTGCGCGTCGTAGCTCGCCTCCCAGTCGACGGTGACCTTGCCCATCGCCGCGTCCCAGCGGAAACGCCCGCGGCCCGAGGGGATGCCCTGTCCGGTGCCGATGAGCGTCGCGCCCGCGATCGGCGCAGGGCCGTTCTCCATCGCGATGCGGTTGTCGGGATCGAAGAGCATCGTGCACGCGGGGCCCGCCTGTGTGGCGCCGAAGCCGGCGGCCGCCGCGTCCGGCACCACGCGCGTGCGCGCCTTGATGTGCTGGCCGTTGTTGCCGAAGCCGCTGCCGATCTCCTCGGGCAGGTCGGGCAGGCCGTTCTCGGCCTTGCTGCGGAGGAGGATGCCGTTCGTGTTCGCGGTGCCGCACGAGACGAAGAGACGGCGCGCGATGATCTCCTTCTCCGCGATGATCTCGCCCATCTCGTTGATCTCGTGCACGACGACCGAGTAGCCCTCGGCGTGCTGACGGATCACCTGCGCCCAGTGGAGCGGCCGCACCTCGCAGAGGCCCGTCGCCTCCGCCATGCCGAGGTAGGTCTTGTCGAGCGTGCCCTTCGCACCCGAGTTGAGGCCGAAGATGTAGCTGCCGAGCGCGAGCATCTGCGGGATCGCGTCCATCTCCGCGACCTCGCGCGCCGCAGCCTCGAAGTCGAACGCGCAGAGCAAGCGCTGCGCGTCGTAGCCCGCAGCCTCCGCCTGCTGGAGGAACACGCGGGTCGCGGTCCACTCGGGGCGCATGAGCAGCTCGTCCGGCAGCGTGCCCGGGTTCATCATCGCGCGGACCATGGGGTACCAGCGCGTGTCCATGTCGTCGTACGAGATCTCGTCGGGGAAGACCTCTTCGAAGAAGTCGCGCGGCGGCTGCACCATCATGCCGCTGTAGACGAGCGAGCCACCGCCGACGCCAGCCGCGCACACGATGTCGATGCCGTTGCCGTAGATCTTCTCGAGCACGCCCGTGTAGAGCTGGAACCGTCGGCCCGGAGGAATGCCCGGCAGCGGCTGCTGCTCGGCGAGCCACGTGGATCGGTTGTCGACCTCGCCCGGGCGCATGCTCGAGAACACGTCCTGGCCCGGCGTCTCGACGGTCCAGCGACGGCCACGCTCGAGGATCACCGTCCGATGGCCAGCCTGTGCGAGCCGTAGCGCGGTGATCGAGCCGCCGAAGCCGGAGCCGAGGATGAGCGTCTCGACACGCTCGCTGCTCGCGCCGCCCTCGCAGCCCGAGGTGCCGAGGCCTGCACCGACGGCGGCAGCGCCGAGGGCGGCAGTGCGAACGAACGTACGACGATTGAGGGGCAGATACGCGCGGGGGTACATCGGGGCGAATCGTGGTCGCGCGATGCATGCGGCGTCAACGGTCCCAGCGCGCGTTTCCTCAACGATCACGAGGTGTTAGCGGACACAATCGATGATCGCGCGAACGTTGCAATGGCAATCAATTGACGCGCGACGCAAGAGCGTCGAGCAGCTCGCCGAAATCACTGACCTCGAACGCGCTGACGCGACGCGACAAACGCGACCAAGTCACTGGGTGAGCACCACGCGCTCGCAGGTCGTCTCGAACAGCTTGCCGCCGATCGTGAGGTAGAGGCCGCCCCCCGAGACGCTGAGCTCCCAGCGGTTGTTGCGATCGAGCGTGGCCGCGACGCGATCGAGGAACGCGGGATCGAGCGCGCGCACCTCGAGCTGATCGGCGCGGTGCACCTTGGCTTCGACGATCTGCTTCGCGAGCTCCTTCGGCCGTTGGTACGCGTACACCACGACGCGCGCGCCGAGCTTGCTCGCCCGGTGCAGCCGATCGGTCGAGGGCGCGCCCACCTCGATCCACGCGAGCAGGCGATCGGTGAGATCGCGCTGCCACAGCGCGGGCTCGTCGTCGGCCGTGAGGCCCTTGGTGAACACGAGGCCCTCGGCGTGCTCGAGGCAGCGCGCGATCACGCGGGCGACGAGGTAGCGATCGGTCTCGGAGGGATGCTGCGCGGCGCGCAGATCGAGCGCCTCGTAGACACCGCGATCACTGTCGGCGAGATCGATCTCGAAGCGGCGGACCATCGACGGCTGAGCCATCGCGCCCCCCTAACACGAGCGGCGAGGCATCACGAGCCGGCCAGCGACACGAGGCTCGACTCAACCGGGAGGAGGAGCGCTCTCCTCGATGCGCAGCGCGCGCACGAGCTCGGCGAGCTCCGCGCGACGCTCCGCTTCGCGCGTCGTGATCGTCGTCAGCTGCTCGGTGAGCTGCGTGGTCCGATCGCTCGCCTCGCGCAGGCGCGTCTCGAGGCTGCGACGAAGGTCCGGGCTCCGCACGACGCGGATGTCGGCGCGCAGCTCGGCCGCGCGCGTGGCCACGTCCGAGAGCTGCTCACGCAGCGCTTGCCGCTGCTCCTGCGCCTCGGCGAGCTGGCTGCGGCGCTCGATGATCGCGCGCACACGATCGGCGAGCTCGCCGGAGAGCCCCGACGCCTCGAGGTACGGCGTGATGGGCACCGACAGATCGCCGCCGAGCGTGACGGTGCGACGCGTCGGCGTGGTCTCCTCGATCACGAGCGTGCTGCGCGTGCCTTGCGCGATCGGGATCTCGAGCACGATGCGATCCTCGCGCACGTCGGCCCCCGGCGGCAGATCGCGCGGCGTCGTCCCCCGCGTTCGCGGGTGCTCGATCACGATGCGACGAGGGGCGTGCGGGCCTGCATCGATGGTGTAGGTCGCGCGATGGACGCGTCGATCTTCGACGGTGAGGATGCCGCGCGCCGCAGCGAGGATGCGCACCGGCTCGTCGTTCGGGTTGCGCGAGATCTGCACGTCGGTGGTCTCGTCGAGCGCATACGGAAGGAGCGCCGTCTCACCCTCGTGGAGGTGCTCGACCACGCCTTGTCCCGCGAACGTGTCGCCTGCGTAGACGGCGACCGGCCCGGGGATGAGGGTCGCGTGCTCGGGCGTCGTGATGCGCGCGGCGCGGTAGGGATGCTGATCGCTGCGCGGCGCGCCGGGCTCGGGGCGATAGAGCAGGACGGGCTGGCCCGACACCTCTTGGCTCAGCACCGTGACCATCGAGCTCGAGTGCGCGCCGATCGAGACGCGCGCCCCCACCACGTACTCGGTGGCGCCATCCGTCTCGCGGGTGCGCGGGGGCAGTGGGCCGCGCGGCGTCGTGGTGCCCGCGCTCGTCGTCGTGGCGCCGTCTGCGGTGCGCTGGATGTGGAACGACACGCGTCGGTTGCGCTCGTGCGCGTCGGCCGTCGCGCGCGGATCGACGGGCTGCGACGCCCCGTACGGGACCGCCACGAGACGATCCGCCGCGACGCCTCGCTCGATCAGCGCCGCGCGCACCGTGCCGGCACGGGCCGCCGTCACGCCCCACGGATCGCGCTCGGTCGAGGCGGCGTGGCCCTCGACGTCGACCGAGAGGATCTGAGGATTGTGGATGAGCGTCTGCGCGACCGCCGCGACGATCGGCTGCGCGCGGTCGGGGATCTCGTCGCTGCCCTCGGGGAAGTAGACCTGATCGAGGATCGCGATCGACTCGTCGCTGATCACCACCGAGCCGCGATCGGGGCAGCCGTCCTCGTCTTCGGTGCCGTTGTAGGTCTCGGGATCCAGCGGACACGAGTCCCAGGCGTTCGCGATGCGATCACCGTCCGAGTCTGCGGCCCCGCCCCGCTGGTCCTGACCCGCCTGTGCAGACGGCGGTGCGGGCGCGCGCGCCATCAGACCGCCCAGGCCACCGCTCTCGCCGCGGTCGAGATCACGCTCACGCGCGCGCGTCTCGCTCGCGACGATCACGCCCGTCGGTCCCTCGGTGCCTGCGAGCGAGCCGACCGTCGGGCGCTCCACGAACGCAGGCGTGCGCAGGTCGTACTGGAACGAGAACGGCGCGGTCGTCGCCAGCGTGAGCTCGATGTCGCGCCAGTCCTCTGCGCTCTCGTTCTGCACGAGCGCCCAGATCTGGAAGAGCGCGCGGCCTTCGTCCTGTCCTTCCGGCAGCACCACGCGGTACGCGGCGCGCCACGCAGGCGCGGGCAGCGCGTAGGTGAGATCGAGCACGCGCGATCGCGCGTCGGGCAGCGCGAGCTCGACGGTCACGGTGTCTGCGCTTGCCTCGCCGTCGCGTCGCGCAGGGACCGACGCGGACACGACAGTTCGCTCCGCCGCACCTTCTTCCTGCACCGTGAGCGTGCCGAGCACGTCGTCGATCTCGCGCGACGCGAACCGCAGCTCCATCCGATCGCGGGTGATCGTGCCGCTGCGCTCGAAGTAGCCGAGGCCGTTGCGGTAGAGGACCACGCGTCGGAGCGCGAGCTCGTCGGTGGGGCGCTGCACGCCTCCGCAGCCGACCGCGACCGGAGCGAGGGAGAGTGCGACGAGCGTGAGCGGAGCGAGCGTGGGACGGCGCATCGGCCGAGCGTACGCGCCCTCGTGGCACACCCTTCCCCCTCCGCGATGCGGCCTCTCACGCACCCCACACGGGATGATCTCGATGCATCTGCGCGGTTGTCGCGCGCATGCTTCCCCCTCATCCTCGCGCCATGTTCGATCGCGCACGTTCGCCCTCGCGCCTCGCAGGCATCACCACCGCGCTCCTCCTCGCGTCGCTGACCGCATGCGGTCCTTCGCCCACGCACGAGACCGATCCGTCGACCGGCGGAGGCGGGACCACCACCACCACGAGCAGCGGTGGTGGCTCGAGCGGGACCACCACCACGAGCGGCGGCGAGTCCGCCGAGGCCGACGTGAACACGCTGCTCGTCGACGTGATCACACCGCGCCTCTGTGGATCGCTGCGCGGCTCGTTCATCGGGCTGCCCGGCGAAGGTGGTCACACCGGCCCCGCCGCGGGCACCGATCCCACGGCGGGCCGCTGGTGGATCCGCGAGTGCACAGCGGTCGAGCACGACGGGCGCCTCGATCTCTCGATCAGCGGCACCGGCTGGACGTGGGTGGATCGCGAGTCGATGGGCTTCCAGGTGCGGCAGTACCTGCGCTTCGACGCGACAGCACGCTTCACCGCGTCGATGGAGATGGCGTACGACCGGCCGAACCGCATCGTCACGATCTGGATGAGGCCGCAGGGCCCCGTGGAGGCTACGGTCGAGCCGCGCGGCATGGTCGAGGCGCGCGCGACGGGTGTGCTGAGCGGCATGCTCGGCGGCTTGCTCGAGCTCGGCGGGAGCTCGCCCAACGCGCAAGCGCGGCAGCAGGTCGCCGACGAAGGCAGCCAGCGGCTGCGTGAGCGCTTCGGCGCCGGGTTCACCGTCACGTACGCGATGGCGCAGGAGCAGATGGACTTCATGGTCGGCGCGCTCGAGCGCGGGCAGCTGCCCGAGCGCCCGTTCCCCACCGAGCCCGGCGTGGTCTGGAGCGTGAACCAGCGCCTCGCCGTGTGGCCCGGCGGCCTCGACGTGATCGGTCCCATCGATGGCAACCGCGGCGCCCACGCGCTCGACCTCCAGCTCGAAGAAGGCGAGTCGGTAACCGTCGATGCCGTGTGCGCGTCGGACTTCGAGGTCTTCTACGACCACGTGCTCCAGGGCGCGGCCGCGGCGCCGCCGACGGGAACGCGCGTCCTCGAGATCACGCAGCTCGGCAACCAGCAGCGCGCGACGCTGCCCGCGCTCTCGTGCCCGATGCTCCTGCTCGTCACGACGCGACCCAACGCCACGATGGCGCTTCGCGCGCGCGCACGCGTCTGCGAGGCAGGGGCGACGTCGTCGGGCACCACGGGCGGCGCGGGGCCGACCGGCCAGAC
>JAFLCL010000363.1 GCA_017303575.1 Deltaproteobacteria bacterium
ATCGACGCACGGCCTCTTCCACGTCGATGACGACATGCCCCGACGCCGCGCCCGGGCTCGCGCCGAGGCCTCGACCGAGCACGGACTCGGCGCCGCCCGGCAGCGCGTCCTCCGACACCAGCTCGATACGGCCCACGCGCACCAGCGACTCGATGCGCACCTGCGCGAGCGCGTACTCGCGCGTGATCGCGCCTTCCTCCGCGCGATCGACCAGGGTGCGGACCTCGGCGCGCGGCGTGAGCACGGTGGCACGCAGCTGCAGCACCGAGAGCTGCTCCGCCTCGATCGCGATCTCGACGTCGACCACGTGACCGAGCGCGCGCTCGGTGCGCGCGAGGATGTCCGCGAGCTCGCTGAGCAGCACAGGCGAGCGCGCCTCGAGGCTCTCGTCACCTCGACGTCCCGCCGACGCGCGGCGCAAGGACACGCCCGCGCCGCGACCGAGCGAGACATCCTCGCCCTGCTTGTCCCACGCGATCTCGCCGAACACGACAGGCTCACCCGTGATCGGATGGCGGCTCGACGCAGTGCCAGCACCCGAGAGGCCCTTGCGCGAGGTCCCGAAGCGCATCGCCTGCACGATCATCGGCGCACCGTGCGCAGCGACGACCTCGAGCGCGAGCCACAGCTCGGATAGCGCGTCGCCGTCGCCGATGCCGAGCTGCACCTCGAGCCCCGCGATCTCCTTCTCGAGCTCTGCGATCGAGGGGGCCAGCGTGGTCGAGCGCGCGCCTCTCACCGCGCTCCGACCGCTCGCACCCCGCGCGCGCGACACGCCGCGCAGGAACCGAAGTCGCGCATCGAGCGCAGCGCCTCGTTCCCCGAGACGCTCGGTGAGCGCGTCGAGCGCGCTTCGCGTCGCACCGACATCGAGGATCGTGGGCATCGATCCCGGCGCGCTCTGATCGCCGGACGCCCGCACCGACACACAGAGGCCCGCGCCGAGCTGCGCACCCTCGCTCGCCTCGATCGCGCCCAGCGCCTCGCGCACCGAGGCACGCCTCGCCTCGCCCCGCATCTCTTCGCCGGTCGCTCGCGACAGCGCAGAGCCTGGAGGCACCGCGAGCCCGAGCCCGATCGCACGCGCGAGCAGCACGGCCTTGTCGCCGAAGGCCTCGCGATCGGCGATGGGATCGAGGCTCGCCAGAGCCTTCACGGTCGGCGTGTGCATGCGTCAGCCCGTGGTGGACGCAGCGCCCGAGAGCAGGTGGAGGTGGGCGATGCGGCTCACGGTGCCCGCGATGCGCGCGAGGAGCAGAAGTCGGTTCGCTCTCACGGCGGCGTCGTCCACCATCACGAAGACCTGCTCGAAGAACGTGTCGATCGGACCGCGCAGCTCCGTCGCCACGAGGCGCAGCGCTTCGGCGTACTGGCCCTTGCCCGTCGCCTCGTCGATGCGCGCCTTCACACCGTCGAAGGCTCGCGCGAGCGCGCGCTCGGCGTCGTGATCGAACAGCTCTGCGCGAAGCGCAGCGTCGCTCGAGGCCACGTCCTTGGTGATGTTGTGCGCGCGCTTGAACGCGACGGTGAGCGAGTCGAACTCCGCCTCGCGACGGATCGCGGAGAGCGCCTCGACCCGCGCGACGAGATCGCGGATCGAGCCGCCGCTCCACGCCGCGAGGCACGCCTCGATCACGTCCGCGCCGTGCTTCTCGCCGAGGTAGCTCTTGAGGCGTCCGCGCACGAGCTCGTCGAGCTTGCTCAGGGTCTCGGCCTCGGCCGCGAGCGTCTTGCCCTGCGAGACGAAGCCCCCGTACGCGCCGAGGAAGACCGCGCGCGCGTCCACGTCGATCGGCCCCTCGAGCGCGATGCGGATCACGGACAGGACCGCGCGACGTAGCGCGAACGGATCGGCCGACCCGCTCGGCACGATGCCCACGCCCACGCAGCCCACGAGCGTGTCGACACGATCGGCCACCGCGATGTGGGCCGCGAGCGTGTCCGTCGGCACCACGTCCGAGGCGCCCTTGGGCAGGTAGTGATCGCGGATCACGTCCGCGTGCCGCGCGCTCAGGCCTTCCTTCTGCGCGTACCAGCGGCCCATCACGCCCTGGAGCTCGGGGAACTCGCCCACGATGAGCGACACGAGGTCCGCCTTGCAGAGCTGCGCGAGCAGCTCGGCCTCGGCGTCACCGGAGAGCGCGGCCGCGAGCTTGCCCACACGTCGCACCTTCTCGCCCACCGTGCCGAGCTTCGTCTGGAACACGATGCCGTCGAGCTTCGGCAAGCGATCCGCGAGCGTCTTCTTGCGATCCTCTTCCACGAAGAAGCGCGCGTCCGAGAGGCGGGCGCGGAGCACACGATCGTTGCCGCGCAGGATCGTCTTCGGATCGAGGGCGGTGTTCACCACCGCGAAGTAGCGCGGCAGGAGCTTGCCGCCGCCCACGTCCCTCGCCGCGAAGTAGCGCTGGTGGCCACGCATCACCGCGACGATCACGTCGTCGGGCAGCGAGAGGAACCGATCCTCGAAGTGACCGCACACGATCTGCGGCTCCTCGACGAGCGTGAGGTTCTCCTCGACGAGGAAGTCGTCGGGCACGACCTCGGCCGCGTTGTCCTTCGCGCTCGCGGCGAGGCCCTCGATCATCGCAGCGCGGCGCTCGCTCGTGCGCGGCAGCACGTGCGCTGCGCGGAGCGCCTCGAGGTAGTCGTCCGCCTTCGCGAGCTCGATCCACCCCGGCGCGAGGAACCGATGCCCGAGCGTGCGGCGGCCCGTGCGCACGTTCGCGAAGCTCGCGTCGATCACATCGCTCCCGAAGAGCGCGACGATCCAGTGCACGGGACGACCGAACGCGATGTCGCCCTGCCCCCAGCGCATCGCCTTGGGGAACGTGATCTTGGTCGCCGCCTCGACGACCTTGCCGAGCACCTCACGCGCCGGCAGGCCCTTCTCCTTGCGGGTCAGCGCCGCGTACTCGCCCTTGTCGGTCTTGGCGATGCGCACGGCCGAGACGTCCATGCCGTTCTTCTTCGCGAAGCCCGCGGCCGCTTGTTTGGGCGTGCCGTCCGCCTCGAACGCCGCGGCGCGCGGCGGCCCGAGCACTTCTTCCTCGAGGTCCGGCTGGGCCTCGGCGACGCCCTCCACACGGAGCGCGAGACGACGCGGGGTGCCGAGCGCCTCGATCTCGCCGTGCGTGAGACGCGCTGCCGCGAGCGCGCTCTTCACGAGCACAGGCATCTGCTCCATCGCGCGCGCGACGAACGACGCGGGCAGCTCTTCCACGCCGATCTCGATCAACAGCGAGCTCATCGCGCCACCTCCGCCGTCGCGGTCTCGGCGGAGACGGGCGCCTTCAACAGCGGGTAGCCCAGGGCCTCACGCTGCGCGGCGTACGTCTCGCAGACGGCGCGCGCGATGTGCCGCACGCGCGCGATGTAGCGCTGACGCTCGGTGACGCTGATCGCGCCACGCGCATCGAGCACGTTGAAGTAGTGGCTGCACTTGATGACGCAGTCGTACGCCGGAAGGACCAGGCGCTTCAGCGAGTCGTCCGACTCGAACACGAGCACGTTGCCTTTGCCCTTCTCCTTGCTCAGGCCGAGCAGCACGCGGCACTGTTCTTCGTAGCGATCGAAGAGCTCGAGGTGCAGCGGCACGTCCGCGCGCTCGAAGTTGTACGTGCTCCACTCCCACTCTTGGCGCTTGCAGATCTCGCCGTACTTGATGCCCTTGGACCACTCGAGCTCGTACACGTCGTCGACGTCCTGGAGGTACATCGCGATGCGCTCGAGGCCGTACGTGAGCTCGCCCGAGATCGGCTTGCAGTCGATGCCGCCGACCTGCTGGAAGTAGGTGAACTGCGAGATCTCGAGGCCGTCGATCCACACCTGCCAGCCGAGGCCCCACGCGCCGAGCGTGGGCGACTCCCAGTCGTCCTCGATGAAGCGGATGTCGTGCTTGTTCGGGTCGGTGCCGAGCGCGCGCAAGGAGTCCAGGTAGAGCTCCTGGATCTCGAGCGGCGAGGGCTTGAGGATCACCTGGAACTGATGGAACTGCTGAAGGCGGTTGGGGTTCTCGCCGTAGCGTCCATCGGTGGGACGACGCGAGGGCTCGACGTACGCGACGTTCCACGGCTCGGGGCCGATGGCGCGGAGGAAGGTCGCGGGGTTGAACGTGCCGGCGCCGACCTCGGAGTTGTACGGCTGCACGATCAAGCAGCCGCGATCGGCCCAGAACTTCTGCAGCGACAGGATCAGCTCCTGGAACGTCATTCTTCGTCCTCGTCGTCTTCGTCTTCGTCTTCGTCGTCTTCGTCGTCTTCGTCTTCGTCTTCGTCGTCTTCGTCGTCTTCGTCGTCTTCGTCGTCTTCGTCGGCGTCTTCGACTTCTTCGACGCGCTCGACGTTCTCCTCGGACGCACCGACGGCCGGCGGGATGTCGCTGTCGCTGCCCTCGAGCGCGAGCTCACCCTGCGCGGGATCGGGCTCGTCGGGCGGCGGCTCGCTGTCGCCCTCGAGCTCGTCACCGTGGATGCGTCGTGCGGCCTCGGCCTCGCCCGCCTCGATCTCTTCGTCGGAGTAGTGACGCGCCTCCACGCCGAGGTCGCCGATCTGCTCGATCGCCTCGCCCGTGCGTCGCTGGAAGAGCGCGCGGCTGTCGTCCGACAGCTCCGTGTACTCGCGCAGCGTGGGCAGCTCCGCGAGGCTCGGCAGGCCGAAGAATTCGAGGAAGTGCGGGGTCGTGCCGTAGAGCAGCGGGCGGCCCGGCTCTTCCTTCCTGCCGATGATGCGCACGAGGCCCTTCTCGAGGAGGACCTTGAGCGCGGAGCCGGAGTCGACGCCGCGCACCTCGTCGATCTCGGGGCGCGTGATGGGCTGTCGGTACGCGAGGATCGAGAGGGTCTCGATCTGCGCGCGCGTGAGGCGCACGGGCTTGCGCGCGACGAGCTCACGCACGAACGGCGCGTTCTCCGCCGAGCTGCGGAACTGGTAGCCGCCCGCGACCTCGACGAGCTCGATGCCGCGGCCGCGGTACTCGTCGGTGAGCACGTCGAGCAGGCGCTGCACCTCCTTGCTGGAGGCGCGCGCGATCTTCGCGAGGCGGTTGGGCGGCAGGGGCTTGTCGGTGACGAACAGCAGGCTCTCGAGGATCCCCTTGAGGTGCGCCTCGCCCGTGGGCAGCGGCGGCGCCTTCTCGATGCCGGGACGATCCCGCGGCGTGATCTCGATCTCGTCCTCGTCGTCCCCCAGCGGCGAACGAAGGCCGACGCTGCTCGCCGTCTGATCGCCCCCGAGCAGCGCCTCGAGCGCATCGACGCTCACGACCTCATCAGGGTCCTGGTCGGATGCCTGCTCAGTGTCCTCATCGGATCCCTGATCGTCCTGACCGGAGGCTCGATCAGCGTCCTGATCGGAAACCTGATCGGCGTCCTGGTCAGATGGCTGATCCGTGTCCTGATCGGATGCCTGATCCGTGTCCTGATCGGATGTCCGATCCGTGTCCTGATCGGATGCCTGATCCGTGTCCTGATCGACTTCCTGACGAGCCTCCGGATCCGCTCCCTGATCAGGCTCGTGATCGGATGCCTGATCGGGCTCCACCGCGGCTCCCTGCGGCTCGACCTGCGGCTCGACGACCTGATCTTCGGTCGCCTCCGAGCCAGGCTCGACGGCTCCGCGCTTGGCGTCGCGGCCCTTGCTGTTGCGCCTGCGCGTCATTCGTCGTCGTCCTCAGGCTCGTCGTCGTCTGCGTCGGGATCGTCGGCCGGCGCGGGGGTCGGGGGCGCCGCGGGCGTCGCATGGTGCGGAAGCGGCCCGTCCGGATCAAGCGCTTCGCCGAGCGCGTCCGCGTCGGTGCGCGTAGGCGCCTCCTCGGGATCGAGCGCTTCACCGAGCGGGTCCTCGCCCGCGCGCGCGACGGTCTCGTCCTCGTCTTCGTCCTCTTGCGCGCGAGGCGCCTCGTCTCGCGGCGCGTCGTACTCGTCGACGTAGTCGAGCGCGCCCTCCTCGACCTCGCTCACGAGCAGCTCGAGGTGGATCGGCGCGAGCACGTCGGCCTGGTAGATGCGCGTGAGCCTGCGCTTGGCCATCTCGAGGATCGCGAGGAACGTGACGACGACCTCGTACACGGTGCGCGCGTCCTCGAAGAGCTCGTCGAAGGTGCAGTGCTTCTTGCCGCGCAGCCGCTCGGTGAGCAGCGACATGCGGTCCTGGATGCTCACGCCCTCGGCCGTGATCTCGAACGCCATCTCCTGGTTGGCGCGCTTGAGCACCGCCTGGAACGCATCGAGGAGCTTGAAGAGGCCCACGCTCGCCAGCGGCGCAGGCCCCATCGCCTCGGGTGCCTCCATGCCGCGCGTGAAGACGTCGCGCCCCGCGACACCGCGCGCCAAGAGCTGCTCGGCCGCGTGCTTGTACTTCTGGTACTCGAGCAGGCGTCGGATGAGCTCCGCGCGCGGATCGATCTCCTCGCCCGGCTCCGCGTCCTCTTCGACCTGCGAGGGATCGGGCGGCAAGAGCATCTTGCTCTTGATGTGCGCGAGCGTGGCCGCCATCACGAGGTACTCGCTGGCGACGTCGAGATCGAGGTTGTCGAGGACGGTCAGGTACTCGAGGTAGCGCTCGACCACGAACGCGATCGGGAGATCGAGGATGTCGAGCTCGTGCTTCTGGATGAGGTGAAGCAGGAGGTCGAGGGGGCCCTCGAAGGCCCAACCCTTGGACGACGGGACGTTGAGCTTGAAGTTCGGATCCAGCGGCGTGACGACAGGCTCGTCGTTCTTCGCCTTGCCCTTCGCCTTCGTCTGGGTCGGCGCGGGCGTCTCGATCGGCGCCGGCGCCTCGGTCGGCGCGGGCGCCTCCGTGCCCGGGAGCGTTCCCTCGACGCCTTCGGACGTCGTGTCGCTCCCCTGCTTGGGAGACGAGGGCGAACGAGCCCGCTTGGAGGTGCGCTCGGCCATGAAGGGGAGGCCGCTGCTACCCCTTCGTCACGCGTGCGTCAACTCCGGGGCTCGGCGTCGCTCGTCGCCTCGTGAAGGGGGACGGAACGACGAAGGGCCCCCTGAGGAGCCCTTCGTTTCCCGCCGAGCACGCGCGCGTCGGCGCGTGGGAGGGGCCGCAGGGCCCCTCGGAACATCACGGGAAGGGCAGGCCGCCGTCGCCGCCGCCGCCGAAGCTCGTGCCGCACTCGGAGTCACCGGTGCACACGACGCCGCAGCCGCCGCAGTTCATGTTGTTCACGGGCACGCAGCCCGTGCCCGCGCAG
>JAFLCL010000364.1 GCA_017303575.1 Deltaproteobacteria bacterium
GCAGGGCATGCAGGCCGACCGCGCAGGCGCGGCGCGCTTCCAGACCTCGATGCCGGTCCCGCCGCCTGCGCCGCCCGGCCTGTCGGCGGAAGGGACGGCGTTCTGGAACGAGGCGATCGCGCGCTGTCAGGCGCTCGACCGACAGAACTACTACGACATGCTCGGTGTCAGCCGCGACGTGGGCGCCGAGGGGGTGCGCAAGGCGTACTTCGCGCTCGCGAAGAAGTGGCACCCCGATCGCGCCACGGGCGAGCTCGCGCCGCTGCGGACGTTCGTCGAGCCCGTGTTCGCGCTCCTCACCGCGGCGAACGAGACGCTCGCCGACGAGAAGAAGCGCACGGCGTATCTCCGCACCGTGCAGGACGGCGGCGGCACGCCCGAGGCCGATCGCAAGCTCGAGGCGATCCTGTGGGCCGCGAAAGAGCACCAGAAGGCCGAGGTGCTCATGAGGCAGCGCAGCTTCGAGAGCGCCGCCTCGCTGCTCTCGAGCGCGATCGAGCTCGTGCCCGACGAGTCGGATCTGCTCGCCACGTACGCGTGGTGCATCTTCAACCTGCCGCAGAGCGATGGCCGCGTGAACGAGATGATGACGGCGGTCGATCGCGCCCTCGCCATCGAGCCCAAGCACGATCGCGCGCACTACTACAAGGGCATGATCCTCCAGCGCACGGGCAAGAACGGCGACGCGCTCGCGAGCTTCAAGAAGGCGCTCGAGCTCAACAAGAAGAACGCGGATGCCGCGCGCGAGGTGCGTCTGGCGGAGATGCGCGGGAAGTCGGGCACCACGGGCCGCAACTCGGCTGCACCAGCCCCTGCCGGAGAGAAGAAGGCCGAGGGAGGCCTGCTCTCCAAGCTCTTCGGCAGCAGCAAGAAGAGCTGAACGAGGGCTCGGTCAGGCCGGCAACCGCAGCGTGACGACGAGGCCCCCCTCGGGCGGAGACTCGAAGCTCAACGTGCCGTCGTGCGCACGGGCGATGCCGCGCGCGATGGAGAGACCGAGGCCGCGCCCGCCGGTGTTTCGTGCGCGCGAGTCGTCGATGCGGTGGAGGGGCTCGCCGAGGCGGTCGAGGTGCTCGGCCGGCACCCCAGGACCGTCGTCGCGGAGGGTGATCGAGACGCCCCGCTCGTCGCGCCCCAGGCTCACGTGCACGACGGAGCGCTCCTTGGTGTGACGCAGCGCATTGTCGAGGAGGATGCGCAGCACTTGCCCGATGCGCTGCGCGTCGACGCTCGCCGTGACCTCGGTGTCCGAGTGGAGCTCGATCACCACGTGACGCGACTCGGCGCGCGGCGCGAACGAGGCGATCTCGCGGCTCGCGAGCGCCGCGAGGCCCACGTCGCTGCGTGTGAGCGCGAGGCCTTCGTAGTCGAGGCGAGAGAGCGTCGCGAGATCCTCCGAGAGCGCCTCGAGCGCGCGGGCCTGCGTGAAGGCGATCTCGACGTAGCGTCGGCGCGTGTCGGGATCGGCCTCGACCTCGGGCATCTGGAGGGACTCGAGGTAGCCGAGCACGCTGGTCAGCGGCGTCGAGATCTCGTGGGTGAAGGCGGCGAAGAGGCGGCTCCGCTGTGTCTCCATGTGACTGCGGTGCGCTTCGGCGCGACGCAGCTCCTCGAGGCGCTGCGCGAGGGCGTCGGCCATGCGGTTGAAGTCCGACACCACGCGGCCGACCTCGTCGTCGGAGCGCACCGGCAGGCGCACGGAGAGATCACCATCGGCCATGCGATGCACGACCGACTCGATCTCGCGCAGGCCCGCGCGCGCGCGTCGCGTGAGCCACGCGGTGAGGAGGAGCGTGAACAGCACCGACGCGAGCGCGAGGGTCGCGAGCACGTACAGGCGCCCGCGCGCGACCTGTTGCACGGTGTTCTCCTCGAACAAGCCGAGGAACGCGGCGCCTCCGTGCGTCGTCGCGCGTGCGTCGAGCGCAGTGAGGGCGGCCGTGGGGACATCGGGGCTGCCGCGGAGGATCAGCGCACGTCCCGCGCGCTCGCGCGTCTCTCTGCGCACCTCGCCCGTGAGCGATGGCTCCACGTCGACGTCGGTGCGCGTGGTGTGGAGCAGCGTGCCCTCCGCGTCGTAGATCGCGATTGCGAAGCCGCGCAGCGGCGCGAGGCGATCGAGGCGCGCCTCGAGACTCTCCTCCTCGTGCCGGGGCTCGGCGGCCAGCCGCGCGAGCGCGACACCCTCCTCGACGAGGTCCTGTCGCACGACCGAGAGGTGGCTCCGGAACGTCGCGATCGAGATCCCGAGGAGGGCGATGGACTGCAAGACGACGAGCGCCGCGACGGTCGCGCCGACGCGCCCGACGATCGAGCCGCGCCTCATGCGTCCTCGAAGCGGTAGCCCACGCCGTGCACCGTCGTGATCGGATCGGCGGAGAGCCCCGCGGCCTCGAGCTTCTTGCGCACGCGCGTGACGTGGCTGTCGACGGTGCGCGCGTAGCCTGCGTGCGAGTAGCCCCACACCTCGACCAGCAGCGTCTCGCGGTCGAGCACGAGGCCCCGATGAGAGGCGAGGTGGACGAGGAGGTCGTGCTCCTTCGGGGTGAGGTGCACCTGGGAATCGCCGACGTGCACGGTGCGCGCGCGGGTGTCGATGCGCAGGCCCGAGGCGCGTGGCGAGGTGAGCGGTGCGCGCGCCGCGAGCGCGAGCAGGGCCTCGATCCTCCGCACGAGCTCGGCCACACCGAAGGGCTTTCGCACGTAGTCGTCGGCGCCCGCCTCGAAGCCAGCGACGGCGTCGGCCTCGTCGCGCTTTGCCGTCAGCATCAGCACGACGGGCTGGCGCGGCACGTCGGCGCCACGCAGGGCCGCGCACACCTCGAGACCGGTCGCTCCGGGCAGCATCACGTCGAGCACGACGAGCTCGGGGAGCGGGGTCGGGCGAGGGCTCGCCGTGAGGCCGAGCAGCTGGAGCGCTTCGTCACCGTCGGAGGCGACGCGGACAGCGTGACCGCGGCGCGTGAGGTGATCCGCGAGAAGCCCTGCGATCGGCGCTTCGTCGTCCACCACGAGGATGCTCGCCATGGCCGGACGATGGCAGATCCGGGCTCGGATCCGGAGGCCTCCACGTTTTGTGCACAACCCCGCGGAGATCGCTCGGATACGCTCGTGCCCGATGTCGAAGGCCCTCCGCGCGTTCCCGACGATGATCCCCTCGGCCGCCCTGGGCGCCCTGGCGACGCTTCTCGCGGGCTGCCCCACCACCACCTCGACGCCCGACGCCCCCGCCACGCCGGACGCGTTCGTGCAGGCCAGTGACGCGCCTGCGCCCACGGTCGATGCGCCGCGCTGCGACCTCGCGCCGATCCCGACGCCGCTGCCGATGCTCGAGAGCGCGTTCGTCGTCGAGAGCGAGACGGTGATGCCACCGGTGCCTTCGGGTGAGGGCGATCCCACCGGCACGTGGCTCTTCGATCACGTCTCGTTCTACGTGAGCGCGGAGGCCGGCATGAACTTCGACCCGACGATGTCGAGCGTCGAGGGAGCCGCGTGGCTCGCGTTCGACGGCAGCGAGGTCCGCCTCGAGATGAGCTTCGTGATCATGCTCGCCGACACGCTCGCGGGCGACATCACGCGCGCCACCGAGACGCGCATCCGCGGCACCTACGCGATGTCGGGCGGCGAGCTGGTGTTCACGCCGAGCTGCGTGGAGTCCGCGATGATGGCGGGCGCGGCGCCGAGCTTCGACTTCGGTGTCGAGAGTGACCGCGGGACCTTGGTGATCGAGACGATGGGCATGCTCGGCAGGACGACCATCGTGCTCGAAGGCGGACGGATGTGACGGAGGACGTGATGACGACCGAACGGGCAGGGCGATCGTGGGCGCGTCGCGGGGCGGCGGTGGCCGTCTTTCTGGCTGGCTGTCAGGGCGGCGCGAGCGATCCCGAGACGGTGCCGCAAGACGTCGCGGACGTGATCGCCGCGGGCTGCATCGACTGTCACTCCGACTCGCCCGTGTCCGGAGCGCCGATGTCGCTCGCCACGTACGACGCCTTCCACGCGGCCGCCGTCACGCAGCCGACGCGCAGCGTCTACGAGCTCGTGGGCACACGCATCCACGACGCCGCGCGTCCCATGCCTCCGACGACCCCGCTCACGAGCGAGCAGCTCGCGATCCTCGATGGATGGATCGCGAGCGGCGCGCCTTCCGGCCCAGGGCCTGCGCGCATCGAGGCGACCGCGACACCGGTGGGTCCCGAGCACTTGCCGTGCGAGGTGACGCACGAGTTCCGCGCGCACGCCGACGGCGACCTCGACACGCCGTTCCACCTCGAGCCCGGCGCTGGCAACGGAGGCAACCAGACGCTCTGCTTCGTCTATGCCTCGCCGTTCACCGAGACGGAGCAGGGGACGGCGTTCGCGCCGATCATCGACGACGAGCGCGTCGTGCACCACTGGATCATCTTCGCGTCGAGCACGCTGCCCGCGGGTGTCGAGGTCGGTGACGTCTACGACTGCGGCGTGCAGGGCATGCCGACCAGCGCCACCTTCCTGACGGGTTGGGCGCCCGGCGGACAGAACACCGTTCTGCCCGAGACGCTGGGCCGGCAAGTGCCCGGGCCCGGGCAGTACGTGCTGCTCCAGGTCCACTACTGGAACGTGCGCAGCTATGCGGACGTGCTCGACACGAGCGGCGTGGCGATGTGCAGCACGCAGACGCCGCGCGCGAACGAGATCGGCACCGCGACGCTGGGCTCGCTCGACATCGCGATCCCACCGCGCGCCAACGATCACGAGGTGGTCGGGACGTGCACGCCCGCCATCACC
Source organism: Deltaproteobacteria bacterium (assembly GCA_017303575.1). Classification (GTDB taxonomy): domain Bacteria; phylum Myxococcota_A; class Polyangia; order Polyangiales; family Sandaracinaceae; genus JAFLCL01. The sequence goes on from JAFLCL010000364.1 coordinate 4,771, forward strand.
GCGCCGGTCACGGTCGTCGGATCGGGGCCCCACATGCACCAGCGAGGCGTCAGCCTGCGGACCGAGGTCTTGCGCCAGGGACGCGAGGATCAGATCGAGATGCTCGTCGACGTGACGCGCTGGGACTTCGACTCGCAGACCTCGTACCCCGCGCCAGGCGGCGCGTTGATCCTCCAGCCCGGCGACGTCCTCCGCACGACCTGCGTCTACGACAACATGGACGTCGACACGGTCACGTTCGGCGAGCGCACCGAGGACGAGATGTGCTTCAACTTCCTCTCTGCGTTCCCCGCGGGAGCGCTCGCGACCGAGCGCGGTCGCGCGCGCGGCCTCTGCATCGACTGACGCCGATCGGCCGACGTCCACAGATCGCCCACAAACAGAAGGCGATTCGTCGATCAGACTCTCTCGATGACGACGAATCACTTCCGGGTGGTGGGTGTGGTGTCGGTGGCTCTCCTCGCTTCGCTCGCCAGCGGATGTCGGGAGGAGGGTGCGGCTGAGGAGCTCGACACGGCGATGTTCGATCGCGGCGCCTCGAGCAGCGTGGAGGTGCTCGAGGCCCTCGCGGTGAGCGACGCGCTCTTCGCGTTCGATCCGACGCTCGATCCGAGCGCGAGCGCCGAGGCGAACGCGATGGCGATCGCGTCGCACGTGGAGGGTCACGGGTGTGCGAGCGCCGAGGTGAGCGGCTCGTCGGTCACCGTCACGTTCGCCAGCGGATGCATGCTCCGCATCGGGCTCACGGCCTCGGGGTCGGTGAGCGCGGAGATCGCGCGGAGCGCCGCGGGCCTCGAGGTCGTCCTCGACTTCGACGCACTGGTGGTGGGCTCGCACACGCTCGAGGGCACCGCGACGTTCACGACGACGAACGGCTCGACGCTCGACGTTCAGCTGGCGCTCGCAGGCAGCGCAGGCGCGGCGAGCGCCGAGCTCACTGTCGTCGGCTCGGCCGGCGCGATGCAGATCGACGGCACGACGACGGGCAGCCGCGACGGCACGACCACCAGCCTGGCGTTCACGGCCGTCGTGTGGCGGACGGGCGACTGCTACCCCAGCGCGGGCTCGATGATGGTGGCGTCGGGTCGGGTGATGCAGACGGTCGCGTTCACGAGCGCCACGCCCTCGACAGGCACGGTGACGATCACCCAAGGGCGCGTGAGCCGCGAAGCGACCCTGCCGAGCTACGGCACGTGCCCGATGGGCGCCTGAGCACGCTCACGCGATGGCGTCGGCGAGCCTGGCACGCACCAGTGGATCGAGCTTGGTGATCGATCGTCGCGCGCGGCTCGACCAGCCTCGGCCTCTCTGGTCGAGCGCGCGCCACGCGTCACGCACGTCGCGCGGACGATCGGTGAGGAGCAGCCGCAGGAGCGCCTCCGACTGGAGCAGGTCCTTTCGTGTCTGCGTCGCGAAGACGGCGGGACGGAGCTCCGCGACGATCAGCTTGTGGAGCGCGAAGCGCGAAGGATCGGGCACGTTCACGAGGACGCCCGCGCCACCGACCACGGCGCCTGGGCCCGTCTCCTCCACCAGGTAGTCCAGGTACTTGAGCGGAAGCGCTGCCGTTCCGAGCGTTGGCAGCTCGACCGGCGCGTCCGAGCGCGTGCGCTGCGGGGTCAGGAAGTCGAGCTGGAGCTGCGTCCCGTGCACCTTGAACGAGGTCGAGGGCTGCCTTCGGTCGAAGCCGGGCACTGCCCACAAGCGCACGCCCCCGACGGTCTCTTTTTCCATGCGAGCGATTGGACGGGCGTCGGCGTCGTCGAGCGCCACCATGATGCGAGGGTCGTGGACGAGATCGATGTCGGCGGTGCGCAGCGTCGCGAGCGACGCGCTCATCCCGAGCGCATTCGAGAGCACGGTGAACGCGTGGGTGCCCACGAGGATGCCGCCGACGGAGAAGACGCGGTGCCGCGCCAAGGTCTCGAGCACTTTCTGCTCGGCGGCCGTGGGGCTCGCGCATCCACCGGCGCGCGCGACGCGGACGAGCACGGCGCGAACATCGTCGTCCGTGCGGCGTGCGCGCGCTCGGCGCGTGATCTCCTCGGCATGGGCGCGCACCGCTGGCGTGTCGGAGCCGAGGTAGGTCTGACGCATCGAGCCCATCGCGCGCTCTTGGAGATAGAGGTACGTGCGGCCACCGATCACCTTCTCGACGACCGTTCCATCGACGTCCGGCCCGTCCGACGGATCGGCGTGCGTGCGTGTCGCGAGGAGTGCGCGAACCAGCTCCGCGTACGCGGTCTGGGCTTCCAGCGGGAGCCGCCCGACGGTGAGCATCCGAGGATTATACGTCGCGCTCGTCACCGCGACGTATAAGAGGATCAGAGCCGATCGCGGCGCTTGCGGAGGCTGTCGGCCACGGGGCCCTCGCCGATCCAGCCGAGCAGCGTGTCGATGATCGAGACGGCGGTGTCGC
>JAFLCL010000365.1 GCA_017303575.1 Deltaproteobacteria bacterium
GCTCGACCGAGCTCGTCGACGCCGCCGCATCGCTGGCCGAGCTCCTCGCGTGGCCGTCGCCGCACGTCACGGTGGTGCCTGGCGCGCGGCGGCCGGGCCCGTGCGTCGCGATCCCCGTCGCCGTCGTGCTCCAGCGCGCGGACGAGGTGAGCGAGGAGCGCCTCGCGATGCTCTCGATGCTCGCGGACCCGACCGAGATCCACGTCGCGGCCCCCGGCGCGGTCGAGCGCCCGGGCGACGTCCACGAGCGCAGCGTGCTCGAGGCGATCGGGCGCGGCGTGTCCCCGTTCGCGATCGTTCCGATGGGGCACGGTCGCCTCGAGATCGGCGACGCGATCCTCCGCCTCCTGCGTCGCCGCGCGATCGTGCGGCTCGCGCCGACCGAGGCACGTCGCGCGTCCGAGCGTCCGACGCAGCCCGGCTCCTCCGCGCCTTCGGGGCCGATCGCGCGCCTGATCGGTTGGGCCCGCTCGAGCTTCGGCGCACAGGCGCCTCTGTCCGAAGCACCCCCACCGCCGTCCGAGCGTGTCACGCGTCCGTCGTGTCCCGCGCCGGGCTGGCGAGCGAGCGAGGAGCGTGACCTCGGCATCGCGCGCGTGCCTCCGCCAGACACGGAGTGGACGGTCTCGCCCTGGGATCGCGATCGGGCTGCGATCGGCACGACCGCCACCACGGTCGCCGATCGCATGGTGGCCGCGCTCGCTCTCGAGATGGCATCGGCCGATGCGTCGATCGAGCCGCTGCTCGGTCGGCTGCGCGAGAGCGTCCAGCGCGGCCTCGAGGACGTGCCGCCGATCTCGCCGCTTCCCGCCTCGCTCCGCGCCGCGATCGCGAGCGAGGCCACGGCGCGCGAGGTCGCGGCGATGATCGAAGCCGACCGGGTGCTCGCGTCCGCGGTCCTGCGTGAAGGATCGGCCGCGGCGTTCGGTCGCGCCCCCGAGTCCCTCGAGCACGCCGTGATCCGCATCGGCCTCTCGCGCGTGCATCGGCTCGCGGTCACGCCGCTCGTGCGTCTCGCGGTGTTCGACGCCCGCTCGCTCGGCCCTCGCGCGCTGCGGATCCGCATGGCGTCTCAGCTCGCGGCGAGCCTCGCCGCAGAGATCGCCCCCGCGGCGTCGCGGGAGGACTGCTTCCTCGCGGGTCTCACGCACGGCCTCGGTCGCCTCTACCTGGCCACGCTGGCGGATCGCTCTCCCGGCGTGTCGCCCGCCGCGCTCGAGGAGCTCGCGTGTGATTACCAGAGCTCGATCGGTGTCCTCCTCACCGCACGCTGGGGCTTCGGGCGCAACGTCGCGCACGCCGTCGGCACACACGCCGACGAGACGCCCCAGGCGCTCGACGGATCCGAGGGCGCGAGCGCCGCGGCGACGCTGCGTGTGGCCCAGATCGTCGCGTGCGCGATGACCGAAGAGACCCCGGTGCCCGAGGCCCGCATCGCGCGCGCGCTGAACCTCCGTGCCGACGTGACCGTGGAGACCGGCCCGCTCTTGGATCGCGCGCGAGCGCTCCTCGTGGAGCTGCGCTGATCGGAGAGGCGAGGGCGGCGGCGAGGTTGCTTCGCCTTCGCTCGCAGCCCAGACGACGATCGGCCGAGCGTGGCAGTGCACGCTCGGCCGAGGTCATTCGTCTCGCAGCCGGCCAACTCAGGGACCGAGATGGATTCGCTCTCGGTCGCGGGATTGGTTGGGGCGCCACGCGGCGGGGTCTGCGCAGCAGACCCCTGGAGCGGGAGTGAGGAGGAGTCTTCGACGATCGAACGACGGGGAGCTCGAGGGGCCAGAGGTCCCTCGACCCAGGCCAACTCAGAGGTGGATGCCGAGCGCGAAGCTCAGCGTCGGTCCGAACGCGCGCCGCCCGAGCTCGTCGTCGAGCGCTGTCTCGAGCGCCTCGAGCCCTTCGACCACGCGGGGGTCGTCCGAGTTCGAGACGATCGAGACGTCGTGACGGACCGCGTGGATCCATCCGAGCGCGGCGCGGAACGAGAGCCCGTCGAAGAGCTCGGTCTGCCACGCGAGCTCGGCGTGCACGCTGTCGATCGTCACGTCCATGCCGATGCTGTCGCGCCCGGAGGTGTCGAGCAGCGCCGTGCCTCCCGGCCACAGGGTGCCGAGCGTCGCGAGACGGTGCGACCAGATCAGCGAGTAGCCGACGGTGATCTCGATCCCCGGCGTGCCCGAAGGGCGGATGCCGAGGCCGACCTCGAACCACGTCGCGTCGCCGAGCATCGTCTGCGCGATGCGCGCATCCGTCTCGTTCCACAGGCCCCAGCCGGTGCCGACGTCATTGATGCCATCGATGATCGCGATCGGCACGAGGCCCCCGCTCGCGTAGACCACGAAGTGGCCGGGCATCTCGAACGCGACGCGTGCGCCCACCGTGATGGGCAGCACGGCGATGGCCGTGATGTCGAGCGCGAACTCCGGCGGTGCGTCGTCGTCGGGCGAGCGCGGCGTCTCGATCGAGGTCGAGGGCGCGTGCTCCCGATCGAAGGGCGAGGCGAGCGCGCGCGCGTCGTCGTCGGCGCGGACGCTCGCGGGTGCTGCCGCGACGAACGAGAGCCCTGCGAGCACACCGATGGCGTGACGCGGGGCCACCCGCCTCACGGAGCCACCGCGGCATCCCTCGGCGCGGAACCGGCTGCGGCCAGGGGACGCAGGCTCGGCGTGGCCACGCTCATGATCCCGACGTAGCTGCGGATGTCGGCGCGCGCGTCGTCGGGGATCGTCTTCAGCTCGACGCCGATCGCCCGCTGTCCACGCTGCGTCTTGCACCAGCGCGCGACGCCATCGAGCGTGACGACGCGACCCGAGGTGGGCAGCGGGAGACGCACGGTGACGGTCTCGCCCTCGGCGCACGCGCCCGAGGTCACGACGAGCAGGCCCTGCTCGGAGATGTCCTCGGTGCGACCATCGCAAGCGCCGGCGCTGCCGAGCACCCGCACTGGTGTGACGTACGGCGCGCGCGCGAACTGCCGCCGCGAGACGCCACCGAGCTCCTCGCGCGGCGCATCGAGCAGCACGAGCTTTCGCGGCGTGCGACCGAGCGCGGCCACGCACGCATGGGCCAGCGCGGCCGGCGTCGAGGGCCTCGCGCGCGGATCGCGCTGGAGCGCGCTCGAGATCACGGCCTCGAGCTCGCGCGACACGTCGGGGCGCTTGTCGCGGATCGACGGGATCGGCGTGCCCGCGAGCATGTTGCTCATCACGTGCGCCATCGTCCCGGGGAAGGGCACGTCGCCAGCCAAGCACTCGTAGAGGGAGAGCCCGAGCGCATAGACGTCACTCGCGGGCGTCGGCGGCAGGCCATCGATGAGCTGCTCGGGCGCCATGTACTCCACCGTGCCGAGCACGTCGGTCTGCTGCGTCAGCTTGCGCTCGACGACGTCGTCGCCCTCGCCGACGCGCGCGATCCCGAAGTCTACGAGCTTCAGCACGTCTCCGTCGCGGCCGGGCGCGCGCGTGACCAGCACGTTGCCGGGCTTCACGTCGCGGTGGACGACGCCGGCCTCGTGCACGTGCGTGAGCGCCTCGCCGAGCTGCATCGCCACCGCCACCACGTTGTCGGGCGAGAGCGTCTTTCGCGCGAGGAGGAAGCTCTCGAGCGAGCGACCCTCGATCATCTCGAGCACGAGGTAGGGGCCGTGGCTCTTGCAGACGCCCGCGTCTCGCACCGACGCGACGCCTGGATGGCGTGCCACGGCCAGCGCCCGCGCCTCGCGCATGAGCCGCGCGTGCACGATCGGGGATCCGAGCGCGCCTTGGGTGAGCAGCTTCACGGCGACGAGATCACGCGTGAGCGTGTGCTCGGCCTCGAAGACGATGCCCATCCCGCCGCGCGCGATCTCGCGGCGCACGAGGTAGCGGCGGTCGACGGTGCTCGCGGGGGTCGCCTCGACGTATCGGGACTCGGACTTCATGGCCATCTCCTTGGTCGCGCCATGGCGCGGTTGATCACGGCTGGCGTGCGAGGCTCACAGGGCGACGTTCTCGAACGCGCGCTGGGGGCGACCGAACAGGTAGCCCTGGAGCGCGTCGCACCCGAGCGCGACGAGCGTGTCTCGCTCGGCGACGGTCTCGACGCCCTCGGTCACCACCAGCATCCCGAGGTCCACGCACACGCGCGCCATCGAGGCGATGAGGTGCTGCTTCTTCACGCTGCTGTCGACGTCGCGCACGAGCGACATGTCGAGCTTCACGACGTCGGGCTCGAGCTTCGTGAGGCTCGTGAGCCCCGCGTAGCCGGCGCCGAGATCGTCGATCGCGAGCTTGTATCCGAGCGCGCGAAGCCTCGCGACGCGCTCGCTCAGGTCACCGACCTCTTCGAGCGACGCCCGCTCGGTGAGCTCGAGCACCACGCGCGACGCGTGACGCGAGAGCTCGGCCGTCGGCTCGTAGAGCGTCTCGTCGAGGAGGTCGTGCGGGTGGAGGTTGACGAAGATCTTCGCGTCGGCCGGCGCACGATCGATGGAACGGGCCACCGAGCGTCGCACCGCGCGTCCGAGCTCCTCGAGGCGATGGAGACGCTCGGCCACCGCGAGCAGCGCCGCAGGGTTGCGCAGCGTCGGCTCATCGGTGCGGAGGAGCGCCTCGTAGCCGAGCACCGAGCGGCTGCCGACCGACACGATCGGCTGGAACGCCATCCAGAGCTCGCGCAGCGCGGCCTCGAAGCGAACCTCTTGGCCGGCGCGATCGCCGAAGTCGGTGCCCGCGCGGCCCTGGGCTGCGTCGGACGCCCGCTGGAGCGCGAGGAGCGAGCGCAGGCCGCTGGCGCGTGAGACCACGTCGCGGAGCGCGCACGGATCGACGGGCTTGGTGAGATAGGAGAACGCGCCGTAGTTCACGGCGTCCTGCGCGCTCTCGAGCGACGGATAGCCCGTGACGAGCACGATGGGCACGTCGAGGTCGGTCTTGCGGACCGCCTTGAGGAGCTCGATGCCCGTGAGGCCCGGGACGTCGATGTCCGAGACGATCGCGGAGAAGGCCCCACACTCGACCTTGGCCAGGGCGTCGTTGCCCGACTCGACCGAGGTCACTTGGTACTGCGGCGCGAGCACGCGCTCGTACGCGCGTCGGACGAGCACGTCGTCCTCGACGACGAGCACCCGGCACGGGGCGGCGGATTCGTGGCGAGCTGGCAGCAAGGGTCCTCCTTCACGGTCCCGAGGGACGAGAAGGACTTCGGCAGCCCTGCGAAATACTTGAGCGAGGAAGTTGCCCGACGTGGCGTTCGGCGAGCTAGACTCGCCGCCGTGCGGGTGCTGGTGCTCGAAGATCACGACGGGCTACGGCGCGGCATCGAACGCCACCTGCGGCGTCGCGGCATGGACGTCGCGACCGCAGGCACGCTCGAGGCCGCGCTCGAGGCGTTCAACACGTCGCCTTCGTTCGACGCGTTCATCACCGATCTGCGTCTGCCCGACGGCGACGGCCTCGACGTGCTCTCGCGGTTGCCCAGCGGCGCGCAGCGTCCTGCGACCATCGTGATGACGGGGGCGGCCACGGTGGAGACCGCGGTGGGCGCCCTTCGTGTCGGCGCCCTCGACTACCTCCTCAAGCCTTTCTCGATGGAGGCGCTCGACGCCACGCTCGCCCGGGTCATCGATCGCGCGCCTCGCGCCAGCCACTCGCCGCCTCCCGACACGGGTGCCGCCGACGCATGGCGCGTCCGCCACGCGCCCTCGATGCTCGGTCACGCTCCCACGCTCCTCGCGCTCTTCGACGTGCTCAGCCGCGTGGCGCCGACCGACTGCTCCATCCTCGTGTCGGGCGAGACAGGCACCGGCAAGGAGCTCGTCGCGCGCGCCATCCACGCCGCGAGCGGACGCGGCGGCAAGCCCTTCGTGCCCGTGAACTGCGCGGCGATCCCCGAGCAGCTCATGGAGAGCGAGCTCTTCGGTCATGCGCGCGGTGCCTACAGCGGCGCGCAGAACGCCCGCGCCGGACGCTTCCAGGCCGCGGACCGCGGCACGCTCTTCCTCGACGAGATCGGCGAGATGCCGCTCGTGCTCCAGGCCAAGGTCCTGCGTGCGCTGCAAGAGAAAGAGGTCATGCCGCTCGGTGAGGACCGGCCGGTCAGCGTGGACGTGCGCATCGTCGCGGCCACGCACCGCGACCTCGAGTCGATGGTGGAGGCCCGCCAGTTCCGCGAAGATCTCCTCTACCGCCTCGACGTGATCCGCGTGGTCATCCCGCCGCTTCGTGCTCGGCGCGCCGACATCCCGCTCCTCGTCGATGCCTTCGTGCGCGACGCCTGCGCGCGGCGTGGCTCGCGCGTGAGCGGGGTCGATGCGGACGCGCTCGCCGTCCTCTCTTCCTACGACTGGCCGGGCAACGTCCGGCAGCTGCAGAACGTCGTCGAGCGCATGGTGATCCTGCGAGGAGAGGGCCAGGTCTCTCTCGCAGACGTTCCCGAGAAGCTGCGCGCCACCATGCCCCGCGAGGCGTCGGGGAGCGAGGATCCCGTGCTGCCCGAGGCCGGCATCGATCTGCGCGATGCCGTCGAGCGATACGAGGGCGCGCTCATGCGCCAGGCCCTCGATCGCGTCGGCTGGAACAAGAACCGCGCGGCCGCGCTGCTGCGCATCAACCGCACCACCCTCGTCGAGAAGCTCAAGAAGCGCGGTTGGGCGAACGAAGACGGAGAGTCCTAGCCGCGACCGAGGGATCGTTGACGCCGGCGTCAGGGATCCACCCACACGGGCGCCACCGCGAGGACCCCGCTGCGGGTTGCCGCGCAGGATCGCCTGCAAAATTGGGGCGACGAGCGGTGGGCACGCACGGTGCTTAGGGGCGCTTTCATGACCCCCGTCGCCGACCTCAGCAGCCTCCGAGTCGATCACGCTCTCGCGCGCGAGAGGATGGTGACCGTCGGATTGCCGATCGTGTACCGCGTGGCTCGACGCATCGCGCGACGCCTTCCGCGCTCGATCGAGGTCGACGACCTCGTGGGCGCGGGCACCGAGGGGCTCATGCGCGCGATCGCCGCGTACGACTCGGACCGCGGCCACATGTTCGAGCCCTACGCCGAGGCGCGGATCCGCGGGGCCATCCTCGACGAGCTGCGCGCAGGCGACAGCGTCACGCAGTACGCGCGCCGCC
>JAFLCL010000366.1 GCA_017303575.1 Deltaproteobacteria bacterium
TGCGAGAGCCCGGGCACCGCGAGGCGGTTCCAGTTCACCTGCAGCTTCTCGGTCACCTGCGTCGGGTTGAAGAGGCACTCGAGCGACTCCCCGCTCGTGACGTTCACGAGCAGGCAGCGAGGAGCGCGGGCGAGAGCGGCATCGAGCGACACGCGTCCTCCTTCCTCAGTACGCCGGGACCGGCGAGAACGAGCGGGTGGCCGAGTCGCGGTCCGCTCGATGGACCGCGGTGGCGAGGGTCGTGCCGTCGACCTGGAGGTTGACGGTGATGGGCGGCGACGCAGGCGGCGCGGCAGGCGTCATCGGGAAGGACGCGGGGATGGCGGGCGTCATCGCCGCGACCGCGGGCATCGACGACATGGCGTCGCTCGCCGGTGCGCCGGGCGCGGCGGTCCCCGGTCGCGTCGGGCGCGTGAACGTCAGGTCCTGCACGCCCATGCCCTCGGCCATGTCGGCGCGGAGCGAGTCGCGGAAGTCGCGGATGCCCTGCTGCCAGTGGGTGCCCTCGCCGAAGAGCCCGGTGAGCGCATCGACCACGCCCGCGATGGCACCGGCCAGCTCGAGCACCACGCCGATGATGGCGTCCACCACACCGAAGGCGACGAGCTTCATGCCCATCCAGATGTCGCTCCAGCTGCCGGTGAAGATGCCCCCGATGATGAAGACGACGCCGGTGATGACGTCGGCGAGCCCCGAGAAGACCGACATCACGATCTGGATGGCTGCGCTGATGACGGCGACGGCCGCCGAGACGATCGACACGAGCACGCCGATGGCGCTGATGATCCAGCCGATGACGAAGGCGATGACGTTGCCGAGCGCGGTCCAGGCGCTGCCGTTCTGCTGCGTCGCCGAGGTGCTGCCGAACATGTAGTTGATGACCTCCTGGATCTTCGAGCCGAGCTGCGAGAGCGCGCTCCAGAGCACCGAGCCGCCGGCGCTGATCCACTCCCAGCCCTGCGCAACGCCCTCGGCGACCTCGACCACGGCCGTCATCGCCTGGACGATCAGCTCGAACACGGTCGCGAGCACGCGGCCAACGCGCTCGCCCGTGAGGCCGAACTCGCGGAACCGCGACGAGGCAGTCCCTGCGTCGTCCCGCTCCGAGAGGAAGCCGAGCGCTGTCCCGAGGCGCCGGAGCGCGTTGAGGAACGCGTCGATCGTCGGGCGCGCGGCCTCGATGCCCGCGGAGAACCCCGTCGCGATGCCTGCGAAGAAGTTCCGGATGCGGTTCACCCAGAGGAACACGTTGATGAGGAAGTCCTTGAGCCCCTGGTTCTCGGCGCGGTTCAGCTCGTCGCGCACGGCGCCCGAGAAGCCGCCCTGGTCGAACAGCTGCGTGAGCCCGCGGAAGGCGAGCGAGATGCGCGCTCCCACGCCCTGGAAGAAGTCCGCGATGCCGCCGACGTTGTTCCGGAAGGCGACGACGAAGCCGGCGACCGCGAGCGCGAGCACGCCGAAGATGAGCACCGCCGGCAGGATGGTCGCGAGCAGACCGCCGAGCGTGATGCCCGCCGCCTTGAGCCCGATGATGAGCAGCGCGATGCCGGCCTTGGCTGCGATGACCGCGCCGACCATCGCGACGACGGCGCCGGCTCCCACGACGAACGCCGCGAAGGCGCGCTTCACCGGCGCGGGCAGCTGGCGGAACACGCCCAGCACGGCGTTCACAACGTCGACGACGATGGTGACGAGCGGCCGGAAGACCTGCGCGAAGGGCTCGCCCGCGACGATCGCGAGCGTCTCGAGAGACCCCGCGAGTAGCCGCTTCTGCCCCTCGAACGTGTTGAGCATCTGCTCGCGGAAGCGCGCGGCCGTGCCCCCAGCGTTCTCGAACTGGTCGCGCAGGTACGCGATGGCCTGGGCGCCGCGGACGGTCTCGCCGGTGTTCGTGCGGATGCCGCTCGTGACCTGCGTGAGGATCGCGTTCACGCCTCCGAGCGCCTCGCGCCCGAAGGCCTGCAGCAGGAAGGCCGAGCGCTGCGACTCGCTCATGCGATCGAGCGCCGGCGCCATGTCGCCCAGCACGTCGAGGAAGGCGCGGAAGCCGCCCTGGCTGTCGACCACGGCGACGCCGATGCCCCGCAGGCGCTGCTGCACCTGCGGGTCCGCCAGGCGCTCCATCGCCACCGCCGTCGCCGTCGAGGCACGCTCGACGCCGGGGATGACGTTCTTCACGAGACCGAGGGCGATGAGCGTCTCGGAGAGCGACTGGTGCAGCGCCTGGGCTCCGCGCGAGGCGGTGCCGAGCGCCATGGGCAGCTCGCTCGCGTTGAGCGCGAACACGTTGACCGCCTGCAGCATGCGGTCGACCGAGATCGAGGCCTGGTCCGTCGAGATGCCAAAGGCCTTCATCGCCTGCGAGGCGAGCCCCGCCGCCTGCTGCGGCGACAGCTCCCCGAGCGAACCTGCGGCGAGGTCGAGCACGGGGATGAGGAGCTGCATCGACTCCTGCGCGTTGAAGCCTGCCTGCGCGAGCTCGCGGAGCCCCATCGTCGCCTCGGTGGGCGAGAACTGCGTGGCGATGCCCGCGTCGATGGCCGCCCCGCGGAGCTGCTCCAGCTCGACGGCGGTGGCGCCGGACACGGCGGCGACCGCGGCGATCGACTGCTCGAAGCGACCTGCGGCGTTGGCGAGCGAGAACGCCGCGCCCACCGTGGCGGCGCCAGCCGTGAAGACCGCGAGGCCGACGCCGAGCTGCTGGAATGCGCTCTGGATGTTCTCGGTACCGAGCCCGACGCGGCGGTCGAGGCTCGTGAAGTTCCGCTCGAGGTTCGAGATGGCCCCGGAGGCCAGGTCACGCGCGGTGAAGACGAAGCCGAGGCCGAGGTTGTTGAGCGCCATCGGTCACCTCCGCTTCGCGGCCTTCTCGACTTCCTTCGCCTCCCGGGCGCGCTGCTGACCGATGCGCTCGATCAGCCAGTCGCGATCCGTCGTCGGCAGCTCGAGGGCGTCGTCGAGCGTCACAGCGAGGCCCGAGCCTCCGTGCTGCTGCCAGCAGAGCTGGAAGATGCCCTCGCGCCACGTCTCCATGGTCACGTCGGGGAAGAGGTGCTCCGGGCTTTCCGCCTCGCAGTCCTGTCCCGGCCCGGCAGGAAGAACCCCTTGTCGAAAGGGAGGTCGACGTCCTGCGTGGCGAAGCACTCGGGGCACTCGATCTCGATGGTCGTGTCCACGCCGCAGTCGACGCGGTCGAACTCGTCGACCAGGAAGTCGGCGTCGCGGAGCGTGAGGTCCTCGAGGAACTGGCGCTTCGCCTTCGCGTCGATGCCGTCGATGTCGAGCACGCGGTACGCGAGCACCGCGGAGAGGAGCTTGTCGGGCGCGGAGCGCTGGAGCGCGGGCAGCTTGCGCTCGTCCTCGCCGGTAAGGAGCCGGAAGCGCACGCGCTTGCCGGCGTCGGGCAGCGTCGTCTCGAAGCGGTTTCCGGCGACGAACGCGGCGCGACTCTCCTCGGAGAGCGGGCGCACCGGGAGCTTCGTCAGCTCGACCTCCCACTCGATGCGCGCGCGGCAGGCGTCGTTCCGGCAGCCGACGCCGAAGGCGTACTCGGGGCCGTAGGTCAGCGCACGGACCATGAGCAGGGCGAAGAACCGATCGCCCTGGAGCACCTTGCCCCAGTCGACCTTGCCGCCCTCGCCGAAGGCGTAGGGGCCCGGGTCGAGGGTCTCCTCCCAGCACGAGCCGAGCAGCTCGTCGATCTGCCCGCCGCTCTTGGCGAGCTTGCGGTCAGCGAGGACACGCTCCTCGCGAACCTTCATGCCGCGAACGCGGCCCGAGAGCCCCGAAGGGCACGTGATGACGTCTGCCATGCGCTGCCTCCTCGGGGGCAAAGCCGCCGAAGAGGGGCGTGGGGGACAGCGCCTGTGGCATCATGCAAGCCATGCCGGACCGTGAGGAACTGATTCGAAGTTGGTCAGATGCGGCGACTTCGGGCTCGCTGCTGACGGCGAAGCACGACCCCAACGGCGTTGTCGCGCCGGCAGCTTCGTATCGGTCCGTTCTCACGCACCAGATGTCGGCGAGTCTCGAGAGCTTCGTTCAAAGCGGCCGCTACGTGATCAGGCAGTACCACGACAGTCAGTACCCAAAGGGCGCGGGCTATTTCGAGGTCGCACCCGACCCAGCGTCCGGATTCAGCGTGGTCGGGTCCGGTGTTCCCTCCGGCTCGATGGCGCCTACCGGGTCGCTCGATCGACTCGTCTTTGTCTCGGGCAGCAACCAGGGCTGGCATGTGTACGCGGAGAGCACGTCGGACATTGCCGCCATGGTGGCTGCCGGCAGACTTCGACTTAGTGGCTCGCTGTAGCGGTTCTCACTGCACCAGCTCGAAGAAGTCGTACGTGAGTGTGACCTGCTCGATCACGTTCTCGTCGCTCTCGTTGTCCCACTCGCCGGCCACGAACTTGATCGGCCAGGCCCGCGAGAGCGACCAGCGGCGCAGAGTCACCCCGTCGCGGTCCTGCTGCACGACGTCGAGGTTGCGCTTGTAGTTGACGTCGGTGAGCCCGAGCCCGCTCGACGTGATGGCGACGTCCTGGAACCAGTCGAAGAGGTCGCGGTCCTCGGTGGCGCCGCGCTCGAGGGTCACGTCGGAGAACGTGAGGCGGCCGGGGCTCTTGTTCGGGATGAGCGAGCCGCCCTCGAAGTACTGGACGTTCGCGACCTCGACGGACAGCTCGCTGCACTTCTGGAAGCCAGCGTGGCCGACGTCGTCGATCTCGACGATGAACTTGAACTTCTTGTGGAAGCTGCGCGGGTTGCCGATGACGGTCATGGGTTAGCTCCTCCTCACACGCCCGCCGCAGCCAGCTCGGCCTCGAGGGCCCGCGTGTCCTGGCTGATGCGAAGGATGATGAACTCGGCCGGCTTGTTCGTGGCGAGACCCACCCGAGCGATGAGCTGGCCGGCGAAGATGACGGTGGGGGTGTTCAGCTGGTCGGAGACGTCGACGAAGAAGGCCTTCGCCGGCTCTCGCGAGCGGAACGCCCCGTTGTTCATCTGCGCCAGGAGGAACGCCGTAATGGTGCGCCGCACCTGCGCGCGGAGCCCCTCGGTGTTGTTCTTGTGCCGCGCGAACTCGAGGCCCTGCTTGAGACTTCGCTCGATGAAGATGACGCCCCGACGCTCGGCGATGTACGGGAAGTTCCCGTCGCCCTTGAGCGTGCGCGAGCCGTCGATGTAGCGCGGCAGCCCCGGTCCCGTCGTGAGCGGGTTGATGCGGTGCGGGTACACGAGGTCGCGCTTGCGCTCCTCGAGCACCTCGTCCGTCTCGAAGCCGAGCACGCCGAACATGCGCCCGGCGTCGATGCCCGCGGGCGGGTCGTAGACGCCGCCAGGGCGCGCGGAGTCGGTGCGCGAGTAGACGCCGGCTACGATGCCCGAGGGCGGTACGACGAGCTGCTCGGACGACCCGAAGACGCTCTTCGCCGGGTTGAGCACCTTCACGCGGGGCCAGTAGACGGCCGCGAACTCCGAGAGGTTCTCGAGCGACGCCGTCGTCGCGACGTACGTCACGATGTCCGTCGCGCTCTGGTTCGCCGGAGGGTCCAGCACAGCGAAGACGGCACCGTCGCGGTCCACCTCGGCGTAGCGAACCATCGCGTTGTGGACGGCCGGTGTGGCGCGACCCGGCACGAGCAGCAGCGTCAGCTCCTGCACCTGGTCGAGCGCGTGAAGCCCGGTCTTGCCCACGTCGGAGCCGATGAAGTCGTTGTCGTCGAGCCCGACGAGACCGTCACCGCCGCCCGCCAGCGAGACGGTCTGCGGAGGCGGTACCGGCATGCCGACGAGCAGCTGGTCGATCGCGCGCACGTAGAGCGAGCCCGTGCGCGGGTCGTTCACGACGCGCTCCACGTAGCGGGTGTCGTCGGGGTTCATCGAGACGTTCGGGAACGCCTCGCGGTAGACGCCGTCCTCGACGACGAGGAGGTCGAACGCGGTGGGCGAGCCGTTGGTCGCAGCTCGGACCTCGGCGTCGATGCGGTTGGCGTAGGCGCCGGGGTCCTTGCCCTCGACGCGCACCGCGTTGGCGGTGCCGGAGGCGGCGCCCGAGTGAAGCGTCGTGTCGAGCCCGAAGGCGGCAGCCGTCGCGGCGCGCGCCTGCACACTCGCAGCGGGGCCGGTGGCGACGGTGCGGACGTCGA
This sequence comes from Deltaproteobacteria bacterium, assembly GCA_017303575.1. Lineage (GTDB taxonomy): Bacteria > Myxococcota_A > Polyangia > Polyangiales > Sandaracinaceae > JAFLCL01. The sequence goes on from JAFLCL010000366.1 coordinate 6,147, forward strand.
GCACGCCGCCGATGCCGGGCGCGACCACGACGTTCGGCATCGCAGCCTCGACGACGGCCTTCACCTCAAAAGCGTCCACGGCCCGAAGGTTCGCGACGTTGCCGCCACCCACCGACGCGGAGCCGGGGAACGCCAGGACGGCGTTCGCGGTGCCGCCCGTGACCTGCACTCGGCTCGAGGTGCCCTCGGTGTCGCTCGCGAGCCGGACGATGCCGCCCGGCGTCGTGGCGCGCCCGCCGACGATGACGGCGTTGATCGCCGCCGCGACCTCGGTCGCCGTGGCGTTGGTGATGTCGGCGAAGTCCGCCGACGAGAAGACGACCGCCTGCTCGAGGCCGTTGTCGACCCGGAGGAGCAGCGTCATGCCGTCGGCCAGCGCGTACGGGCCTGCGCCGCCCGCGGCCATGGCGGCCGCCGAGCCGTTGAAGACGGCGTCGACGTCGGCGCCGCCATCCACGGCGAGACGGATCAGGTCGCCGTCGACGAGCACGAATGGGCCCGCGGCGGCGCCAAGCAGCACGCCCGGCGTGGGGCCACCACCAGCGACGAGGAAGCCGGCAGCGCGCACGGCAGTGACCGAGGCGGGCGTGGCGACGTCCGTGTAGTGCGCCGTGCGGACGACCCACAGCTGGCTGCCGCCGTTCTCGAAGAAGCCCATCGCGGCCAGGGCGAGTTCGGAGTCGGGCGTGAACCCGCCGAACTTCGTCTGGAACTCGTCGAACGACGAGCACAGCACGGCCTGCCCGATGGGCCCGCGCTCGGTGAGCCCGACCGCGCCTGCGACGGACGTGGGAGCCGAGGGGATGCCGCGAACCTTCGGCTCCTCCTCGACGATGACGACCTTGGACGACAGGAGCTGTCCGCTCACGGTGCACCTCGCTTCTTCTTGGCCCTGCTGACGTCAGG
>JAFLCL010000367.1 GCA_017303575.1 Deltaproteobacteria bacterium
GCGCGGGTCGAGCGCGTGAGCGGGTCGGAGGAGCAGGCGAGCCCGCGGCGGGCGGCAGAGGTCGGAGTCGGCGGGTGGGGACGCGATCTCGTCGTGGGCTGGCTCGCGCCGTGGGGCCCCTCGCTCGCGCGCGTGGTGCGTGGGCAGAGCGGAGATCGCAGCGCCACGGAGCTCTCGGCGCTCGTGCTCGGCGACGCGGGCGCGGTGCAGGTGACGCCGAAGCTCGTGCGCGCGGGCGATCGCCTGGCGGTGGTGTGGATCGATCGGGAAGGCGCGGCGGCCGCGATCCTCGACGAGCCTCACGATCACCTGGGCGCGACCCCCGCCACGCTGTTCGCGCCGAGCGACGCGCGCGGCCAGAAGACGCTGGTGCTCGGTGAGCGCATCGATCTCGGCACGAGCGTGCGAGCGATCGCGGTGGCGCCGGGGGACGACGAGGCCTGGATCGCAGTGGCCGACGCCAAAGGCGTGCGCGTGGGATCTCTCCGCGCGAACGGCACGTGTAGGCTCTCTGACGCGCCGTGGATCGCGCGCGAAGGGATGGCGCCGCGCCTCGCGCTGGCCGACGTGCGCGGCCAAGCGATCCTCTGCGCCGTCTACCCGGGTCAGCGCGAGCTGGTGATCGCCCGACGCGAGGGCGATCGCCCCGTGGTCGTCACGCATCGCCTCGACGCGCCCGTCGCAGACCTCGCCATCGAGGCCGCCGGATCTCGCCTCGCGATCGCGCTGCTCGAGAGCGACGGGGTCCGCGTCTCGTGCGCGTTCGTCGATGCACGCGGCACGCTGACCGAGCGGCCGGTCGCGCAGATCGATCGTTATGCAGGCGAGCACGTGGTGTCCCAGATCGATGGGGTCGGCGTCGCGTGGGTGGACGACGCGTTCCGCCTCGTCGCGCGCGACGCAGGCTCGCGACAGGCCTTCGTGCTGCCGTTCCTCGGCAGTGCAGAGGATCGAGTGGGCGTCGTGCCGCGCGTGCCGGGACCTCCGTTCGTGCGCTTCTCCGCGCCGCGCCTGGAGATCGTCGGCATCGAGCACGACGACGACGAAGGTCGCCTGGTGGTGGTGCGGACGCGCGTGGATGGGACCGAAGCGGCACCGCTCGAGCTCCGTCTCGCGCCGCCCCACGAGGTCGCGCGCGCACGCACGCAGGCGCGTGCACACGCGTCGTGCGTGGAGGTCGCGCGCACGATCGCGGGCGCTTCGTACCGCGATGCGACCCTGGTCGCGCAGGCCACCGACGACGGTGCGCGCCTCGGCCTGGAGGCCACCCGACAGAGCCTCGAGGTGCGGTTCGTCGCGGACCGCGAGGTGCTCGTGTCGCTCACGACCGCGGGCGCAGGGGGCGAGACGCTCGCCGTGGACGAGAGCGCGTTCGGTCGCCTCGCGCGCTGGGTGCGCTCGCGGCTCTCGCGCGACGACCGCAACGTCGCTGCGGCGGAGGCCGAATGGGCAGCGCGCATGGCGCGCGAGCTCGCGGGATCACTCGAGGTGATCGCGAGTGAGGTGCGGGCGAGCACGGCCAGCGGGGCGGTGCTGGAGGTCGCGCTCGTGGGTGTGCCAGGACCGGAGCTCCTGGCACGATGGATTGCGCGCGTGCGTGAGGATCTCGCCGCCGCCAGACACAGGACGAGGGAGGGAACATGATCGGTCGACGTGCAGGGGGCGCACTGGCGCGAAGGCACCGCGTAACGGGCTGGCTGGCGCTCGCGCTGTGGACCACGTGCCTCGCAGCATCGTCCGCGAACGCGCAGAGCCGCGCTGCCTCGACGCAGCCTCGACCTGCGCCAGCGAGCTGGGATGCCGAGAGCGAGCAGTGGCACGCAGAGGCGCTTCGTCGCGGCAGCGCGCCCGAGGGTTCGCTGTCGGTGATCGAGCTCGAGGGAAACTACGAGAACGCGCCCGAGCGCACGAGCGCGCTCCTGCGGTCCCTCGGTGCCGAGCGTCGCGTGAGCGCGTTCACGCGCGTTCGAGCGCGGCACGCGGCGCGCTATCTCGAGTGGCGCGCGGGTCGGCTACCGGAGGCGCGTCGCATCGCGGACGAGCTCGGTCACGTGCGCGCGTTTCGCATGCTCGGCCCGTTCGCGAACGCGGGTCGACGGGGCCTCGCGACACCGATGGGCCCCGAGCTCGCGCTGACACGTCCCTCCGATCTCGCGGCCGAGGTGCAGGGTGCCGAGCGCACGATCCGCTGGCGCACGCTGCCGGTTCGCGAGGAGACGGGCTTCGTGTTCTTCGGACCGTTCCTCACGCCGGGCACCGAGGTGTGCACGTTCGCGGAGAGCTTCGTGCGCACCGAGCGCGCGGAGCCCGCGCTCCTCTTGGTGGGCTCGACGGGCGCGATGCGCGTGTACTGGAACGACGCGCTCGCGATCGAAGAGACGCGCTACCTCGCGGTCGATCTCGATCGCCACGGCGCTGCGGTCACCACGCGCGCCGGGTGGAATCGGCTGCTGGTGAAGGTGTGCTCCGACGATCGTCCGCCTGCGCTCATCGTCCGGCTCGCGCGCCCCGATGGTGCGCCGATGGCGGTGACCTCCGATCCCTCCGCTGCGCTCTCGGCCCCACCGACGACACCCGTCTCGGCCGTCGCTGCGATCCAGACGCCCTACGAGGCCTTGGTCGCCCGCGTCGCGGCCACGCCCGACGACGCCGCCGCGAACGAGACGCTCGCTCGCTTCCTCCGCGCGACGGGCGGCGAAGATCCGACCGAGCACCGCGTACGTGATCTCGCGACGCACGCGACCGAGACGGGCGCGACCGTCGACAACCTCCTCTTCGCCGCGGCACAGCAGACGACGCGCGACGATCGGGGACGCCTGCTGCGGCGCGCCGTCGAGCTCGGCCCCACCTCGCTCGAGGCCCAGCTCGAGCTCGCGTGGTTCACGGCGCAGGGCGCGAGCGGCGAGCGCGCGCTCTCGATGCTGGAAGCGATCCCGCCGCGCACGACGTTCGGCCTGATCGCGCAGGTCCTGCGCGCCAGCGTGCTCGAGAACCTCGGCTTCCGAGAGAGCGCCCGCGCGCTCCGCGCCGATCTCCGCACGCGCGTGCCGCGCAGCATCACCTACCTGCGACTCGCGCTCGGCGACGCCGAGTCACAGGGCCACGTGGACGAGGCCGATCGCCTGCGCACCGAGCTGCTCGGTCGCGTGCACGACGACCTCGAGGCGCGCGCCGGAGCGCTGGCCCGCGCGCTCGTGCGCGAGGAGCGCGCCGAGGCCATCGCGCTCGTCGCCGAGGACCTCTTGCTAAGGCCGCTGTCGTCGGAGGCGCTCACGCGCGCGGCGTGGGTGCACGAGGCGCTCGGCGATGCCGAGGAGGCCGTCGGGTTGCTCACGCGCGCGACGGAGCTCGATCCGGACGATCCCTCCGCGCGCGTCGTGCTCGGTCGCAAGCTGCTCGAGCTCGGACAGCGTGCGCCCGCGATCGCCGCGCTGCGCGAGGCGCTTCGCCTCCGACCCCAGGATCCGGAGACGCGGGAGCTCGTCGAGAGCCTCGAGCCCGCGTCGCGCCCGGACGAGTCGCTCGCGACGCCGATCGATCAGATCCTCGCGCGTCGTGTGACGGGCACCGATCACCCGGGCGTCATCCTCCACGACCTCGAGGTGCGCACGGTCCATCCCACCGGACTCTCGAGCACGTTCCACCAACAGGCCTACCAGGTCTCGACGGACGAAGGCGCGCGTGGCCTGCGTCAGCACTCGATCCGCTACGAGCCGGGCACGCAGTGGGTCGACATCCGCTCGGCCCGCGTTCACCGCGACGGCGACGTGCTCAGCGCCTACGAGGTCGGCGAGCGCAGCCTCGCGGAGCCCGAGTACCGCATCTACTACTCCGCGCGCGACGTCGTCGTGACCTTGCCCGAGCTCCGCGTGGGCGACGTGATCGAGCTCCGCTACCGCGTCGACGACGTGACGGTCCGCAACCGCTACGACGGTCACTTCGGCGCGCTCCGAGGCCTGCAGTCGCAGCTGCCGTCGCGACGCGTGGAGCAGTACTTCCTCGTGCCGACCAGCCGCACCCTCGTGTTCAACACGCCCGCGCTCCGCATGCAGCACGAGACGCGCACCGAGGGCGAGACGCGCATCGATCGGTTCGTCGCGGACGACGTGCCGCCGCTGCGCCCCGAGCCCGCGATGCCCGGCTACATGGAGATCGCGCCCTACCTCCACGCCTCCACGTTCCGCAGCTGGGAGGAGGTCGGGCGGTTCTGGTGGGGCCTCGCCGAGACGCAGCTCACGCCCGACGCCGCGCTCGTACGCACGGTGCGCGAGCTGCTCGAGGGCGCGACGGACACGCGCACGCGGGTCGCGCGCATCTATGCGTGGGCGATCGACCACGTGCGCTACGTCGGCCTCGAGATGGGCATCCACGGCCACCAGCCGTACGCCGTCTCGGATGTCGTCCAGCGCGGCTTCGGTGACTGCAAGGACACCGCATCGCTCCTCTACGCGATGTTCCAGATCGCCGGCATCGACGCGCGCATCGTGCTGGTGCGCACGACGCCGCTCGGCGAGCTCCCCGACGAGCCCGCGTCGCTCGCCGTCTTCAACCACGCGATCGCGTACGTACCCGAGCTCGGCCTCTACCTCGACGGCACTGCCGAGCGTACGGGCATCGGCGAGCTGCCGACGATGGATCAAGGCGCCGTCGGCCTCGTCGTCGGGCCGCGGACCGTCGAGCTCGTCCGCCTGCCGATCCTCGACTCCGAGGTGCAAGGACGAGAGCGCGAGCTGGCGATCACGCTCGCGCGCGACGGCAGCATCCGCATCCGCGGCAACGAGCTCTTGCGTGGCAACGAGGCCGTCCAGGCGCGCGTGAGCTACGGGCCGAGCGAGACGCGACGCGCGCGCCTCGAGCAGAACGTCGGTCAGACCTTTCCCGGCATCTCGATCCGCTCCGAGGAGATCGGCGCGCTGACCGATCGGGAGACGCCCGTACGTCTCCAGTGGGACGGCGACACGGCGCGCTTCGGTGAGCGCCAAGGCGCAGATCTGCTGGTCGCGCCGAGCGTCGTCGACGAGCTCACGCGCGTGTGGGCGCTCCTGCCCGAGCGACGCTTTCCTCTGCGTCTCGGCACGCCGTTCCACTACCGAGAGCGCCGCGTGCTGACGCTCGAGCAAGGACTGCGTGTCGCCGAGCTGCCGCGCGGCGGCGAGGTGACGACGCCGTTCGCGCGATGCAGCGTTCGCTACACCCAGAGCGGCGCGACGATCACGATGGAGACCGACGTCACGCTCACGCGCGGGCGCATCACCCGCGAGGAGTACGCCGCGCTGCGACGCTTCACCGAGCAGGCCGATGCGTTGCTGCGCGCGCGGGTCGTCGTCTCGGGGCTCGCGCCTGCGAGCGCAGGAGGTGCGCGATGAAGGCCACGACGATCCTCTTCCTGGCACTGGCGATTGCATCGTCGGGGTGCGGGGCGACCACGCGCGGCAGCGAGTCGAACGAGGCCGCGGTGCGGCGCGGCCCCACGCCGCTCGAGCTCGCGCGGCGTGCTGCCCAGGCGGATCCCACCGACCCAGTGGCCCGTCGGGCGCTCCTCGAGCACGAGCTGCTCGCAGCGGGCGGCTCGCCGGACGAGGCCGAGCGCGTTCTCGCCTCGATCCCGGCGGCCGAGCTCGATCTGCGGACCGCGTACCTCGCTGGCATCGTACACGAGCAGCACGGACATGCCGACGAGGCCGTCGATGCCTTCGTCGAGGTGCTGCGTCGCGTGGTCGACTCCGACGATCCGTTCGCGCCCGCGCTCGCGCGCTCCGCGCTCGCGTACCTGCGCGACGTGGAGCTCGACGCCGAGCGCTACGAAGAGCGTGTCGAGCCGGTGGTGCAGGCGCTCTTCGATCGCGCGAGACCGTTCGCCCTCCGACGCGGGGCCTTCCACTGGCTCTACGACCGCGCGTACCGACGCGGCGATCCCGAGCGCGCCGCTGTCCTCGCCCGCACGATGGGCTGCCCGCGCCGCGCGCGCGTCGCAGGTCCGTTCGGCCTCGCGATGATTGGAGGCTTCGACGTGGCGCAGCCCGCGGAGGGCAGCGGCCCGATGGGCGAGCGCTACGACCACGGTCCGGGCCGCGGCGTGGTGGAGACACGCGCCATCGAGGCCGACGGCTGCGTCCTCTCGCTCGGCGGCACGGCGCGCGGCACGCGAGGTGCGGGTACGCGCGTGCTCGAGTCCGAGATCGAGGTCAGCGAAGCGGGCACGTACGTGCTCGCGATGGACAGCGCCGCGAGCGTGCGGGTGAGCCTCGACGGTCACGAGGTCGTCGTGCTCGATCGACGGCGCATCGAGCAGCCGACCATCGTCGAGTCCGAGGTGACGCTGACGGCGGGTCCACACGAGCTCGAGCTCCGCGTGACCTCGCGCCAGCCCGATCCGCGCCTCGCGTGGACCCTCGGCCGCGGCACGCTCAGCACGATCCCCGAGCCCCGCACGCCGCTCGAGCACTTCCTCGACATCGAGACGCGCTCCCTCGACGGGCGCAGCATCGCCGCACGCGAGGCGATGCGTCGCGTCCTCACGGAGGACGCCACGAGCGCCATCCTGATCCTCGCGGCGCGCATCGCGTCCGACGATCCCTTCGTCTCCGAGACGCAGCGCGAGGACGACGAGCGTCGCCTCGTGCGACGCGCCGTCGAGCGAGATCCGAGCGCGTTCGTGCCCGCACGTCGGCTCGTCAGCCTCGAGCAGAACACCGACGATCGACTCGCCGCGCGACGCGCGCTGCGCGAGCGGTTCCCGACCATCCTGTCGGTCGAGCTCGACCTCTACGACGAGCTCGCGGAGGCCTCGCTCGCAGGAGAGGCGCGCGAGTCACTCGCGCGGGCACAGGCACTGCGACCCTCGTCGTGCGCCGTCCTGGCCGCGACGTTCGACGATCTCCAGAACCGCGATCGCATCGCGGACGCGCGCGCTCTCTTGCCTCGGCTCGTGGCCTGCGACGCGCGCGAGGAGGCCGTGCTCGCGAGC
>JAFLCL010000368.1 GCA_017303575.1 Deltaproteobacteria bacterium
GGCTTCCGTGACCGTGGCCCGCGTGGTCCCCGTGGCGGCGGCGAAGGCGGCGGCGGTGGTGGCGAGGGCGGCGGTGGCGGCGGTGGTGGTGGTGGCGGCGAAGGCTGAACCTCCACGGTCACGCGGCTGAACGAGACGGGCGCTTCGGAGACGAGGCGCCCGTGCTCGTTCCGTCGACGACGGAGGCCGCGTGGTATGCGTCGGCCCATGCGCGTGATGAAGCTGCGGCCCGACGCCGAGATCCCGATGCGAGCGACCTCGGGGGCAGCGGGGATGGATCTGCGTGCCTGCCTCGATGCACCGTTCACGCTCGCGCCGCGTGCGCGTGCGCTGGTGCCTACGGGGATCGCGATCGCACTGCCCGAAGGTCACGAAGGTCAGGTGCGTCCCCGCTCGGGCCTCGCGGCCAAGCACGGCATCACGGTCCTCAACGCGCCGGGCACCATCGACGAGGACTACCGCGGTGAGGTGAAGGTCATCCTCGTGAATCTGAGCGAGGAGCCCTTCGTGATCGCGCACGGAGAGCGCATCGCACAGCTCGTGGTGGCGCCCGTGACGAAGGTCGAGCTCGAGGAAGTGTCCTCGCTCGACGACACGGCGCGGGGCGCGGGTGGCTTCGGCTCGACCGGCCGCTGATCAGCGCCTGAGGATGCGCTCGGAGAAGCGGATCACGCCCCGATCGATCGCGCCCGCGACGAAGCCTTCGCTGCCGGGCGGGCTCGTGGTGTCGAGCGCGCGCACGCGCACCTCGGCGACGTCGCGCGACGCGAGACCGCTCGGAAGTAGCGCATCGACGCCGATCAGCGTGTCGTCGAGGAGCCACGCGCTCGCGCGCACGCGACCGCTCGCGTCGATCCAGTCCACCGCGTGCACGTCCGCCTCGGGCACCGCATCGAAGGTCACCGCTGTGTCGACGTCGATGGCGGCCGTGGGCGCGACGAGCCACGAGCCCCACGCAGGAAGCTCCGTGGGGGTCGTCACGCCGCGCGCGAAGAGCACGCTGCGCGCGTTCGGGTCCGCGGTGGCCGCGCCCGTGAAGGGATGCCCCTCGACGATCACCCAGTAGCTCGCGCCCGCGAGATCTCCCACACGCGCCGGAACGCGCAGCGTCCCGAGGCTCGAGGAAGACTGCGGCAGGAGCACGAGCGCGCCGTCTTCGGCGATCCCGGGCACACCGACGATGCCCGTGAGCCCCGAGGCCGCAGGCAACGTCATCACGAAGTCCTCGGCGGCGACGCTCGTCTCGAGGGTGCCGCCGCTCGGTCCCACACGACCGACCACGAACCCGATCACGGCGTCGGTCGCGTCCGAGACCGTCGCGGCCGCGAGCGAGCCCGGCTCGATGTGGCCGAGCAGCTCGAACGTGCATCCATCGCCGCTGGTCGCACACGGCGCGATCGCGACGGCATCGAGGGAGGCCGTGCGCAGCAGCGTGACGTCGCTCGCCGCCCCGACGGAGACGGTCGCGGCGCCGCTCGGGAGCGCACGTGCGTTGCCCGACACCCGCGTGACCGTGGGCGCGGCGCCTGGCAGCGCGACCACGAGCGTGTCGTGGCGAACGCCCAGGAAGAGCTGCACCGACGTGGGGCTCGCGACCTCGACGGTGATCGAGCCCGCGAGCGACGCGCTCGCGAGGTGCGCCACGCCGTTCGCGTCGGTGCTCGCCTCGGTGATCGACTCGCCCGTCGTGAGGGAACGCGCACGCACGACCGCGCCTGCGACGGTGGTGCCGCTCACCTCGTCCCGCACCGTCACATCGAGGCTGCCGGCGAGCGCCGCCCCGCGCGCGCTCGACTCGACCTCGCTCGGCGCCGCAGGACCACACGCAGCGAGCACCAAGAGCCCCGAGCAGGAGAGCGTGGTCCGCCAAGTCATGCGTCGATCATGCCCCACCTCGCGCGCCGCGGATGACGTTTAACCCCGGATTAATTCGGAACTCGCGCCCGCTCGCGAAATGCTCCCCCTCGCGCGCCGCGGTGGGTGGTGCCTAGGAGGCTTGATGCCGGAAGCTTGTAGAGAGAAGAACAGTCTCGCGAGGACGACGCTGATCGTCTCGGGAGCGATGATCCTCGGGAGCGTCGTGGCGTGTGATCCGCCACCAGAGACGCCGGACGCAGCGTCGTTGGCGGACGCGCACGTCGTCGAGAACGACGCGTTCGTGTCGCCGACGGACGACACGGGCCCCGAGGTGCCGGACGCGTTCGTACCGGTCGATGCGTTCACCGTGCCGGTCGACGCGTACTCGGATGACGCGTTCGTGCCGCCCCGCCCCGCACGCACCACGCCGACGAACGGCAGCGCGATCGTCCTCACGGCCGACGACGCGATCGCTGTCGCGGCGAACCGGCAGGCGGGCACGATCAGCGTGTTCTCGGTCACCGCCGGCGCGCCCGCTTCTCTCACGCGCACGGCCGAGCTCGCCGTGGCGGGCCTCGAGCCGTGGTCGATCGTGATCGGCAACGACGACAACACGGCGTTCGTCGTGCTGCGCGAGGCGCACCAGGTCGCGCGCATCCGAAACCTCCGCACCACCCCGGTGCTCGACGTCGCGCGCGTCGAGACCGGGAGCGAGCCCACGGGCATCGCGATCTCGCCCAACGGCCGCTCGCTCTACGTCGCGAGCTGGGGCGAGGGCACGGTCACGCAGATCGACGCGATCCTCTTCACGGCCACGCGCACGATCGATCTCAACGACGACCTCGTCGCGACCGGTGATCTCGGCACGGTCACGTCGCGTCCCGCGCTCGCGCACCCACGCGCGATCGTGGTGACGAACGACGGCGACACCGACGACGCCGACGAGACGGTGTGGGTGACCGAGTACTTCGGTCAGCACCGCACGACGGGCCTGCCCGCCGACGACACGGCGTTCGATCTCGCGAAGGAGGGCATCGTCTACCGCTTCGGCGCAGGCGATGGCGGCGCGCTCTCGCCTGTGCGCATCGCGCCCGTCGCGGACACGGGCTTCGCCGACAGCACCGGCGCGACGACGGGATGCTTCCCGAACCAGCTCCAGACCGCGACGCTCGCCAACGGACGGCTCTACGTCGCAGGCGTGTGCGCCTCGCCGCGTGGACCGACCGGTCCGGTGCTCGACATGGCGACGGGCCTGCCGGTCACCACGCCGAACGGCACGGCGAACTTCAAGACCGAGGTGCACACGACGCTCTTCGTCGTCGACACAGCGACCGCGGCGGAGCTGCCCGCGCAGCGCGTGCTCCTTCCGCGTGCGTTCCAGGCTCGCTACGACGGCGCCTCGCCCGCGGTGGCCGACGACTCCACCCGACGCATCCCGCTCATCCCCACGGACTTCGCGTTCGTCCCGGCGAGCAACATCGCCTACCTCACGAGCTACGGCTCGGACGCGGTCTTCCGCGTGAGCTTCGAGGCCGATGGATCGCTGCGTGAGGTCGGCGCGACGGCGGCCCACTTCATCAACCTCGCCGCCACGGGCTCCGTCGGCCGCCTGCCGATGGGCATCGCGATCGCGAACGGCAGCTCGGGCCTCGCGCTCACCGTCAACGAGGCGACGCGCAACGTGTCGCTCATCGCGCTCTCCACGCAGGCCGTCACGAGCGCGGTCGAGTCGACGGCGATGCCCGCCGCGGGCTCCGCCGAGGCCGACGTGCTCGATGGTCGTCGGCTCTTCGTCACCGGTCTCGGTCGATGGTCGTTCCGCGGCCAGGGCTGGAACTCGTGCGAGGCCTGTCACGGTGATGGCCTCACCGACAACGTCACGTGGTTCTTCGCGCGTGGCCCGCGTCAGAGCACCTCGCTCGACGGCTCGTACCAGACGGGCGATCCGACGCAGCGTCGCGTGTTCAACTGGACCGGCATCTTCGACGAGATGCACGACTTCGAGCTCAACACGCGCGGCAACTCGGGCGGCATCGGCGCCGTGGTCGACGAAGTGTCGATGCCCACGGCCGTCGCCGATCGCATCCACTTCGACGGCACCTCGCCCACGCCCGCGGGTCAGACCGCGACGATGACGCCGCAGGCCGGTCTCAACGGCGCGGTGACGGCGATGATGCCCGGTGGACCCGGCGCGCCCGGCGCGAGCGGCGTGATCCGCTCGGCGATCGCGGACTGGGATCACATCGCTGCGTGGGCACGCACGGTGCGCTCTCCGCACGCGCCCGTGGGGCTCGCGGCGGCCGACGTGACGGCGGGCCGCACGGTCTTCGAGACGAACAACTGCGCGGGCTGTCACGGCACGCCGATGTGGACGAGCTCGCGCGTGTTCTGGACGCCGAGCGAAGCCACCAACGCCGCAGCCGGCACGCTGCGCACGACGAACTACACGGCGCCCGCGATGTTCCCGGCCGCGCTCAACCCCGCGACGGCGGGCGCGGGACGCACAGCGTCGCTGCGCTTCCCCGCGGGCGCGACGGCGGGCGCGAACGATCAGATCCAGTGCGTGCTCCGCGCTGTCGGTACGTTCCCCACCACGGGCACGATGCCGATCCTGCCGAGCGGCTCGCCCGTCGTGATCCGCGAGGTGCGCACCAACATGACGACCGACGCGCAGGGTCTGAGCGGCTTCAACCCGCCCTCCTTGCTCGACGGCGTGGCAGGCGCGCCCTACTTCCATGCAGGCAACGCGCGCACGCTCGAGGAGGCCTTCGATCCTGCGTACGCGGCGCACTACCAGGCGCTGAGCGAGAACTTCCTCGAGACCGGTGATCGCGCGCTCCAGGTGCGACAGCTCGTGGCGTTCCTCCTCTCGATCGACGAGGACACGACCGCGGCCGCGGTGCCGAGCCTCGGCTACTCGCCGCTGCTCTGCCCCACGTCCCTCTGAACGCTCGAGGGGCCAGAGGTCCCTCGATGAGCTGACGGAGAGCCCGCGCGACCACCGACGGTCGCGCGGGCTTTCGTCGTCTCAGGCCGCGATCACCGCTGGCACGTCAGGATCGAGCAGATGCCCGCCGTCGCGGAACACCAGCACCTGACGCAACCCCATGTTGCGCAGCGTCGTCATCGCCACGCGCAGGCGGTTCTGCGCGGCGAGCGGCAGCACACGCTCGCCCGGCCAGCCTGCGGCGATCAGCTCGTCGAAGCTCGCGGCCACACCGGGCTGCGCGAGGCGCTTCTGGACGAGCGCGTCGAGCAAGCGCGCGAGCGTGGCCCGACGGCTCAGATCGATGCGAGCGCCATCGGGCGCGACGAAGCCCCCGCCGGCGGGGCTGAACACGAAGCGCTCGGCCGGTAGCGCACGCACGAGCGCACGTCGTGCGAAGCGCAGATCGTCGGACACGCGCGCGAGGGCCTCGGTCTCTTGCGCGACGCGCACGGCCTCTTGCCGCGCCTCGATCGCGCCGTGCGCGCCGAGCATCGCGACGTGCGCGCGCGAGACGTCGAGCAGCGCGAGCAGCGCGGGATCCTCGACACCCGCGAGCCGACGCGTGGCCACAGCGAGATCGTTCTCGGGCGCGCCGTCCTCGCCCAGCGCCGCGACGGCCACCGCACGCGCCGCGCGCGCGATGCCCTCCATGCGCGCATCGCCCACCTCGGCGAGCGTGTCGATCGCGCTCGCGTACGCCTCGCGCGCCTCGGCGGGACTGCCGCGCTCGAACTGAGTGAGCCCGGCGTAGACGAGGAGGTGCGCCTCGAAGGTGCGATCCCCGATGCGCCGCAGGCACTCGAGCGCGCGACGGAACGAGGTCGTCGCGACCTCGAGCTCTCCCTCCTCGAGCGCGATGATCCCGAGGTTGCCGCGCACGATCCCTTCGAGTCGGAGATCGTCGTGCGGCGTACGCGCGAGCGCCTCGGCGTAGTGGGCACGCGCGCGCGCGAAGTAGCCGCGCTGCAGCAACAGGCTCCCCAGATCGCGGTGCGCGACAGCCTCGAGCGCGGGCGAGGCCAGCCTCGACGCGAGATCGAGCGCCTGCTCGTAGAAGCCCTGCGCATCGTCGAGGCGGCCGCGCGCATGGAGCGCCAGGCCGAGGCGCGCCGCGGCCTTCTGCTCGCCGAGCAGCGTGCCGCTCACGCGTGCCTCCTCGTGCGCTTCGCGCAGCGTGCTCTCGGCCTCGTCGATCGCACCTCGCGCCAGGCGCGCTTCACCCAGCTCGGCGCGCACGCCGGCGCGCTCCTTCGGGGGCGCGATCTCGATCGCACGTGCGATCTCTGCCTCGCCCGACTCCATCGCCCCCGCGTCGCGGTGGATGCGCGCGCGCGCGAGGCGAAGCGGGACCTCGAGGGCCGGCGAGAGGGGCCGCGCGAGCACACGATCGAGGCGCGACGCGTGCATCGAGCTGGGCCCCACACGCTGGAGGATCGCGTCGATGCCCAAGACCAACCACGCCGCGCTGTCTCGCGCGTCGGTGTCCGACGCTGCCTCGTCGTCGAGGTGCCCCGCATCGATCAGCGCATCGAGCACACCGAGCAGGTTCTCGAGCTCGCTCCTCAGCCAGCCCAGCGCCACACGCGCGCGGGTGCTGCCCACCTCTTCGACCGCCCGCTTCGCGCGCGACGCGAAGTGCCGCGCCAGGCGTAGCTCGGTGCCTGGGTCGCGCGCTTGCTCCGAGGCATGCTCGCGGATCGCCTCGAGCAGTCCCAGCCGACCGTCCGCGCGACGCGCGACGAGCGACTTGTCACAGAGCGCCTGCAGCACGTCGAGCGCGCGCGCCTCGCTCGTGCCCGGGCACGCGCCGCGACGGCGTCCTCGGGCGAGAACGATCCACGAAACGCCGCGAGCGCCGCGAAGAGCCCACGCTCGTCGGCGTCGAGCAACGCGTGCGACCACTCGATCGCGCCGCGCAGCGTCGCCTGCCGCTCGCTCGCGTCGCGTCGTCCGTAGGTGAGCAGATCGAGCGTCTCGCGCTGCGAGCTCGCGAGGCGGCTCGCCACGTCCTCGAGCCCGAGCAAGGCCACGCGCCGCGCCGCGAGTTCGAGCGCGAGCGGGATTCCGTCGAGCCGTCGCACGAGCGTGGCGAGGCGGGCCGCGTCCTCG
>JAFLCL010000369.1 GCA_017303575.1 Deltaproteobacteria bacterium
GCGCGACCGCGTCCCAGCTCGCCGTCGTGCAAGCCAGCCAAGAGGCCGCGAGCCGCGAGCAGGCGCGCCTCGCGAGCCTCGGCGAGTCGGCCACAGCGATGGCGCGAGACCAGGCAGGCGATGCGGTGCGCACGCTCGGATCGCAAGCGAGCGCCGTGCAGGCGCAGGCCTCGGCGTCGCGCGCACAAGCGCAGGTCGTGGGTGCGCAGATCGAGGCGGCGGAGGCGGGATCGCAGGCGGCCGATCACCAGCTCGAGGCGCTGCGCGCCCTGCGCACGCTCGCACAGCTCGGCGTCGAGGAGTGCATCGTGCGCGCGCGCCGAAGCGGCGTCGTCGAGACGATCTACTACGACGCCGGCGAGCTCGTGTCGCCGGGCGCGCCCCTCGTGCGGGTCGTCGACGTGCACGAGGTGACCGCCACGTTCTACCTGCCGAACGCAGAGATCGGCGCGGTACACCCGGGCACGCGTGCGCAGATCGTCGCGGACGCGTACCCCG
This sequence comes from Deltaproteobacteria bacterium, assembly GCA_017303575.1. Classification (GTDB taxonomy): domain Bacteria; phylum Myxococcota_A; class Polyangia; order Polyangiales; family Sandaracinaceae; genus JAFLCL01. The sequence goes on from JAFLCL010000369.1 coordinate 499, forward strand.
ACGAACGCTTCGAAGGCGTGGTCCGCACCATCGCGATGGAGGCAGCGTTCACGCCGCGCACCGTGCAGACGCGCACCGATCGGGACCGACTCGTCTACCCGATCGAGGTGCGCATCCAGAACGCCGACGGACGCCTCCGACCCGGCATGCCGGTCGAGGTCACCGTGAGCGCGCCATGACCGCCTCGACGACGAGCAGAGCTCTCTCCATCGAGACGAGCGCGATCGGTCGCGACTTCGGCAGCGGCAAGACGCTGAACCGCGCTGTCGGCGCGCTGAGCCTCGAGATCCCGCACGGCGAGCTCTTCGGCCTCATCGGACCCGACGGCGCCGGCAAGACCACGCTGCTCCGCATGATGGCGGGCCTGCTCCCGCCCACGCGCGGCACCGTGCGCGTCGAGGGCTTCGATCCGTTCGGCAAGGAAGCCGATCACGCGCGCGACGTCGTCGGCCTCGTGCCTCAGGAGCACAGCCTCTACGGCGACCTCACCGTCGGCGAGAACCTCGACTTCTTCGCGGACCTCTACGGCCTCGATGGCGAAGAGCTGCGCACGCGTCGCGAGCGCCTGATGTCCATCACGCGCCTAGGCACCTTCCTCGATCGACGCGCGGCGCAGCTCTCGGGCGGCATGTACAAGAAGCTCGCGGTCGCGTGCGCGCTCCTGCACCAGCCCGACGTGCTGCTGCTCGACGAGCCCACCAACGGTGTCGATCCACCGTCGCGCCGTGAGCTCTGGGAGCTGCTCTACGAGTTCGTCGATCAGGGCATGACGATCGTCGTCACCACGCCGTACATGGACGAGGCCACGCGCTGTCACCGCGTCGCGCTCATGGATCGCGGCGAGATCATCGCGATGGACGCGCCCGAGCGTCTCGTCGCGTCGCTCGACGCCGCGGTGCTCGAGGTGAGCCTCGCGAGCGTGCCGAACGCCCGCGAGCGAGCCACAGCGCTCGTCGAGTCGAGTGAGCTCGTGATCGCGAGCGCGCCGCTGGGCGCGAGCCTGCGCGTCGTCGTCGAGTCGAGGAACGAGGCCGCGCTCGCGAAGGCGCTCGAGGGTCTGGGCACGCTCTCGCGCACGGCGCCTTCGTTCGAAGACCTGTTCCTCACCGCCATCGCGCGGCGAGAGAAGACAGCGGCGACGAAGGAGGCCGCGTGACCAAGAGCATCGTCGTCGAGGGCCTGGGACGTCGCTTCGGAGACTTCGTTGCCGTGCGCGACGTGTCGTTCCATGTCCAGAAGGGGGAGATCTTCGGCTACCTCGGCGCCAACGGCGCGGGCAAGTCGACGACGATCCGCATGCTCTCGGGCCTGCTCGCCCCGAGCAGTGGTCACGCGCGCGTGGCAGGGCACGACATCAGCAAGGCACCCGACAAGGTGAAGGCCTCCATCGGGTACATGTCGCAGAAGTTCTCGCTCTACCTCGACCTCACGGTGCGCGAGAACCTCGAGTTCTTCGGCGGGATCTACGGCCGCTGGGGCCGAGCGCTCGATCGACGCGTCGAGGAGACGCTCGAGTCGATCGGCATGCGCGAGCTCGCGAGCACCTCGACCGCTGCGCTGCCGGGCGGTCTTCGTCAGCGGCTCGCGCTCGGATCGGCGCTCTTTCACCAGCCGCCGATCGTGTTCCTCGACGAGCCCACGGCCGGTGTCGATCCCGCCTCGCGCCGCGAGTTCTGGAAGCTGATCCGCGGCATCTCGAGCGCGGGCACGACGGTGTTCGTCACCACGCACTACATGGACGAGGCCGAGTACTGCGCGCGCATCGGCCTCATGGTCGCGGGCACGCTCGTCGCGCTCGACACGCCCGCTGCGCTCAAGAAGCAGTGGGTGCCAGGCCGCATCCTGCGTCTCGAGGGCCAGGGCCTCGTGCGCGCGCTGCCTGCTGTGCGCGGGCTCGGCGGGGTCGTCGAGGCGCAGTCGTTCGGCAACGGCGTTCACGTGCGCTTCGACCCAGCGCGCACCGGTGACGAAGCGATCGTCGCCAGCGTGCGGGCCCTTCCGGCCGTCGCCGTGCACAGCGTCGAGGCCGTCGAGGCCAACCTCGAGGACGTCTTCCTCGCGGCCGCCGACGCCAAGGCCGAGAAGGCCATCCGGGGTGCGGCATGAGCGAGGCGTCCCTCCCGCGGACCGAGCCGTCGGCGGCGCTCCCGCGCACGAAGAGCCGCCGCAGGACCTCGTCGCTCCGAAGGATCTTCGCGATCGCGCGCAAGGAGTCGCTGCACGTCCAGCGTGATCCTCAGGCGCTCTACCTCGCGCTCGGCATGCCCATCATGCTGCTCTTGCTGTTCGGCTACGGCGTGAGCTTCGACATGGACGAGCTCCCCGTGGTGCTCGTCGACGAGGACGCCACGCCGGAGAGTCGCGCGCTCAGCGACGCGGTGTTCGCCTCGGGCGAGCTCCGGATCGCGGGCACCGCGCGCTCGGCCGACGCAGCGCACCAGATCTTCGCCGACCGCGACGCCAACGCCGTGCTCGTGCTGCCCCGCGGCCTGTCCGAGTCGATCGCGCGCGGCGAGCCCGTCGAGGTGCAGCTGCTCGTCGACGGAGTGGAGGCCAACAGTGCCGCACAGCTGCAAGGAAAGGCCGAGGCCGCCGTGCGCGCTGCGTCGCTGTCTCTGGGTGCCACGCCGGCGATGGCGATGAGCCCGCCCACCGAGACGCGCCTGTCCACCTGGTTCAATCCCGAGGAGCGCTCCCAGCTCTTCCTCGTGCCGGGCCTGGCCGCCTACATCCTGGCGATCGTCGCGGTGCTGCTCACGGCGCTCACTGTGTCGCGCGAGTGGGATCGCAGCTCCATCCAGCAGCTCTTCGTCACGCCCGTGCGCACGTGGGAGATCGTGATGGGCAAGCTCCTGCCGTACTTCACGCTCGGCGTGATCGCGGAGCTGATCGTGTTCGTCACCGGCGCGTGGGTGTTCGACGTCCCGATGCGAGGCGATCCGATCGTGCTGGGCCTCGCCTCGCTCCTCTTCCTCCTCGGCATGCTCGGGCAGGGGATGCTGATCTCCATCGTCGCGAAGAACCAGATGGTCGCGACGCAGATGGCGACGATGGTCTCGATGCTGCCCTCGATGCTGCTCTCGGGCTTCATGTTCCCGATCGAGAACATGCCGCTTCCGCTGCAGGTGATCTCGAACGTCGTGCCCGCGCGCTACTTCATCCACACGCTCCGCGGTGTGCTCTTGCGCGGCAACGGCTTCGCGGAGGTGTGGTTCGACCTCCTCATGCTCGGCGGCTTCGCCTTCGTGATGTTCACGATCGCGACCCGTCGCTTCAAGCGGGAGCTCGCATGAGCAAGAACACTCACGGACCGACCGAGCATGAGGACCAGATGGCGCCTTACGAGCCGCCGCACACGAGCTGGTTCGGCTCGGTGCTCGCCGCGCCGCTGGCAGTCGCGACCAAAGAGCTGCGCCAGACACTGCGTGATCGACGCGTGATGATGCTCTTGCTCGTCGCGCCTGCGATGCAGCTGCTCGTGCTCGGCAACGCAGCGAACCTCGAGGTCGATCGTGTGCCCACGGTCCTCGTCGACCTCGACGACACGACGGAGTCGCGTCGCGCGCTCGCCGAGCTCGTCGCCGACGACACACTGCGCGGCGTGGGCCACGCGCGCTCGCCCGAGGAGGCCTCGCAGTACCTCGTCGATGGTCGTGCAGCCGTGGCCGTGATCGTGCCCGACGGCTGGAGCCGCGATCTCTCGCGCGGCGTCCCCGGTCACCCCGCCCGCGTGCAGGTGCTGGTCGATGGCACCGATCCCAACCGCAGCAACATCGCGGGCAGCGCAGCGCTCCGCTACTTCTCCATGCTCGCCGTGCGCAGCGTGCGCGCGCGGCTCTCGCGCCTCACGGGGCGCGCGGGCGCGCTACCCGGTCAGTCCGCGGATCTCGGCGTCGTCACAGCGTCGGCCTTCGCCCCGACCGCCCAAGCGGACGTTCCGCAGGCGAGCGCGCCGCGCCCGGTGCAGCTCTCGCTCGCGCCGCGCGTCCTCTACAACCCGCGTCTCCGCACTGCGTACAACCTCATCCCCGGCATCGCGACGATGCTGCTGCTGCTCATCACGACCATCGTCACCTCGATGGGCCTCGCGCGAGAGCGTGAGTCGGGCACGCTCGAGCAGGTGCTCGTGACGCCCGTGCGACCGTGGCAGCTCATCCTCGGAAAGATGCTGCCTTTCGCCGCGATCGGTCTCTTCGATCTCCTGCTCGCGCTCGTCGTCGGCGGCTACGTGTTCGACGTGCCCGTGCGCGGCTCGCTGCTCCTGCTCTTCGGCGCGGCGTTCGTCTATCTCTTCACGACGCTGGGCTTGGGCCTCTTCATCTCGACGATCAGCCAGACGCAGCAGCAGGCCTTCCTCGCGGGCTTCATCGTGATGATGCCCGGCATGCTCTTGAGCGGGATCATGACGCCGGTCTCGAGCATGCCGGACTGGCTGCAGCCGCTGACGTACGTGAACCCGCTCCGTTGGTTCTCCGAGATCTCGCGCGCGGTGATGATCCGCGGCGCCGGCCTCGAGGACATCCTCGAGCCCCTCGGCGCGCTCGCGCTCTGCGGCTTCGTCATCTTCACGACCGCGACCCTGAGGTTCCGCAAGACGGTGTGAGCCGGCTGCCGGAGTGGCCATGGGGGCTTCGGAGTCCCCGGCTGCTCGATCCGCCACCGCGCCTGATGGGGCTCGAATTCCCCACGATCCCGCGTGTTCTCACGCTGGCACGGGCCTCGCTCTAGAGGCGGCCATGACCTCTCGCCGTCTCCTGCCCCTGCTCCTGGCCCTGCTCGTCCCCGCGTGCGCCACCGAGGCGCCGACCGCGTTCGACGAGGTCTCTGCCGAGACCGGCTTCGATCAGACGTTCGATGTCGTGCCCGCCGAGGGCAAGGCGGACGGCGTCGAAGAGCTCGGCCCGACGATCGGCAACGGCGCCGCGACCGAGGTGTGGGCGGTGCGCAACCAGTGGACGGAGACGAACACCGCCGAGGCGCGCCTCGCGGGCGTGGCGTGGAGCGCGAACAGCGGCCTCGACTGGGAGCAGAAGTTCGAGCGCTGGGTCGGCTCGATGGAGGTCGTCGCCCGCTCGAGCTACGGCCAGACGGTCCGCCTCCGCACGCCGTACGGCTCGCGCACCTTCGACGCGCCGACGCTCGAGTGCGCCGAGTTCGGCATGTTCCTCCGGGTGACGTTCGCCTCTTGGTACGGCCTGCCCTTCTTCCTCACGGGCTGGGACTCGACGAGCCGCCAGGCGATGTACGCCGGTCACTTCGGCTTCGTGAACCGCCGCGGCGAGAACATCGCGCGCTTCCCCGCGTTCCGCACCGCGTACTCCGACCACACCTCGCGCTGGCGTGAGGGTCAGGCATGGCCGAGCGACTCGCGGCTCCGCGGCATGCGCCTCGGCACGGACGACACCGTCGCGTTCCTCTCGACGGACGGAACCACGCGGGGCGCGGGTGCGTACTTCGACGAGATCTTCCTCAACAAGCGCGTGGGCTACTTCATGCGCCTCGTGCTGCTCTACTTCGGGAGCATCAACCTCGCGGACGGCGCGAACACCTACCACGCGACGCCGGCCTCTCTCCGCGGCGGCGACCTGCTCCTCCACCGCTGGCAGCGCCGCGGCATCGGCCACGTGCTCCCCATCCTCCGCCGCACGAACACCGACGCGACGCACTTCGAGGTCGGTCTCGCGTCGGGCTCCATGCCGCGCCGTCAGCCGCTCTGGGAGACGGGCTCGAGCTCGCGCAGCGAGTTCCTCACCGACGACGCCGGCAACGTCGGCACGAACTCGGACGGTGACGCGTACGCCGCGCTCGGCGGTGGTCTTCGTCGCTGGCGCACGCCGACGGTGTCGGGTGGCCGCTGGCGCAACACGGTCCGCAGCACCGACCGCACGAACTACATCGACGACGCCGACCACGCGGCGATCGGCGCGCGCGTCGCCACCTTCGAGGAGCTCCTCGCGCAGGTGAGCCCCGAGGCGCGTCGTGACTCGGCGATCGAGCGCATCAACAACGCGCGCAGCCACCTCGCGATGTACCCCGCCAGCTGCTCGGCCCGCACGCGCCGTGAGGATGCGTTCGTCGAGCTCTACGCGGTGATGGACGAGTACTTCGGCGACGACCGCGCCGCCGTCGACGCGCGCTACCGCACGCTCGGTGACCGTGTGCTCGCAGAGCTCACGTACGCCGAGGCGCGCACGTGCTGCTGGAACAGCTCGACCGCCGCGATGCAGAGCATCGTGACGCAGTACGCCGAGCGCGAGCAGGCCGACGCAGCAGCGCGCGGCATGTGCGCCGAGCCCACGGTCTTCCGCGCCGAGCAGGCGGACCTCGCGGCGGGCGGCGATGGCTACGGTCGCTGGCGCACGTTCGCGCAGAGCATCGGCCGCG
>JAFLCL010000037.1 GCA_017303575.1 Deltaproteobacteria bacterium
ACGCCCCCGGCGCCGACGGCGGCACGTGCGACGAGACGACGTGCGTCGCAGGCCCGTGCGAGACCGCCTCGTGCGTCGCGGGACGATGCGAGCGCTCGAGCGCCTGCGCGATGGGCGAGTCGTGCTGCAGCGGTGTGTGCGCGCTCGACTGCGCGAGCGCCGACTGCGCGGGCCGCCCGGCGGGAGAAGTGTGTCGACCCTCGGCAGGCGACTGCGACGTGGAGGAGCGCTGCGACGGAGGTGCGATGTGCCCGCCCGACCTCTTCGCCACCGCGTCGACGGAGTGTCGAGCCTTGTCGGGCGAGTGCGACGTCGTCGAGCGCTGCAGCGGCGCGAGCCCCACGTGTCCCATGAACGGCTTCGAGGCCGACGGCACGCCGTGCTCGTCCGGCTCGTGCGACGGCCTCGGTGCGTGCAGCAGCGCGTGCGTTCCAGGCGCCGCGTGCCCGACGGGCAACCCTTGCGAGCGCGGGCGACGCGTGTGCCCTAGTGGCGCCTGCATGGGCGCGGGCGCTGTCCCGGCGGGCGTGGTGTGCCGCGACAGCGCAGGCGTCTGCGACCTCGAGGAGACGTGCGACGGAACGAGCACCGCGTGCCCCACCGATCGACGCGTGGGCGCGGGCACCGAGTGTCGCGCGACGCGTGGTGTGTGCGATCGCGCCGAGAGCTGCGATGGCTCGAGCGTCGCGTGCCCGACGGACGCGCGCGAGCCAGCGAGCACCGTCTGTCGCGCTGCAGCGGGAGGCGGATGCGACGTCGCCGAGAGCTGCACGGGATCGAGCGACGCGTGTCCCGCGAACGGCTTCGCGAGCGCGAGCACGACGTGTCGCGCCGCGGCCTCGGGCGGATGCGACGTCGCGGAGCGCTGCTCCGGCTCGACCGCAGCGTGCCCCGCCGATGGCGTCGCCACCGCAGGCACGACGTGTCGCGCCGCGCTCGGGAGCTGCGACGTCCCCGAGTCTTGTGATGGCGCGAGCACGACGTGTCCTCCCGAGCCCGGCCGTCGTTATGGCGATGCGTGCTGCGCAGGCGCGACGTGCTCGGGAGGGAGCGCGTGCCTCGGCGCGCGATGCGCAGTGTTCGGCGGCACGTATGCGATCGATCAGAGCGGCAATGCCGCCATTCCCTGCTCGGGCAACCCGCTCGCAGGCGCGACGTGCACCTGTCCCTCGGGCTTCACGGCGCAGCAGCTCGAGGACGCCGACTGGGGCGCAGACGAAGGCTCGGGCTTCAACAACCGTCTCTACGTGTGTGTGGCGGCGGGTGCACCAGCGACAGGCACCGACTTCGCTGGCGCGCACGCGCGCACGACGACTGGCTACCCGTTCTCGTCGGGCTGCGCGAACGCCTGCACCTTCCCCGCCTCGACGACGGGGGGTTGCAGCTGCCCTGCCGGATCCACTTCGGGCCTGATGACGGGCATCCACTTCCTGAGCGGTTCGTCGCTCGATTGCGAGCGCGAGATCACCTACTGCGAAGGCAGCGCCGCCCCACTGAGCTACGGAGGCGTGTTCTGGCGCTACACGGTGGGCAGCGACTCTGTGTGCGACGTGGGTCTGCCTGCAGTCCAACGCTGCATCGCGAACACGGAGACCGGACTCTGCGCCTGCCCGGCGGGGTTCACCGAGCAGGTCACGCCGATGATGCAGCGACGCGTGATCGATCGCGGCAGCGGCCCCGAGCAGTGGTACTGCCGCGGACAGATGGTCACCTGCGGTCGCATCCCCTGACCCGGAATCACGAGGATCGCGGCGACCGCTGGGATGCGACGAAGCTGGCTACGCGGCCCGCGTGGGTGCGTGATGTTCGGTCATGCCCCTCATCACTCGGCCGAGGATGAAGCTGCGTCCTCGATCCCTCGCATCAACCAGCGGCCAGCGCCTGCTTGCGTGCGACGGCCAGGATCCGCTTCGCGAGCTCGTCGTCGTTCACGAGCCGCGCGAGCACGATGGCACCGAGGAGCTGCGAGGCCGCGGCGAGCGTCTCGTCGGCGGGGGCACTGCGTCGAGCCGCGCGGGCTGCGCCGAGCCGCTTCACCTCGAGCCGAGAGAGAAACCCCCGCGCGGTCTCCGCGAACGCAGCGCGCACGCTCTTGGAAGCGCGCGCGCCGTCCGCCCCGAGCGCCGCGAGCACGCAGCCGAGCTCCGGGTGCGCAGCGTGCCCTTCGGAGAGGTAGTCGCGAACGGTCGCCGCGAAGTCCCGCGACTCGTCGGCGATGGCACCCTCGCGCGCAGCGACCCGCACGGCCTCGACGACCAACGCGTCGCGATCGGCGAAGTGGTTGTAGAAGCCGCCGTGCGTGAGGCCGACCTCCTTCATGAGGCCGGGGATGCTCACGGCATCCAGGCCGTCGCGCCGCAGGAGCCGGCCCGCGGCGCGGACGATCTTCTCCTTCACCTCGAGCTTGTGTGAATCGGGGTAGCGCATGAGATGAAGGTCATCATAGAAAACGCGTCCTCGGATCGCAAGCGGCGCACTCCAGATCCTGCCGCTGACGGCGATCGCGCGCCGGCGCCTGTCGCTCGAGGAACCAGCGCGCTGGGCCGTGCTGCTCGGAGGGATGCTCGCGCTGGTCGCGCTCGTAGGGCTCACGCTCCAGCAAGCGCGCGCCGCATGCCCTTCGTGAGCGCTGCTCACCTCGGGTCGCGTCGCGACGTTCTCCTGCGCAACGGGGGCTCAGCGCGAGACGAGGCGTCCGAGGAGATCGGCGGTCAAGCGCACCCAGGACTCCCGATTCCGTCCCTCCTCGAGCACGAAGCACCCGCGCATCGCCGCCTCGACCATCCCGAACGCGACCGCCGCGACGCGCCCCGGATCTCCGACGTCGCGCATCTCTCCTCGCGCGATGCCCTCGCGCACGAAGCGCTCGATCGCGGCGCGGATCGCATCACCCGGTTGCGCGGAGCGCGGCCCGCGTAGCGCGTGTGTGCCCGAGGTGAGCGCCCAGAAGAAGTGCTCGCGACGCGCCGCGAGGCCGAAGAGCGCTCGCATCATGGCCGGCAGGCGATCGGGATAGGGCCCCACGTGGATCTCGGGCCGTGACATCGCCGCGACGAAGTCGTGCTCGATGTCGGCGAGCACGGCCTCGAGCAGGGCCGCCTTGTCGGGGAAGTACTTGAAGAGCGTGCCGACCGAGACGCCCGCGTCGCGCGCGATGTCGTTCACGCTCGATGCCTCGTATCCCTTGGCCGCGAACGCACGAGCTCCGCTCGACAGCAGCGCCGCGCGCCGAGCCTCGGGGTCTCGCGCCGCCAGAGGCTCCTCTGCGCGAGCCGTCGTGCGCTTGGGTCCACGGGTGATCGCCATGGCTTGACGTGCCACGGGCCCGGCCCCAGCCGCAAGTGAGCAATGCTCACCACAGACACGAAGCCACGAGACGGGATGCGCCTTCACCACCCGCCTGCCCCCGGACCGCTCCGAGTGACGCGGGACCTCGCGCGTGCGGTGACGCGTTGGCGTGGGACCCACGACGTCCGCTTCGAGCGCGTGGGCGGCCGGTGTCGCGGATGGGTCCTCGGCCCGCGCGTTCGCCCCACGCTCCTGGGTGTCCTCGAAGCGCTCGTCACGCTGGCCGAAGGAGGTCGCTCGTGAGCGTCGTCCCGCCGCCTCCCTGGCACGAGCGCGCGGTCCTCACGCGGCGCTTCGGATCCCTGACCGTGCACGCGCTGCGGTCGGGCTTCGTGTCGTGCAAGGAAGCGCACCGCACCTTGTCGGTGCCCGACGTGCTGCGCCTGCCCGCGATCGTGCTCGATCGTCGGTGGACCGAGTGGATGCCGATCACGAGCTACGTGATCGAGCACCCCGAGGGCGTGTTCGTGGTCGATCCCGGCCAGCGCGAGGACACCCACGACGCGAGCAAGCTCGACTGCGACGAAGGCACGCGCTGGTTCTATCGACACCAGCTGCGTCTCGCGTTCCGCGCCGAGGAGCGCATCGACCGCCGCATGCAGGCGCTCGGCCTCGATCCCGAGCGCGTGCGAGGCGTCATCGTCACGCATCGCCACGGTGATCACGCCGACGCGCTGTCCGTGCTTCGGAGCGAGCACGTGTACGTGGGCGCCGCGGACTGGCCCGCCCATCAGGGCGCGCTCGTCGCGCACTGGCCGCCCGCCGTGGTGCCCACGCTCGTGCGCGCGACGGGACGACCCTTCGACGAGATCCCCGATTCGGTGCCCGTGACGGCCGACGGACAGCTCTCGGTGGTCCTCCTCTCGGGGCACTCGCCAGGACACCTCGGCCTCGTGGCGCGCGCGGACGACGGTACGCGGCTCCTCTTCGCGGGCGACGCCGTCTTCTCGCTCGCGCAGCTCCACGGAGGTGTGATCGCGGGCATCTGCGAGTCCCCGCGCGATGCACGCGCCACGCTGCGCGTGCTCGAACGGCAGCTCCGCGCACACCCGACGGTGCTGCTGCCTGCGCACGAGCGGGACGCGTGGACGCGCCTCGATGCGGGTCGGCTCTCGCATGCCCCCTGACGCCCGACTGGAACAACACGGCTCGATCGCGCGAGACGCGTCTTGACGCCACGTGGGCTCGGCACCAGTCGACTGTCCGTGACAAGGCTGGCGATCCTCGACGACGTGCTCCCTGCTCAGATCGCGGTCCACCGCGACGCCCTCGCGCCGGTCGAGGTGGTCTGGATGGGCACGGATCCCACGCGCCTGGCCTCCGAGGGCCCGCGGCTGGGGCTCACCGTGCTCGCGCTCTCGTTCGACCTGCTCGGTGGTGAAGAACACGCCGCGCGACGGGCACGAGAGCTGGGTGCCGCCACGGGCGCTGAGCTCGTGATCCTCCTCTATCACTTCGCGCGTCGTGAAGTGATCCGGGAGGCGGCTCGCACCGGCACGCGCCCGGTGAAGGCCCCGATCTCGCTCGACGTGCTCCGCACGCACATGACGAGCGTGATCGTGAAGGGTCTGCTCTCGGGCGATGACGCTCGACAGGACCCCGACACGCCGAGCGTTGCGGTCGCTGCAGATCTCGCTCCTCGACGCTTCACGCGCGAGCAGCTCGGGCGGCTGCGCGAGATCGAGTCGCGCGTCGAGTGCGAGTGTCCGAACCATCTGTCGGAGCTCTTGCTCTCGCTTGGCGCCTTCGAGGACTACGCCGCCGCGTGCGAGAGTCGGAGCACGGACGACGCGCGCGTCCACGCCCTGCTCCACCGCAACACAGCAGCTGCCCGACGCATCGTCGAGGACGCTCTGATCGAGCTGCTTCGGCACGAGGGCATCGTGCTCTGACCGTGCTCGAGCGTCGGTGGACGGGACGAGACTCGAGCCGGCTCGAGCCAGTGCGAGAGCACCGACCCATCGCATCCCTCACATCGTGCGTTCTTCGACGCGACACGAAACGACGCGACTCCGTCGCAGGCTTGCTCCGGGCAGACACGCGCTCCGTGAGCATCCTCGACGCGTGCCCACGAACCACACCAAGACGGAGACGAGCGACTCGCGGCTCACGCGAACGGCGCGCTGGGGTCAGCTCGATTTGGCGCTCGTCGAGCTCGCGCGCATGGACCGTGAGATCACCTCGTTTCTCCCCAGGGTCCGCGACACGGCCGACCGCGAGCACCTTCGAAGCCTCGAGGCCTGCCGCGACGCTCTCTACCGGCTCGTCGCTCGGCACCTCGACGTCGCGCAAGCCTGAGCGGCACACGACTCCAAACTCGCAGTGACACGGGCGCTACGTTGGCGCGCCCCGCTGGCGGTGCGTCTCTCGGCGAAGCGTCGGAGGCGCACCCGCGGCGGAACGTGCCTGTCGCGTCCGCCGGGGTCGGAACGCCACGCCAAACTGGTCTTGTGGCGCACGCACGTCCTGCCGCACGCTCCGCGTCATGACACGTGGTTGTTCCTTCTTGGCGCTCTCGCTGGTTGTCGTGTTCGTTCTCGATGTGTCGCAGGGAATCGCGCAGGACGCGACGACGGACGACGTCGCCGTTCCCGCGACGGACGCGACGCCCGCGAACTCGCCCGCGGCATCGGTTGCCGAAGCAGCGCCCACGACCGAAGTGCCCCCCGCGCCCTCGCCTGCGCTCGCCGTCGCCGCGGAAGTGGGCGTCGCCGTCCCCCAGCTCACGCTCGACGACATCAACCGCCGAAGCTCGGTGGCGACCGCCCTCTACATCAGCTCGAGCGTGCTGCTCGCGACGGGCGGCGCCGGCGTGGTGATCGGCGCGGTGCTGATCGTCGGAGGCTCCTTCGGTGGCTCGACGGGGGCGGCCGGCGCCGTCTTGTTCGGCGCGGGCGCCCTCGCGCTGGTCGGTCACGTGATCACCCTGGCGGTCGCGATCTCCTACGACGTGGGCTCCACGAACCGACGTGATGCGTTTCGGCGCGCCTATCCCGATCTGCAAGCGCGGCTGACCAGCGGCCCCGGCGACGCAGGCCTCGGTTTCGCCCTCGATTTCTGAATCCGACGTCGGCTGCAACTAGCCGTGCTTCACGGCGAGGTTCGCGAGGCGGTCCGCCACGCGCTCACAGCGGTCCACCGAATGCCCGAGCTGCTCGATCACGCGCATCTCGCGCAGGATCTCCTTCGCGTCCTCGCGGTCGTGGAAGACGGCCGAGATCGCGCTGCGGGAGACGAGCTGCGCTCGCTTGGCTTCCTTGCGGAGCGTGCGGCTCGTCGCCATCAGCGAGGCGTAGTCGTGGCGCCGCATCGCGGGGAGCATCCCGCTCAGCTGGCCAGTGCAGTGCGCGAGGATCGTCATCAGCTCCGTCATGGGTGGCGTGGGGGACGGAAGCGCGAAGAGGCTGCAGAGACGCGCTGTCGAGCCGATCAGCACCAGCACCCGTTGGAGCTCACTCGACAGATGCTGGAGGTCATCCCGATCGATGGGAGTCACGAACGCTTGCTGGAGTGCTTCCTCCAGATCGTGCAGCGCTGCGTGGCCGGCTTGCTCGTGCGACTGCACCGCGACGATCACCTCGTCGATCGAGGCTCCCGGAACGAACTGCCCGAGCGCGGTCGCGCCCGCGTGGGTGGCCTGCGCCTGCCGCTCGAGGAACACGTAGAAGTCATCGCTGCGCGGGAGGAGCCAACGAACGACGTGCTGGAGTGCCATGCGCCGGCAGTAGCGGGTGGACGCACCGAACATGTGAACGTGCGGTGACGAGGCCGCTCGCTGCGTCGAAGTCACGACGCCGTCACGGATCCCTCGCGTTCCCGTGATCCAGAGCGCGTAGTGCAGCGCTTCGAGGTGTCATGGGAGTCGTCGTCCATCTCTCCGATCTTCATCTGCTGAGCGGCGACCCCGAGAGCGAGCGTGTGCTGGCGTGCCTCGTCGCGGCGCTGGAAGCCGACCGCGCCGCTCGTGATCGTCGAGTCGATCTGATCGTCGTCACGGGCGACGTGTTCGACACCTCGACGCTCGACCCGACGCTCGCGGTCCGCGAGGTGCTGGCCCTGCACGAGAACCTCCAGCGCGTGCTCGGTCGCGGCGAGCGCGTCCCCACCGTCATCGTCCCAGGCAACCACGATCGGCGTCGCATGGGCCTGTTCGGACCTCACCGCGCCGTGCTCTTCGATGCCCTGCGCGCGGCGGCCCCGCCCGAGCTGTGGGTCCACGGCGGCACGCCCCACCTCGCCGAGGTGGTGCCTCACGCCTTCCACGGACTGCCCGTGCATCTGGTCGCCTACGACTCCAGCTACTTGCCGACTGGCTACCTCTCGGCGGGCGGCAACGTCCGGAGCGAGGATCTCCTCCACGCCGTGGCGAGGATCGGTGACGAGCAGCCCGAGTGGCCGCTCATCCTCTTGCTCCACCATCACCTCGTGCCCACGCCGGTCACCGACACGGGGCCCATCGAGACGCACCGCTTGAGCAGGCTCGCGCACACGAGCCTCCACCGCATCCTGCCAGTGCTCGTCACCCACGCCGACCGTGAGGAGCTGACGATGACGGCGATGGGCGCTGGCTCGGTGCTCTCGCTCCTGCACTCGTTCGAGCGCGCCGTGCTCGTGCTGCACGGTCACAAGCACATCGCGAGCGCCCGCAAGCTCGATGGGATGCGAGACGGAGAAGGCGACGTCATCCTCGCGTCGGCGGGAAGCGCGGCCACAGCACAACGGTGGTCGGCCCGGGCGGACGAGCAGTGGTCGGGGGCGCCCCACACGGGCTGTGATCCCGTGCGCATCTGGCCCTCGTTCAACGTGGTCGAGCTCGACGACGCGGCGCTCGCCGTCGAGACCGTCAGCTTCGGCTGGAAGGGGCGATCCGCCGCGCAGCTCGCGAGCCGACCCTTGGTGTGGGCCGAACGTCTGGGCGCGCGCTGGCGCACCACGCCGACGACTGCGCACGAGCCACGCATGGGCCCTGCCCTCGCGAGCAACGGCTCGCTCGTGCAGCTGCGCACGTCGCACCGTCACGGCCGTGCGCGCTTCGACTCGCGGCGCGTGCGTGCGCTGGCTCTGGGCGAGGGCCGCACGCTCTCGCGCTATCAAGAGGTGGTCGACGGCCTCGCCGACGGATCGCTCGTCCAGCGCGACCACCACGGTCGCATCATCCTTCGCGCCGCCGCGCTGCCCGCGTCCATCGACGTGCCGCTGAGCGACTCCACGGAGCTCGACGTGCTGGCTGCAGTCCCTCGCACCGTGGAGGAGCTGCGACGTACGCAGGGCGCGATGGCGGCGCCCTTCCCCACCGTCACCCTGTTCAATCGGTACGCGACCTCACGCGCATCCCTGACGGTCGAGGGGCTCGGCGAGCAGCGGCGTGACGCCTTCGCGAGCCTGCTCGATCTCGGCTCCGGACGCGAGCGGCCACTGCGCGTGCATCACGCGGACGGAGACGACCGCGTCGTCGTGGAGGTGGAGCGCTGTCCGGCCCGCAGCGTCGTGCGGTTGCACTGGAGCGCGCATCCCACCGACGCGAGGTGACACGCTGTTCACGTCGAGGTCGCGACGCTGCCGCGGAGCGATCGCAGCATCGCGCCATGGACGAGCTGTTCTTGGGCGACGTCGAGCTCGACGTCGCGTTCCAACCCATCGTCGATCTCGAGACGTTCCGTCCGTTCGGCTACGAGGTGCTCGGGCGAGCACGCTCGCGAGCGCGCGGCGTCGTGCACCGTCCCGATCACCTCCTCGAGCTCGCGCACGCGCGAGGCACGCTGTTGCGGCTCGATCGCGCGTGGCGCGCGCTCGCGATCTCTCGCATCGCCGCCGCGACGGTGCCCGGTGAGCTTCGCTGGTTCTTCAACGTCGACTCGCGCTGCATCGACGATCCGGAGCACACGAGCGGCTTCACGCGCGCGACGCTGGAGGCGGCAGGGCTGAACGACCTGCAGGTCGTCATCGAGCTCGGCGAGCGTGACCCGCTGCTCGACGCCACGCGGCTCGCGCGGCTCGTCCCGAGCTACGCGCAGCAAGGCTTCGCCATCGCGCTCGACGATCTCGGCGCGGGCCACGCCTCGCTGAACAGGCTCGTCGAGCTGCGACCCGACGTGGCCAAGCTCGACATGAAGCTCGTGCGCGGCATCGACGCCGACGCGTACCGTCTCGCGCTCCTACGGTCGCTCGTTCGTTTCGCGGACGAGGTCGGCATGATCCTCATCGTCGAGGGGATCGAGACGGCCGCCGAGCTCACCGCGGTACGACGCCTCGGGGTCGCGTTCGGTCAGGGCTATCTCCTCGGCCGACCACGCGAGCTGCCGGAAGCGTGGCGCGGGCCCATGCGCTCCCACGAGGCGGGCATCTCTGGCACCTTCCCGACCGGCACCGCGTCGGCCGTCAGCGACGCCCGCGTCCTCGAGCGCGGCGCATAGGACAGCGACGAATGTGTCGACGTTCGACACACGAATGTCGCTATCCTGTCGCAATGCGACTTCCCTTCGTGCGGCCTCTGCCGCGACGCACCGTCCTCCGTGGTGGCCTCGCCAGCTTCGCCTCGCTCGTCGCGGGACGCGTGCTGCCTGGCTGTGACGGGCCTGCGCCTACCCCGGACGCGAGCGCGGCGGACGCCGCCGTCGAGCTCGATGCCCTCGCGAGCGATGCGCCGATCGTCGACGCCGTGATTCACCCCGACGCGTTCTCGAGCCCGTTCGTGCCGAACCCGATGCCCGCGCGACCCGCGCTGCGATCGTTGATCTCGAGCATCGGACCGCTCGGCGCCGCCAACGCCGACGGCGTGCGAGTTCCCCCTGGCTTCACTGCCCGCATCCTCGCGATCGCGGGCGAAGAGGTCTCGGGCACCGGCTACACGTGGCACACGTACCCCGACGGCGGCACCTGCTTCGCCACCACGGACGGCGGCTGGATCTACGTCTCGAACTCCGAGATGCCGCTGCGCGGGGGTGTGGGCGCGATGCGATTCGATGCGAGCGGCGCGATCGTCTCGGCGCAGCGCATCCTCGATCGCACGAACATCAACTGCGCCGGCGGCGGCACACCGTGGGGCAGCTGGCTGTCGTGCGAAGAGACCCCGCGCGGCATGGTGCACGAGTGTGATCCGCACGGGATGCAGGCCCCGCAAGCGCGCCCTGCGCTCGGTGTCTTCAAGCACGAGGCTGTCTGCGTCGACGCCGAAGGCCGCCTCTACCTCACCGAAGATCACGCCGAGGGCTGCTTCTATCGGTTCACGCCCGCCACGTTCACCGCGATGGGTCACCCCGATCTGCGCACGGGCACGCTGCACGTGGCGCAGGTGGCCAGTGATGGCGCGGTCACGTGGCACGAGGTCCCCGACCCACAGTTCCTCGGCGCAGTGGACACGCGCGATCAGGTCGCGGCCGCGACGCACTTCGACGGCGGCGAGGGCATCTGGTTCCACGAGGGCGTCGTCTACTTCTCGAGCAAGGGCGACAACCACGTGCGCGCGTACGATGTCGCGGGCGAGTCGATCAGCGTGCTCTACGACGCCGCGACGCACCCCGATCCGATCCTCCGCGGCGTCGACAACCTCACCGTCACCTGCTGCGGCGACGTGCTCGTCGCCGAAGACGGCGGCGACATGCAGATCGTCGCGATCTTGCCCGACGGCACGCTCAAGGCGCTGATGCAGATCGAAGGACAGGACGGCTCCGAGATCACCGGCCCGGCCTTCGATCCCAGCGGCACGCGCCTCTATTTCTCGTCGCAGCGCGGCGGCACGCGAGAGATCGGGATCACCTACGTGATCGAGGGCCCCTTCCACGAAGCGGTCTGATCGCGCATCGCGCCTACGGCGGTTCTCGTCGCGAGCTGGCGATGTAGAGTGGCCACATGCCGGCAATCTCATGCAACTGCGGGTGCCGAATCAGCTTTGGCGCCATTCCCTGTCCCGACGAGTGGCGGTTCATGTCGGACATCGACTTCGACCATTCGAGGGTCAGGTCGATGCGGAAGTCGTGTACTCCGCGTGCAAGTCGTTTCTGAAGTGCCGCTCGTGCGGTCGACTCTATGTCTTCTGGGAGGGGTTCCAGAAAGCGCCCATGGAGTACATGCCGGTTCCCGAGGACGAGGGTGAGCTCTGACTCAGGGGATGTCGAACCGGTCCAATGTCGTTGGCAGTCCGACCTCGGCTCACGGCGATGCGCGGTCTGACGTGTTCGACGACAACTGAGGTAGGGCGGGGGCTCGTCCCCCGCCGTGCAGTCGACGCGGCCCGACGTGCAATCGGGGCTGATGGGCTCGTTTCCACTCTGCCGATCATCGCACCCCGGGGTTCAATCCCGGGGCAGTGAGAACGATCCGTTCTTCGTGGCAAGCCCGCCGAGCGGGCTCCCTCCCCTCACTCGGGTCCAGATCCCCGCACGCTCACGCGCCGACTTGTTTCTTCTCGAACGTGAAGACCTCCTCCTTCACGTCGACGAGCACCGTGTCGCCGGGCGCGTAGCCGCCGCGGAGGATCGCCTCCGCGAGCGGGTCCTGGAGGTTCTTGAGGATCACGCGGCGTAGCGGCCTGGCTCCGAACGCGGGCTCGTGCCCGAGATCGACGAGGCGAGCCTTGGCCGCGTCCGAGACGCTCAGCGTGATGCGTCGATCCGCGAGCATCTTCGCGAGACCACGCAGCTGGATCTCCACGATGCCGCGTAGCTCCTTCTTGCCGAGCGGCTCGAAGATCACCACGTCGTCGATGCGGTTCAGGAACTCGGGGCGGAAGTGTCCTCGCAGCTCTCCCTCGAGCTTCTTGCGCAAGGAGTCGCGCGACGCGCGCTGCACCTCTTCGTCGTCGCCCCCACCGTCTTCGGGATCGGGCGGGAACTCGTGATCGAGGATCACCGGACTGCCCACGTTGCTCGTCATGATCACGACGGTGTCTGAGAAGTGCGCGAGCTGACCGCGCGAGTCGGTGAGGCGACCGTCGTCGAGCACCTGCAAGAGGATGTTGAAGACGTCGGGGTGGGCCTTCTCCATCTCGTCGAAGAGAACGACGCTGTAGGGCCTCCGACGCACCGCCTCCGTGAGGAAGCCGCCCTCTTCGCTGTCGACGTAGCCCGGCGGTGAGCCGAGCAAGCGCGCGACCATGTGCTTCTCCATGAACTCGCTCATGTCGAGGCGCGTGAGCGAAGCGTCGTCGTCGAAGAGGAACTCCGCGAGCGCCTTCGCGAGCTCGGTCTTGCCCACGCCCGTCGGCCCGAGGAACAAGAACGAACCGATCGGACGGCGCGCGTCCCGCAGACCCACGCGACCGCGGCGCACGGCCTTCGACACGGCCGAGACGGCGAGGTCCTGACCGACCACGCGCTCGGTGAGGTGGTGCTCCATCTGGAGCAGGCGATCTTGCTCGGCTTGCAGCATCCGACTCACGGGCACGCCGGTCCACGCGGCGATCACGTCGGCGACGTCGGACTCGGTCACGCGGTCGTTGCGCAGCTGGAGCGTGCCCACCTGCGCGCGCGCCTCGCCGAGCTGCTTCTCGAGCAGCGGGATGGCACCGAACCGCAGCTCGCCGGCGCGCCCGTGATCACCGGCCTGCGTGGCCTCGTCGTAGCGCTTCTGGAGGCCCAGCATCTCGGCCTCCATGCGCTTGAGGTCTGCCTGCTTCGCCGCGCCGCCGCTCCACGCCGCGCGCTGCGCCTCGACCTTGGGCCGGAGCTCGTTGGCCTCGACCTCGAGCGCGCCGCGCGTCCGGTTGCTCTCGTCGTCGGTGTCGTCCGCGAGCGATCGGATCTCGGCCTCGAGCCGCTCGAGCCGACGCTCGGCAGCGTCGACATCGGCCGGCTTTCCATCGAGCTCGACGCGCGCACGCGCGGCAGCCTCGTCGATCAGATCGATGGCGACCTTGGGCAGGTTCGCGGACGGCACGTAGCGACGCGACAAGCGCACGGCCGCTTGGATCGCGGTGTCCGCGATGCGCACGGCGTGCTTGGCCTCGTAGCGGTGCACGATGCCTCGCACGATCGCGACGGCCTCCTCGGGCGAGGGCGGCTCGATCACGATGCCGACGAAGCGACGCGACAGCGAAGGCTCTTCTTCGGCGAGCTTCTTCACCGTGCTCGGAGAGGCGAGGCCGATCGCGCGGAGCTCGCCGCGGCCGAGCGCGCTGCCGAGCAGCGCCGCGAGGCCAGGCTGTGCGCGGTCGCCCACGAGCGAGCTCAGATCGGGGAGCACGAGGATCACGTCGCCCGCGTCGCGCGCCGCCGCGAGCAGCTGTCGCACGCGATCTTCTCCTTCGCTCTTGAGGCGCGCGCCCGCGAGCACCGTCGCGAGCTCGAGCCACACGAGGCGCTTGCCCGCGACCACCGCCGGCACGTCACCGCTCGCGATGCGCTGCGCGAGAGCGTGCACGATCGCCGTCTTGCCGATGCCCGGCTCGCCGGCGAGCAGCGGGTTGTTCTCGAAGCGGCGCGCGAGCACCTGCAGCATGCGGCGCACCTCGCCGTCGCGGCCGATCACGGGATCGAGCGCGCCGCTGCGCGCACGCGCGACGAGATCGATGCCGTTGGCCTCGATGGGATCCTTGCCGCGAGCGCTCCCTGCGACGCTCGCGCCGCCGCTGCCCGAGACCGCCGGGCTCGATCCACGCGCGTCGTTGACGTCGCTCTGCAGCGCGCCGCGCACGATGGTGGAGGTGAGGCCGACGCGCTTGAACACCTGCGCGACGGGCCCTGCGGTGTCGAGCACCAGCGCGAGCAAGAGGTGCGTGTTGGTGATGGCCGAGCCCTTGTCGCGCGCGCCCTCTCCTTCTGCGCGCGCGAGGAGGTCGTGCATGCGCGGCGAGAAGTACGCGACCACGCCATCCGCCTTGGGCATGCGGCGCACGAGCTGCTCGGCCTCGAGCAACGCCTCCGTCGGATCCGCGCCTGCGCGGCGCACGATCGCCTGCGTGCCTTCGTTGCGCTCGAGCAGGCGATGCAGGAGGTGCAGCGGCTCGACCTCGGGATGCTTGCGCTCGTCCGCGAGGGCTTGCGCCGCGTGGATCATGCGCTGCGCGTCGCGGTCGTAGGCGTCGAGACGGAGGGTCAGGTTGCGCGTCATGGGTCGCGCATCCTAACGCACGCCGATTGCGGCGCGTGGAGCGCGCGTGCTAGCCAGAACCAACCAGCGGGCCGTGTGAACGCCCCGTGCGAATGGAGGGCTGATGAGGGACACGAGAGACGCGGGTCGATCGCTGACGGCGTGGTGGATGATGACCCTCGCGACGATGGCCTCGGGCTGCTGCTTCGGTGGCGCGGCGGAGCCGATCATGACCGAACCGGTGGCGCCCATGCCCCCAGCGACGCCGCCGCCCCCTCCCACGCCGCCCGAGGTCCTCGCGTCCCAGCGCGCGAGCCTCGTCGTCGAGGCGTGCGTGAACCGCTTCGGGAGCGAGGCGCGCGAGGTGCGCTCTCGTTATCTCTCGGTCGTCTCGGAGACGGGCCCGCACGGCGACGAAGACCTCGACCGAGTCGAGTCGTACTTCTTCGCGTTCCCCGACGCGGCGGTGCCCGCGTGCCGCGCCGCGCACGACCGCATGCTCGCCTCGCCGAACGCATCGGCCGAGCTCGACGCGGCCTCCACCTCGTACGTCACCACGCTCGAGACGCTCGCGCCCCTCGTGGTCGAGGCGCGCACGTACTACGAGCGCGAGACGTTCCTCGACGACGGCGGCGCGGGGGCGAGCGCCCTCCATCCGCGCCTCACGGCAGCGCTCGATGCGTTCCTGCTCGCGAGCGATCAGCTGCACCTCGTGGTGTCGCGCCTCGAGCGCGCGGCGCTCGATCTCCGCCTCGCCGAGCTCGCGGCCGACCCGGCGCGGCGTGGCGAGTACCTCGTGGAGCGCGCGATCGGGATGGCCAACGCGATGATCAGCCTGGCCGATGCGCTCGAGGTCGAGCCCGTCGACGATGGCTACCGCATCGTGGCGTCCGACGCGGCGGCGTTCGACGCAGCGGTCGATGCGTACCAGCAGGCCGCCGACGAGATGATCGCTGCGCCCGAGTCGGCGACCATCGACACGGGTGGCTCGTACCGCAGCTACGCGCGTGAGCTCGTCGCGGAGGCGATCGAGCTGCGTCGTGCGGTCGAGACGGGTCGTGTCTTCCCAGCGGGTGAGGCGGGGGCCGCGATCCGCCGCGTCATGAACAAGTACAACCAGGTCGTCGACGCGTACAACCGCACCCGGCGCTGAGGCCCGACCGCGCTACTTCGCGACCTTGGCGAGGTAGCGCTGGCGCAGGTCCGAGAGCACGTGCCCGAGCACCTTCTCTTCTTCACCGGAGAGGTTGCCGCGCGTCTTGCGATCGAGCGCCTGGAGGATCTCGATCGTGTGCTTGGCCCCGTTCAGATCGGCCTCGGCGTCGGGGGACTCGAGGTCGCCCAGCTGGATCATGCAGGTCGCGCTGAGCGACAGGACGAACGTCGCGAAGTCGATCGGCGGCGCGCCATCGCCCCCGGTCCGAGGATCGGGGAGCGGCGCGAGGTCGTCTTCGTGGTCTTGCTCGTCGGACACGAGGCTCACTCCTCGTCGTCGGAGATGTCGTCGGGCGCGTCGTCGTCGTCGTCGTACGAGGAGATCGCGACGTTGTCCGCGCGGTCGGGAAGGCTGGCGAGCGTCTTGTCGGCGGTCTTCGCGTCGAGGAGGCCCTTGTCGACGTTGCGCTGGATGATGCGCTTGTCGAAGAGGAATTCGTTCTTCGTGCTCATGGGAGGGCGGAGGGTACGCGCGTCTCGCCGCGAGGCAAGCCCCGGTGTCGTCGGGCCTGCGCCCACCCACCGCTGCGAACGTCACGAACCTGTGGCATCGGCGCGTCGATTTCGGATGACACTCGCGGCCCATGTCCAACGACGAGTCGAAGCGCCTCTCCCGCCGCGACGCGATGCGCGGCCTCTTCACCGTGTCGGCAGCCACCATCGTCGGCTGCGGGCCGGGCGAGAGCACCCCCGACGCCTCCATGCTGCCGATGGACGACGCGTCCTCGCCGCCCGATGCGCACACGGTGCCCGACGCGGGCAACGATGGCGGACCGGGCTGGGACGCAGGCCCTCCGCCCACCGGCACCTTCCATCACGGCGTCGCATCTGGTGATCCGCTGCCGAGCGCGGTGATGCTCTGGACACGCGTGAGCGAGCAGACCGCTGCGGTCACGGTCGAGTGGGAGATCGCGACGAGCGCGGACTTCGCGACCCTCGTGACCAGCGGCACCTTCGAGACGGACGCGGAGCGCGACTTCACGGTGAAGGTCGACGCCACGGGCCTCGCCCCCGCCACCACCTACTTCTATCGCTTCCGGCTCGGCGCGATGACCTCGCCGATCGGGCGCACCCGCACCGCGCCCGAGGGCGAGGTCTCGCGCCTCCGCTTCGCGGTGTGCTCGTGCTCGAGCTACGCGCACGGCTACTTCCACGGCTACCGACGCATCGCGGAGCGCGCGGACCTCGACGCGGTCATCCATCTCGGCGACTACATCTACGAGTACGGCACCGGCAAGTACGGCGAGGTGCGCGACTACGACCCTCCGCACGAGATCGTGACTCTCGAGGACTATCGACGTCGCCACGCACACTACAAGCTCGATCGCGATCTCCAAGAGGCGCATCGACAGCACCCGTTCATCACGACGTGGGACGACCACGAGACGGCGGACAACTCCTACGCCACGGGCGCGAACAACCACGAGCCCGACGAGGGCAGCTGGTCGGATCGACTCGCCGCAGCCTCGCGCGCCTACCGCGAGTGGATGCCATTCCGCGATCCCAGCGAAGGACCGCGCCTCCAGCTCTACCGCGCCCTCCGTTATGGCGATCTCGTCGATCTCGTGGTGCTCGACACGCGCATCTGGGCCCGCGATCCGCAGGCGGCCGGGACCTCGGATCCCACCCTGGACGACGAGACGCGCCAGCTGATCGGGACGGATCAAGAGGCCTGGTTGCTCGAGCGACTGCGCACCAGCACGGCACGGTGGAAGGTGCTCTGTCAGCAGGTGATGGTGGCGCAACTGCCAGTCATCCTGAACACCGACGCATGGGACGGATATCCTGCTCAGCGCAATCGGCTCTTTTCGTTTCTCGCCGACAACCCCACGGGCGAGCGGGATGACGTCGTGGTGTTGACCGGAGACATCCACTCCTCGTGGGCCAGTGATCTGACGCCCACGCCCACCGACCCATCGACCTACACACCCGCCACGGGCGAGGGCGCGCTCGCCGTCGAGTTCATCTGTCCCGGCATCACGTCGCCGGGCGCCGGCCCCGGCGCAGAGCGGTTGTTGCGCGACCGCCTCCCCACCGACGGCCCACACATCAAGTACCTCGACCTCGTTCGGCGCGGCTACATCGTGCTCGACGTCGACGCCGACCGGGCGCAGGCCTCCTGGTTCCACCTCGCCGATGTCACCTCGGTCGCGGGCGGCGCTGAGTCGTTCTCCGCTGCGTGGGAGACCGAGAGCGGCCAGAACCACTTGGTCGAGAGCACGAGCCCCGCGACGCCGCGCAGCGACGCACCCCCGCTCGCGCCCAGCTGATCGATCGCCGCTGCGTGTGTCTCCCGCGCCACACGTGCGACTGAAACGACGCAGCCGAGACCCCGCAGGCCGCTCCGACACCGGGCACGCATCTGGCTCACGCGTGCGCCGAGACACCAAGAGAGGGCCGTCCGCGGTCCGAAAGGGAAGACATGGCCAGCAAGAAGAACACGGGCCCGACGCTGATGGAGGAGGCCTCCGACCTCCTGAACAAGAACATCGTCGAGCCGGTGAAGAAGGCGTTCGCGAAGGTCACGAAGTCGACCAAGAAGAGCAGCCGCAAGGCTGCGTCGGCCGCCAAGAAGACCACGACGCAGGCCACAGCGGCGGCGAAGAAGACGACCAAGAAGGTCGCCGCGACCGCGAAGAAGGCGGCGACGAAGGTGGCCAAGAAGGCCGGCGTGAAGGTGGCCGAGAAGGCCCCGAAGAAGGCCGCCAAGAAGGCGGGCAAGAAGAGCGGCTGACGCGACCTCTGCGGCCCCGAGCGACACGAGCCCGCGCTCGCACACGCTCGGGGCCGATGCGCGTCACTGCTGCCATCACGGTGGCCACAGGCCTCGGCTACGCACGTCTCCACTACGGAGGCGACGATGTCGAGCGTGATGTGGAGTGTTCCTTGGGTCGGGGTGGCGGTGGCGGCGATCACGCACTTCTTCTTCGGTGCGGTGTGGTTCATGGGGATCGTGGGCAAGCACTACGGCGTGGCGCTGGGGAGGAACGACCCGCCTGGTCAGAAGCCCTCGACCCTCGCCATCGTGGGCCCCTTCGTGTGCAGCCTCGTGATCATCGTGACCACGGCGATGCTGCAGCGCGGGCTCGGGGTGACCGGCTACGGCGAGGCTGTCGGCCTCGGCGCGCTGATCGGCGTCGGCTTCCTCACGCCGATGGTGGTGAACATCGCGATCAACCCCAATTTCCCGCGCCCCTTCTTCTACAGCCTGCTGAACGCACCCTTCTTCGTGCTCGGCAGCGTGATCTCGAACGTCGTCCTCGTCGCGCTGTCATAGAGGGGCCGCTGTTAGGCTCGCGTCCGCGTCATGCGTCGCGCCGATCGCCTCTTCGAGATCATCCAGGTGCTGCGTCGCGCGTCGCGCCCGCAGACCGCGAGCGAGATCGCCGCGAAGATCGAGACGAGCCAGCGCACCGTCTACCGCGACATCGCCGCGCTGATCGGACAGCGCGTGCCGATCCGCGGGGAGGCGGGCGTCGGCTACGTGCTCGAG
The DNA here is from genome assembly GCA_017303575.1 of Deltaproteobacteria bacterium. Lineage (GTDB taxonomy): Bacteria > Myxococcota_A > Polyangia > Polyangiales > Sandaracinaceae > JAFLCL01. The sequence continues at coordinate 19,082 of JAFLCL010000037.1, forward strand.
CGTGGCTTCGATCTCCCGCCGCTCATGCTCACCCCCGACGAGATCGAGGCCGTGGTCCTCGGCTCGCAGTGGGTGATCGCGCACGCCGATCCTTCGCTCGCGCGCGCCGCGGTGGACGTGCTCGCGAAGGTCGCGCACGTGCTGCCGAAGGGACTGCGCGACGTCGTCGACGAGCCCACCGTGGGCACGCCACCGACGCGACACCGGCGCGCGACGCTCGACGTGGACGTGAGGCGCCTACGCGCGTGGTGTCGTGAAGGACGCAAGCTCGCGCTCCGCTACGTCGACGAGCAGGGCACGACGAGCGAGCGCACCGTGTGGCCGTTCCTGATCGGCTACGTGAGCACCATGCAGGTGCTCGTGGCGTGGTGTGAGCTGCGCGAGGACTTCCGCTACTTCCGCACCGATCGGCTGCTCGCGGTGAGCTTCCTCGACACGCGCTACCCCGAGCGGCGCGCGAGCCTGCGTCGACGCTGGACCGAGCAGCGCGAGACAGAGGAGGCCGAGCGCGCGCGGGGCGATCAGCTCGGTCGAGGTGTGGGCGCCGGTGGAAGGCGCGCGATGCGGTAGTAGCCGAGCGGGCCTTCTTCGACCTTCGCACGCTCGGTGGCGAGCAGGCCGCGGTCGACGGGATGCACGTGGAACGCGTCGAGCCAGCGATGGAACGAGCGCGCGAGCCCACGCGGGACGCGGTGCAGCTCACCGAAGTCGACCACGAACACCTCGCCTCCGGGAGCGAGCGACGCGCGCGCTCTGCGGAGCGCGCGGCCGGGGTGTTGGATCATCGAGAGCGAGTACGAGAACAGGATCACGTCGGGACGCGCGAGACCGAAGAGCGCCCGGTAGTCGACGTCCTCCGCGAACGCGTCGTGCGCGCGAGCCCAAGGACAGCGGGTCGCCAACCTCCGCCGCATCGGCGCGCTGGGCTCGATCGCCACGTACGAAGCGTCCGGACGCGCGGCATGGAGACGCACGAGGTTGCGTCCAGTGCCTGCGCCCACCTCGGCCAGGCGCGCGAACGGACGCTCCAGGATGCGCCCGATCGCGCGATCACGACCGAGCAGGTACGGCTTGCGGGTGAGGTCGTAGATCGGCTCCGCCCAGCCGTAGTAGTCGTCGAGAAAGAGTCGATGACGCTCACGCTCGGTGGGCGCGAAGGCCTCGTGGCTCGGTGCGTCGGTCATGCGCTCACCTCGTAGACGTGCACGTGTCGGTACTGCCGTGTGCGATCCGCGCGGCTCGCGCGCTCGCTCACGTCGTCCAGCCGTCTGAGCCGACTGCGCAGCCCCGCGCGCTCCACCATGCACTCGTCCTCGACCGTGCGCGTGACCACCCGCGCACCATCACGCGCAGTACGGAGCACACCGTCGAGGAGTCGTCGCTGCGTGGGCGCATCGAGCCAGTCCGCAGCGTCGAGGAACGCATAGTGCGAGTACGCGCGTCGTGGTGCGCGATCGAGCGCGTCGAGCACGTTCACGCGCTCGTAGCGCATCCGTGTGCGCGCGGTGCGCGCGGCCTCGAAGCGATCGCGACGCAGGTACGGGGGCACCGCATCGGCGCGCTCGTGATCGAACTGGCCCGCGATCGCGTACCAGATGAACCAATTCGTCCCCACGTCCGTCGTCGCGAGGCGCTTGAGGTGCTCGACGACGTAGTCCGCCATGTCCGCGCGCTGCTCGGTGGCGAGCAACCTGTCGCGCTGCGCGAAGTTGATCCCCAACGTGACGAGCTGCGCGGGCGACGACATCCACGCGCGAGAGAGCGGCGAGCGCAGCAGCGGGCCGAGCGTCGTCTCCACCGCGTGGGCGCGCCGTTCCGCATCGAGCGTGGAGGCCCAGCGCAGCCAGCTCTCGTCGACCCCAGACAAGCGACGAAACGCGCCCAACATCGCGGAGGTGAGCCCGGCGCCGTAGAGCCCGCGGCGAAAGACTCCGTGGTGCTCGCGCCAGTGCGCGTCGATCCACGTCGGCAGGTCCCGCGTGATGCGCGCCAGCAGCGGACGCGGCGCCGCGTGCCAGCCGCGCCCGAGCAGGTCGTAGAAGGTCCCGAAGCGACCGAGCGTGCGCGGGGCCTCGGCCTTGAGGGCCGCGAGCGCGAGGTGGTGACCGTTCAGATCGATCGCCGTGATCGAGCGCGGCGAGCGCGAGACCATCGCGGCCACACCGCAGCCCGCGCCGCTGATCGCGAGCACGTCCGAGCCCTCGTCGAGCGCGAGGATCTCCTCGTCCACCTCCGAGTCCTCGAACAGGATGTTGTAGACGAAGAGCCCCTGGAACGTGTGTCGGAACGCGAGGTCCCGCGCGCCATCCAAGAGCCGACTCGAGACCGCCCGTCGTTCGTACATGCCGCCTCCACTCGCTGTTGCGTCGCTGATGTCACACCCCGATACGCGTCGTGCGCGTCGAGATCGCGACGCTCGGGTGAACGCGTCAGACACCGAGCGACTTGCACCGTCGACGTCACGGCTCCGTCACGGATCCGCCAGTCCAAACACGCGCGCCAGATCAGAGACCGAGAAACAATCAGCGCTTTCTGGGGAGCCAGCCGGCGGGGGCGAAGCCCCCTTGAGGCGCGAGGGATGGAGGAGCGAAGCGACGAAGGACCGATGGGGGTGCGGGGGTCGAGCCCCCGCATCGAGCGCCGGAGGCGCGGGATACTCAGAACAAGCCGATCGAGAAGTGGAACGCGCCGAAGGGCTCCTGGATGTCCTCGCGACGCGTGAGGTTCACGCCGTAGTCCGCCGCGATCGGACCGACGGGCGTGGACAGACGAAGGCCCAGGCCCGCCGACACACGCACGTTGAGCAGATCGTCGGGCCGCATCGCGTCGGCGAACGCCCACACGTTGCCGAGGTCCGCGAACACGCCGCCTTGGAGATCGCCCGCGATCGGAAAACGGAGCTCGACGCGCCCGAGATAGAAGAACTCACCGGTGCGCGTGATCGCGGAGGCTGGCAGCGGCGCGCCCGCGCGGCGCGCTTCGTCGATGGCCTCCACCTGGTCCTGCGGGATCACCTGATCCTGGAGGAAGCCGCGCAGCGAGTCGACGCCGCCGAGGAAGTACGCGCGGTTCGGGTACACACGCGACTGCGGCTCGACGTGGAAGACGCGCCCACCGCGCGCCTGGAGCGCGAGCACCCAGCCATCGGCGATGCGTACGTAGCCGTTGGCCGTCAGCGTGAGCTTGAAGAAGTGGCTGTAGTCCTCTTCGCGCTCCGTCACGAGTGTGTGCGCCCACTCGAGGGCCGCCGACGCATAGAAGCCATCGGTGGGCGTGAAGGCGCTGTCTCGCAGATCGAGCGCGAACACGCCGCGGATGCTGGTGAGCGCCGAGACGCCCGCGGGCACGCGGAGCAGACGCTGGATACGAGGGTCCATCATCACGCCGGGGCTCGCGAGGTAGTCCTCGAGCGTCTGGCTGCTGTCGAAGAGTGACACTGTGTTCTGCTCGACCTCGGTCGAGAGCGAGCCGGTGTAGCGACGCTCGGGTTGGTAGGTGAGCGTCAGGACCGCGCCGTTCTTGTCGAGGCCGAAGTCGCGGAAGTTGTCGCGCAGGTGCACGAGATCGAGGCCCGCGCGCACGTCGGGCAGGCCCGGGATGTGAGGCACGGCGAGGCCGACCGTGATGCGGCGCTCGAGGCGATCGACGAGGCTCAGACCCGGTCGCCCCGGCATGTCGGGCGACTCGTACGGGATCCCTTCGAACGCCTGTCTCAGCTCCTGGTCCTGGAAGAAGAACTGGAAACCGAGCTGCGCGCGGAGCGAGAACGAGACCGCGTAGCCGAAGAGGTTCCTGTAGGTGTACTCGAACGATCCACGGGCGCCCTCGCCCGTGCCGATGCCGCCCGAGAGCGCCAGCTCCTGTGGCAGACGCTCGGCCACCGTGACCACGACGCTCTTCGATCGTTCGGGGAGCTCCGGGTCGACGGGCGTGATCGACACGCTCGAGAACACGCCGAGGCGCAAGAGCGCATCCTCGCTCTGCCTCACGGTCTCGGGTCGATAGAGATCGCCCGGTGCGAAACGGATCGCCTGCCGCACGAGGTCTTCGCTCGCGCCGGAGAGCCCCTCCACCCGGATCTCTCCGACGTGCACCGGGTAGCCCTCGACCACCTCGATCACGACCTCGGCGCGCTCGCGATCCCCCGAGCGGTGAACGACGGGCGCGACGCGCGCGAAGAAGTGGCCGCGGTCCTGGTAGAGCGCGAGCACGCGTCGTCGCGCCTCCTCGAGCGCGATGTAGCTGAAGGGCTCGCCGCGGAGGATCTGCGTGGCCTCGAGGATCTGGTGCGTCGCGACGAGCTGGTTGCCGACGATCCGCACGTCGTGGACGAGCGTGCGCGGGCCTTCGTACACGGGCACCGTGACGACGGCGACGTCGTCCTCGAGCTCGCGCAGCTCGGCGGGTCCGACGCTCGCATCGAGGTAGCCCGCCGCTTGGTAGAGCTCCGCGATGTGCTCGACGGCCTCGGCATAGATGTCCTCCATCCAGACCCACGACGGCACGTCCACGATGTGCGCGCGCACGCTGCGACGCGCCGTGCCGCGCCCCGTCACGAGGCGATCCACCACCTCGTCGTCCACGGGCTCGAAGGGCTGCGAGCTCGGTAGGTCCTCGTCGAGGTAGCTGCGGATCTGATCGCGCAAGAGCTCCGGCTCGAAGTGCGTGGCGCCGGGGAACGACACGCCCACCACGCGCACGCGCGGGCCCGGCTCGACGTCGATCGTCATGAGCGCGAACCGCGGATCAGGCTCGCCGTCCTCGGGGCGGAGCTCCTCGGGATCGAGCGTGCGACGGATCCGAACGATCGGGCGAAGAAAGCCGTGACGACGGTAGAGCGCGACGAGGCGCAGCCGCACGTTCTCGATCACGGGCCGCGAGAGACGCTCGCTCGACAGCTCGAGCACGGCTTCGACGTCCAAGCGGGTGAGCGGGTCGTGGCGACGGATCGCGACGCGGTAGCGATGACCGATGCGCGCGGGGATGACGATCACGCCGTGCTCGAGATCGATCAACGCAGGATCGACGCGCGCCTCGAGGTAGCCGTGATCGCGCAGCTGCACCTCGGCGCGACGCACGCCGTCCTCGAGGCGCGAGCGATCGAGGATCTCTCCCGCGCCCAGACCGATCGCGCCCTCGACCTCGGCGTCCTCGGGCGGCGTGAGCGCGGCGCCGTCGAGCCCCTGCCCGATCGCCACGAACCGGAGCTCCGTCACACGCAGCGGCTCGCCTTCGCTCACGATCACGCGCAGGACCTTGCGGGAGGGAGAGTCCGTGTCCCGCAGCGAGACGTCGACGACCGCGCGCACGTAGCCGCGCTGAGCCAGCGCCTCCGAGAGCGAGGCGCGGAGCGTCCCCAGCCTGCCGGCCGCGAGCTCGCCTCCTTCGTGCACACCGAGCGCGTCGAGCACGGCCTGATCGGTCAACGACTCGTTGCCCTCGAGCTCGATGCGCGCGAGGAGGATGCGCGGCACGAGCGTGACGAGGACGCGCACGCCGCCGGCGACCTCTTCGACGTCGTAGCTCACGTCAGCCCAGTCGCCCGAGGACAACAGCGCGAGCGCGGAGGCGCGAAGCGCGGCGCGCGTGACCGGTGCGCCCACGGTGAGCCCGAGCTCGGCCGCGTCGAGCAGACCACGCGCCTCGCCGAGCACCTCCACCTCCGCGAGCGGCCGCCCCTCGAGCTGTGCTGGGAGGTCCGCGTGCACGCGCTGCGCCGGCGTCCCGACGCTCACGAGCGCGAGCAGAAGACACACGAGCGCCGCCACGCTCGAGGAGAGCGCACGCCTTCCGAGCGTGAGGAGGACCGGTAGAGACAACGGAGCGGTGCGACGTTACCGAACCCCACGCGGCCCGTCAGGTCCGCGTCACGCGGCAGGTTCTCTCAGGGACCGAGAAAAGAATCGCTCTGGGTCGAGGGATTGGGCGGGGCGCCTCGCGGCGGGGTTTGCGCAGCAAACCCCTGGAGCGGGAGTGAGGAGGAGTCTTCGACGATCGAACGACGGGGAGCTCGAGGGGCCAGAGGTCCCTCGACCCAGACAACTCAGCTGACGGTGCCGCCCGAGAACGGAGCATCGGTCGTGAGGGTGAGGCGCTCGAGGTGATCCGCGAGCGCCGGTCGCGTCGAGGCGAGCTTCGCGAGCCGCGCCGCGGTGAGCTGCAGCACGACCGCGCCCTTGGGCGCGATCGCCGTGACGTCGCTGGGTCCCGGCGTCACCACGGCGCGCTCACCGATCACGCCGCCCGTGCCGGCGATGCGCTTCTCACCGTTGGACAGCGTGACCTCGAGCTCGTCGGAGATGACCACGTAGAGCGCGTCGCTGGTCTTGCCCTTGGAGAGCAACGGGATGCGGGGCACCGCCCGACGCAGATCGAACAAGAGCCCGAGCTCACGTCGCTCGGTGGGCGAGAGCGGGCTGAAGAGCGGGCTCGTGGCGATCGCGGTCGCGAGCACACGGCGGCCGAGCGCCTCGGTGAGCACACGCTCGAGCGTCGGCGCCTTCGGGGTGATGCGATCGATGAGCACCCGCGGGAATCGAAGCGCCGTGAGCTTGCCCTTCGCGACCACGTCCGCGGCGCGCTTGGCACTTCCCGACAAGCAGGCTTCGCCGAAGAGCTCACCCTCGCGCAGCACGGGCTGTCCCGTCACGTCGATGCGCACGCTTCCCTCGACGATCGCGTAGAGCGCGTCCGCATGCTCACCACGACGGAAGATCACCGTGCCGTCCTCGACCTCGAGCAGCTCCGCGCCCTCCGCGAGCGACACGAGCGCGTCCGGCGGCAGCTCCGCGAAGAGTGGAAAGCCAGGCAGCGATGCGAGCCGATCGATCTGGCGCGAGGGGGGCATCTCCACCGACGAGAGCGACTCCACGAGGTCGTCCTCGACCAGCATGATCTCCGAGAGATCGAGCACCGCCGAGGGCTCCATCACGAAGCGGATCTCGTCGTCCTCCGCATCTGGCGCGCGCGCGAGCGCCGGGGCCGCCTGCGAGAGCGTGAGCGCCTTGCCGTGCGCCGCCGCCGCTTCGGGACGTGCCTTGCGATGCTCTTGCTGCGCGACCGACGGATCGAGCTCGGCGATCAGCCCTTCGCGCGAGGGATCGAGCGAGCTGACGGTCTTGGCCATCGCAATGGCGCGCGCCATGAACCCCTGCTTGGCCCACGTGCGCGCGGCCCGCTCGAACGCAGCCGCGGCCTCCTTGGGCTTGTTCTGTCGGCGCAGGATGTCGCCAGCCTTCTGCGACCATCGCGACTCGGTCGGCTCGAGCTTCTCGAGTTGAAGAGAGAGCTCGAGGGCCCGTGCGAGCTTGCCCGCTGCGAGCGTGGTCTCGAGCTCGGCCTTGAGCGTGGAGAGCTTGGGTGCGCTCATGCCGCGGAGCATCGCACGCGAGCACGGCCCGAGGCATCGCGAACGTGCCGCTCAGCGCGTACGGCGTCCTCGTGCCCCGAGCGCGCCGACCGCCTCGTCGACGTCCTCCGCGAACACCGCCGCGCCGCTCACGTCGATCGCGAACGCGGCCAACGTCTGTCGTCCGCCCGCGATCACACGCGCCTTGAGGAGCGCGCGATCTCCGAGCGTGTAGCGCGGAGGCGGGCCCACCGCGATCGACACGCGCTCGGGCCAGCCGCGCGCGAGCTCGGCCTCGTGCGTGAACGACGGCACGCGCAACCGATCGAGCGGCAGCCGCGCCCACGCACCCAGCGCGGAGGCAAAGGCGACGAGCGCGTCGGTGCAGAGCAGCATGCGATCGAGGTCGATGGCCTCGCGGTGCCGCCACGACCACTCGCATCGCTCGTCATCCCAGCGCGGCCCGAGGAAGCGCAGGCGCGCGAAGCACCGGCCGCGCTCGAGCGCCTCGATCAGCTCGACCTCGAGCCGACCGCCGTAGCTACCACCGAGCTCGCAGATGCCGCGCATGATGAGCAGCGACACCCAGATCGAAGCGTCCTGACGTCATCGCTTCGGGTCACTGGAACTCGAGGCGCCAGCGGAGGTCGACGCCGACGTTGCCGAAGGAGCTCGCGCTCGTGAGGTTGTAGTTGTCGTAGCCGGCTTGGATGCTCGTGGTGTCGCTGAGCTGCGCTTCGAGGACGGCGCGGAACTCGCGCGCTTCGCTCAGGCCGGTGGTCGCGCTCAGGCGCACGCGGTCGGCGATGCGCTTGCCGATCGATACCTGCGGCTCCGTGCGCCCCGTACGCACCGAGTACGCGCTCGAGAGACGGAAGTCGTCGATCACCGGCACGGCGCGTCGCACCTCGCGATCGATGCCCGTCACGCTCGCCAGCGCCTCGAGCGCGAGCGTGCTCGTGAGGTCACCGCCGCGCAGCGTCTCGAGCTCGCTGCGCGTGAGACCGACCGCGAGGAGCAAGAGGATGTCCTCCTGCGGGAGATCGGGATCGCTGCGCGTCGCGATCGAGAACGAGTCGGTGGTGCCCGTGGCGTCGAGCAGCACGCGCCAGCTCTGCGAGCTGAGATCACCGGAGCGCCGGATGTCGGTCGAGGCGTGCACGTCGAAGCGCGCGGAGATCCGCTCCTCGTCGTCGAAAGTCAGCGAGCCACCGGGCCTCAGCTCGAAGGCCGCGTTCCGGAAGAACACACGACCGCGCACGAAGCGCATCTCGCCCATCGCGCCGAAGCGCTGGTTCGTCCCGGTCAGTCGGAACGGCCGCTCCGCGTCCTCGATGCGCAGCTCGGCGTCGACGAGGTTGTTGCGGACCACGAAGGGATGCTCGTGTCGGATGCGCAGATCGATCGCCAGCCAGTCACGCGCCGGATCGTAGCGATCGACCTCCGTGCGCTGCGTGCGCGAGAGCTCGCCGAGCGTCGTGCCGAGCTCGATGTTGCGGGCGTACTCGAGGCGCTCGACCCGCACCTCGCCGCCGAGCGTGGGCAGTCGCTCACCGCGCGCCCACGCGAGCTCGGTGTCGGCGCCCAGCGTGACCTCGAGCCCATCGGACGGTGCGAGCGAGAGATCGCGCGCGTGGATCTGGAACGCGTAGCGCTCGAGGCCGCTCTGCTCGAGCACGGCCTCGCCTCCGATCGACACGCGTCCACCCGCGACGCGCGCCAAGATCTCCTCGACGAGGATGCGGCGGGCGCTGAACGTCGCGTGGCCTGCGAGATCGGTGATCGGATCGTCGAACGACGCGAGCCGCACGATGCCGCCCTCGAGCGACGCCTCGCCGTAGTACGCGGGATCGGAGAAGGGTCCCGTCACCGCGAGGCGCAGCGCGAGCGAGCCCTCCGCCTCGCGCACGCTCGTGGTCACCCGCGGCAGCGTCGCGAGGTCCACCGACGCGAACACCTCGAGGCCGAGGCCGGAGTCGAGCGAGGCCTCGCCCTCCGCGCGTAGGCGAACGCCGGGCCCGCGCAGCCGGGCCTCGGCGATCTGCGCCGTGCCTCGATCGAACGTCACGACGATCGGCCGAACGTTCTCGAGCCGAAGCTCGCCACGCTGCACCGCGAGCGTGTTCACACGCACCTCGCCCCGGAGCGTGGCGGGGTCGCGGAAGCCGCCGTCGTCGAAGCGCACCATGGCGCGCACGACGCCCTCGTTGCTCCCGGCGGCCACGATCTCGTCGTCGACGCTGGGAAGGAAGCGCGAGAGGTCCACGTCCTCGAGCTGGATCTTGCCGCGCAGCGGGTAGCTCGACTGACGGCCCACGGCGAGATCGATCCCCACGTCTCCGTCCATCAGCGATCCGCAGATCACGAAGGCGCTCGGACGCTCCATCGATCGCATGGGGCCATCGACGGTGTGGATCGGCGGATCCTCGGGCCAGCTCGCGCTCGCGAGGCCGCGTCGTCCGTGGCCGCACGCCTCGCCGTCCGGGATCTCGCGGCCGGGCCAGCCGCGCGCGGCGCTGATCCAGGGGTCGTCGTCGTAGGTCATGCGCGCGTAGAGGCGGCCGTCGCCGAGCGAGCGACCTGCGTAGACCACGTCGTAGATGCCCACGTCTGCGTCGACGAGCATCCGATCGGCGGTGCCCGAGACCTGCGCGGTCACGCCCGCGATGCCGTCGAGCGCGCCGAGCCGATCACCGACACCCTCGAGATCGCGCAGCGACACGCGGTCCGCGCTCACCGTCATCGCGAGCACGCCCTCGCGCTGCATCGACCCGGCGAGCGTGAGGACACCGTCACCCTTGCGCAGCTCCGCGTGCTCGATCTCGAGCACGCCGCCGCGGTAGCTGCGCGACCAGTCGTACCAGCTCCACCGACCGCGGAAGAGCCCGCGATCGAAGCCGTAGCCGTTGAGCGTCGCCGTCTGGATCCCGAGATCGAGCTCGGTGAGCAACGTGCCGGACGGCGTGTCCCCGGGATAGCCGTTCGTGTACGAGAGCCCCGCGGTGCCGCGCAGGATCCCTTGGTACGGCACGAAGCGGTCGTCCGATTCGAAGCCGAACACGTGATAGAAATCGGCGAGCGTCATGCGCTCGAACGCGAGGCGACCGCGCATCGCGAAGCGGCCTTGGTGGAAGTCGAGGTAGAGGTCGTCGGCCGCGTACCGACTGTCGCGCTTCACGAGCGTCATGTGGGGAAAGGTCACGCCCTGCCCGTCGCGATCGAGGATCGCGTCGGTGTCCACGTCACCGAGGCGGAAGTCGTAGAACTCGAAGCCGGCGAAGCGCGCGTGCCCGACGACGCGAGGGTCCTGGAAGTGCCCGTCGATGTGTGCCGTCAGCTGTCCGATGCCCGCGACCGGGAAGCCGTCGACCATGCCGATGTCGGCGAGGTTCGCCTCCGAGCGCGCCTCCACGCGGAGCTCGTTGTGGAAGCCGAGCAGCACGTCCGCGAAGATGCGGCTCTGAGGAAGATCCGCGACGAGGTTCTCGAACCGCACGGCGTCGTCGCGGATCGACCATCGCCCGACGAAGCGTCCGCGCGGGATCGCGATGACTGCGCGCACGGGCCGCGCTTGGTAGCCGTCCTTCGTGACGATGAACTCGCGCGTGTGGAGATCGATCGGCCCGGAGAGGTTCAGGTTCGCGGGATCCGCGAGCGAGCCAGCGAGGTACAGCTCCCCGTCGAAGATCCACTCGACGAGCGAAGAATCCGAGACGTCGAACTGCTCCATCAGGTGAGCGAACGACAGATCGTCGGGGCGGGCGACGGCCGTGAGATAGAGGTCGGCAACGCGCAGCGTGGCGTCGAGCGCGACACGGCCACCGCCGCCGACGATGTCCACCACGCCGTTCGACACGAGGACCTGCGCGGGCGTGGCGTCGAGGTCGAGGTGCACGTGATCGCCGAGCCCGAACTGCTCGATCTGACCGTGGTCCACGTCCACCGTTCCGACCGCGGCGACCAGACCGTCGCGCGGGGCGACGTCGAGATCGATGACCGCCTGCCCCCGCATGCGGGGTAGCGTGACCGGCAGCTCGAGCGCGGCGAGGTTCGCGAGGTCGTAGCCGACGTGCACGTGGCCGCGGACGCCGCTCAGCGACTCGAGATCCTGCGGGGGCGGCAGCGGCACGACGGCGTCGCGCGCGAGGAGCTCGAGCGGGCCGACGGCGAGATCGGCGCTCGCCACCTCCACGCGATCGGGGCTGACGCGCACCGAGGCCGCGAGGCGCGTGAGCTCGTGGTGGATCGACGCGCGAACGATCTCGCCGCCGCCCGCGTCCACGTCGATCGCGATGACGTGCCCCTCCTCGCCGCGCACCTCGACGTCCACGTCGCGTAGCTCCGCGGTCAGCTGCGGCTCGCCGTCGATCGTGAGCGAGGAGTCACGCACCACGAGGCGTCGGAACGGCAGCGTCGGGGGGCCACCGCCTTCCCCCGTGTCGATGCGCGGCACGTTGCGCACGCCGTCGTCGCGCACGACGAGGTGCACGCTCGCGCGATCGAGCTCGATCGCAGCGATCTCGAGGCGCCCGTGGAGCAGCGAGCCCACCGAGGGCGCGACGCGGATCGTGCGCGCGTCGGCGACGCGTCCGTACACCGGATCGTCGAGCGCGATGTCGCTCGCGACGATCGCGAGCGGCACGAGCTCGAGGTGCACACGCCCGAGCGTGGCGCGGAGACCGAGCTGATCGTGGATGGCCTGCACAGCGACCGAGCGGAGACGTTCGTGTGCGTTGCTCGATCGCACCAGGGCGGCGGCGGCCACGGGGATGCCCAGAGCGAAGATCGCGAGGATCACCGCCCAGCGACGGAAGCGGAGCCAAGCCCGCGCATGTCGCCGTTTTTTCTCGGGCACGAAGGCCAAATCGTAGCAGGACGGCCCCAGCTCGCCCCAGTTCGCCGCCCGTCGCATCGAGCAGCCTCGGCCGCGCGCGTGGATCTGGTCCTCCGCAGCGGAGGAGACCGAGCGACGCGCCTGTCTCCAGGACTGCTACACCTCGCGCCGCCATGACTTCGAATTCCCCCACCGGCGAGCACCAGAGGCGACGCACGTTCGCCATCATCTCGCACCCCGACGCCGGCAAGACGACGCTCACCGAGAAGCTCCTCCTCTACGGAGGCGCCATCCACACGGCCGGTGCGGTCAAGGCACGCCGCGGCGCGCAGAAGGCCGCGACCAGCGACTGGATGGACCTCGAGAAGAAGCGCGGCATCTCGATCACGAGCTCGGTGCTGCAGTTCGAGTACGGCGGCATTCGCTACAACCTCCTCGACACGCCGGGCCACCAAGACTTCTCCGAGGACACCTACCGCACGCTCACCGCGGCGGACTGCGCGATCATGCTCATCGACGCCGCCAAGGGCGTCGAGGCCCAGACGAAGAAGCTCTTCCACGTCTGCCGCATGCGCGGCACCCCCATCGTGACGTTCGTGAACAAGCTCGATCGCCCCGCGCGCGACGCGTTCGCGCTGATGAGCGAGATCGAAGAGACCCTGGGCATGAAGACGGTGCCGCGCACGTGGCCCATCGGCTCGGGCGATCTCTTCAAGGGCGTCTACGACCTCGATGGCAAGAGCGTCCTCACGTTCGATCGCACGGCGAAGAACGCGTCGCGCGTACCGATGCAGATGCGCGGCCTCGACGATCCGCAGATCGACGAGATCGCTGGCGCCTCGCTCGCGAGCGACCTCCGCGGCGAGGTGGAGCTGCTCACGGGCGCGGGCGACAGCTTCGACCAAGCGGCGTTCCTGCGCGGCGACATCTCGCCCGTGTTCTTCGGCAGTGCGCTCACGAACTTCGGCGTCGAGCCGTTCCTCGAGGCGTTCAAGGACATCTGCCCCGCGCCCGGGCCGCGCGAGACCTCGGGTGGTCGTGTCGAACCGGGCGAGGATCGCTTCACGTCGTTCGTGTTCAAGGTCCAGGCCAACATGGACCCGAACCACCGCGACCGAATCGCGTTCATGCGCATCTGCTCGGGCAAGTTCGAGAGCGGCATGCGCGTGTGGCACTACCGCCTCGGCAAAGAGATTCGTCTCGCGCGCGCCGAGCAGCTGTTCGCGCAGGAGCGACAGACGATCCACGAGGCGTGGGCCGGCGACGTCGTGGGCCTGCACGATCCGGGCTTGTTCCGCATCGGCGACACGCTCTCCACGGGACAGCCCGTGACGTTCGACTCGGTGCCTCGCTTCTCGCCCGAGCACTTCGCGCGCGCGACGCTGCTCGATCCGATGAAGCGCAAGCAGATGCAGAAGGGCGTCGACGAGCTCGCGGAGGAAGGCACCGTGCAGCTCTTCTTCCAGCCCGGCCGCGAGAAGGATCCGATCATGGGCGTGGTCGGACAGCTGCAGTTCGAGGTGCTCGCGTATCGACTCGAGCACGAGTACGGGGCGAAGGTCGCCCTCGATCGACTGCCCTTCGCGTACGCGCGCTGGGTGCAGGGCGCGACGACCCCCGCAGAGCTCGAAGCGCGTCGCGTCCCGATGGCCGTGACCGACATCGACGGTCACCCCGTCGCCCTCGTGCAGAGCGAGTGGGACGTGCGAAGGCTCGAGCGAGACAACGAAGCGTGGAAGTTCCTCGAGACCGCCCCCATCGGCAGCGGCTTCGCCAAGAAAGACGCCTAACCCGCGCCAGGCCGAAGGCCGAGCCAGGTCGCATGGCGACCGCGCCAGGCCGAAGGCCGAGCCAGGGCGAAGCCCGCGCCCGTTCTGCCTTCCCCGTCCTGGCTCTCTCAGATGCAGAGCAGAACGGGCTCGGTCGCTTCGCTCCCTGGCGCGGTCGCTTCGCTCCCGGCGCGTGGCTTCGCTCCTGGCTCGGTCGCTTCGCTCCCTGGCGCGGGCAAGAGCGCGATCAGCCGAGCTCGCGCTCGAGGGCGGTGAGCACCGTTCCGACCTCCTTCAGCTGCGCGCGCAAGGCCGCAGTGGCCTGCATGCCAGTCACGGTCAGCGCCGACTCGCGTGAGCCCTTGAGTCGATCGTACCAATCGTTCATGCGGCCTCCGCCGCGCTCGATGTGTCTGACCTTCTCGACGCTCGCGATCGCGTCGGTGACGTGTCGCTCGGCCGAGGGCAGGAGCTCGCGCACTTGGTCGTAGAGCTCCGTCTTGCGCATCGCCTCGCCGCGTCCGAGGGGGGTGATGGCCTCTCCCGCGCGAAACGCGCGCTCGGCCATGTCGTAGTCGCCGCGCGCCGCAGTGACCTTCAGCACGGCATCTGCTCGCTCACGCGCGAGCAGCGCCGCGCGGTCGCTCTCGCTCATCGCCGCGACGCGCTCGGTCTCGAGCTTCCAGGCGTACGCGCCCATGCCGGGACCGCCGCGGAACCCGCACACGCACAGGTAGACGCCCTCGGCAGGATGCGTGACGTCCTTGCTGCCGCACGCCGCGCACGTGTTCGCGTCGACCTCCGCGACCTCGTCCAGCGATGGCACACGGCTGCGCAGCGCGAACGCGGCGATCGCCACGACGACGACCACACCGACGACGACTCCGATGACGACTGGGTCCATACAAACTCCCTATGGCGACCTGCCGAAGCACGCTGTCCCACCCCCCTCCCGAGGTCGGGAGGGGTGCCTGTTTGCGGTTGATCAGCGCTGTTTCCGCTTCGTCAGCGCTTCTTCTTCGTCGCCTTCGCCGCCTTGGCCGACACCACTCCGTCCTTCGTGACCACGAAGGTGTGCTTTCCCACCTTCACGCACGGCCGCCCTTCTCGGTCGAAGAGCGGGGAGTCGACGACGTCGATGGTCTCTTCTTCGATCGTCGCGTGCGTGAGCGAGATCGTCTGCTTGGCCGTCTTCACGTCGAAGACGCGCACTCCGTCGTCGTCGAGCACGAGCGCCAGACTGCCGTCCTTCGCCATCGCGACCTTCACCTCGCCCGCGTAGGTGCCAAAGGGCTTTGCCTCAGTCGGCTTCGTGCCCTTCTTCCAGAGCTTGCCGTCCTTCGCGAAGACACCCTCGCCGCGGCCGCGCGCCGCTGGTGCCTTGTTCGCGCGCGCCGACGACTCGAAGAGCAGCGCTCCCGTCGTCGTGTCGACCACACGCAGACACGAGCGCAGCTCGAGGAGATCGTGGCGAATGGCGAGCTTCGCTCCGTCCGGCGACATCTCCGCGTCCATGACGAGCGCGTCGATCGTCGTCTCGCGGAGGAGCTTGCCCTTCGGCTGGTGGAACGCGAGGCGTCCGTGCCACTCGAGGATCCACACGGTGCCATCGGGCAAGAGTCCCACGCTGCCGATCTGATCCTTCAGCGGGATGCGGGCGGTCACCTCGCCAGTCGCAGCCGCGTGGACGTGCACGGCCTTCTCCGCGTTCATCGCGACGACCACCGAGTCGGTGCTCGCGGCCATGTGCTGGATCTGACCGTCCATCGGCGCCTTCCAGCGCACGTCCCCCGAGCTCGACACGCGACGAATCTCGCCGTCCTCCACGATGGCCCAGTCGCCGTCCGTGCCGGCGACTGGGGTGAGCCGCGCGGCCGAGAATCCGAGCTTGCGCTTGGAGCCGCTCGCCAACGTCTGGAGGCGCAGCGTGCCATTCGTGTTCACCCCCGCGCGCCCATCGGGGTAGAGCGCGAACATCCACCCTTCCACCTCGGCCTGGAGCTCGAGCTCGCCCGAGCGCGGGGACCACGCCGACGCGTGACGACCCACGTACCCGATCAGGTGCTCTCCCGAGAACGACAAGCATCCATTCGGACGCTCGGGGTCGCCCTCGAGATCGAGCTTCGCGAGCGTCGCGAAGTCGCGCGACGCATCGAGCACGTGCACCTGATTCTTCGGCCCCCGCCACGCCGCGCGCGTCATCATCGCGAGCAGATCATCGTTCGACCACGCCACCGCCAGCACGTTGCGCATGGCGTGAATCGTACGTGACCTCAGGCGTGTCCGTCGAAGTCACTGAGGGCCCATGCCACGACGCTCGAAGATCCGCGGTCCCGATGGCCGTGATCAATCGAGCGCGAAGCGCACGCGCACCACCGCCATCGATGGAACGGCATGGCCCTCGGCGTCGCGCGCGGGCTCGAAGGTCGCGCTGCGCACGCTCGCGAGCGCAGCCTCGTGGAACACGGCGTCGCCCCCGAGGACCGAGGCGCGCGTGAGCGTGCCGTCGGCCGCGACGTCGACGCGCACGGAGACGATGCCCTCGAGGCCCTGCTCCCGGGCCGCCGTCGGATACGTCGGCGGCGCGATCGAGACGACACGGGGACGCGGCAGAGGTGGCGTCGTGGGCGCGGAATGTGTGGCCGCGCTGCCCACGACCATGGCCTGTTCACCCGACGCTTCTTCGTGCGCGTCGTCCACGCCGGCGGCGCGCAGCCTCGCGGCCAGGCGCACATACGGAGCGAGGTTCAGCGCGCGCGCGAGCTGCACGACGCGGGCTTCGTCGGGCGCGCTGAGGATCACTTGGATCACGTCGTCCAAGACCCACGAGAGGTTCGCGAAGTCGTCACGCACCCGAAGACACACCGCGCGTCGCGCGATCGTGATCGGGCGCGGACAATCCGTGCGCTGGAACGCCTCGCTGCCTGCGCCGATCACCTCGTGCAGCTGAAGCGACGCTCGACCACCACCGCGCAGCGTGTATGCCGCGTTCACGAAGCGGCTGTACGTGGAGACCTCCCAGCGAGGCGCACGGCCCAAGCGTGCCGGGAGCATCGCCGCGAGATCGGCACCCGTCGGCACGCGCGTCTGGCTGCTCGTCTGGGCGCTCGCGGTGGTGGCGAACAGGGCGAGGCCGATCACGAAGAGCGCAGCTCTCACGATCAGCTCGGCTTTCCTTCGAGGAACGTGCCCACACGGTCGCGCCCCAGCGTCACCGTCGGCTGCGCCTCGTCGATCACGCGGTGCCCTGCGATCAGCACGTGACGCGCAGCGTCGCCCTCGTTGACGAGACGCTCGAAGCTCGGGAGCGTCGGGAACGGCGCGAGCTTCACGCGCTCGACGCGATCATCGAGCCGCGCGGGATCGATCACAGCGAGGTCGGCGCGACGACCCTCCGCGAGCACCCCGGCGTCGAGGCCGAACCAGTCCGCGAGCTCGCCGGTGAGGCGATGCACCGCGCGCTCGATCGACATGATCGGTCGCCCCGCGATCTCCGCGTCGCGCACGCGCTTCAGCATGCGGAGCGGGAAGTTGTAGAAGGCCATGTTGCGGAGGTGCGCGCCCGAGTCCGCGAAGCTCATCAGCGTCGCCGGGTGGTTCATGAGGACTGCGAGCTTCTCGGGCCGATCGTTGGCGAGGCACGTGTGCCAGCGGATCGCGCTGTCGTGCTCGATCATGAGATCGAGGAACGTGTCGACGGGATCGGCGCCGCGCTCGCGCGCGACCTCGACGAACGACTTGCCGACGATCGAAGGATCGGGCGCGTCGAGGATCTCTGCATCGCCGAGGTCGCGGTGCCATACCTTGGGCGCGAGCCGCTTCTTCAGCTCCTTGCGGAACGAGGCGCGGTAGCTGGGCGAGCGCATGAGCTCGTCGCGTCGACCTCGATCGCGCGCGAGGTCGCGCACCGCTTGGCCCGCCGGGAACTCCTCGAAGAGCACCGACTCCATACCGTCGTAGTAGACGTCGAATGGCACGGGGGGCGACTGCCAGCGGAGGTTGCCGCGCAGCAGGTGGTTCGTGACCCACGCGAGCGTCGAGGCGAGGCCGAACACGTAACGATCGGCCTTGAGGTCCATCATCGTGATCGTCGTCGTGCGCAGTGGTTTCCTGAGCCAGCCCGCGCTCGCGAGCGCGATGGCGAGCACGTTGAGGCGCGTGATGAGGTTGGGCGCGGTCTGGTGGATCGCGCCGCGCGCACGCAGCACGGCCTCGAGACCACGACGCTCGCGGCCGCGCGCGTAGAACGACGGCAGGCTCTTGGACCACTCCCGATCACCGTCGAGGCGATCCCACGGGTTGGTCATGCCCGACATGCCGAGAAAGCCTGCGTCGAGCGCATCGGCGAGCCCGCGCTCCATGAGCCGCTGCTCGTTCTCGGTCGGTCGCACGCTGCCGTCGACGGCGCGGGAGAGGCCCATCGCGCGCACACGCAGATCGCTGTGGCCCATGAAGCTCGCGACGTTGGGGCCGAGCGGGTGTCGATCGATCCACGCGCGCCAGCCCCGCGCGTCGTCCCACGTCTTGAGCGCGCGCAGCGTGGGCAGCACGATCTCGCGCGGCACCGCCTCGACACGGGTGAACATGTCGGAGCAGTCCTCCGCGCTCGATGCGACGAAGCTCACCGAGCAGCTGCCGACGACGACGCTCGTGACGCCGTGACGCACCGACTCCGTGAGGCCCGGCGCGATCGCGAGCTCGGCGTCGTAGTGCGTGTGCGTGTCGAGGAAGCCGGGCACGACCCAGTGGCCCGTCGCGTCGATGCGCTCGGCGTCGTGCATCGCATCGAAGCTTCCGTGCGGTGCGATGCCCACCACGCGTCCGCGCTCGACGAGCACGTCGGCGTCCCGTGAGGGCGTGCCTCGTCCATCGAACACCCGACCACCACGAACGACGACGCGCGACATGACGGCTCCGCGCCCGAGCTGCGAGACGCGAGTCTCTTCGAGCGCACCGCGAGGGTAGCGCGGCGATGGCGGGTGCGCGCGAGAGAGAGCTCCACGAGGCGACTCGTCCGCGACCCTCTTCTCACGACGCCTCGCGTGGCGTACTCCGATGCCAGATGCCCACGAACGACCTCGAAGGACGCGCGTACGTCGTCACGGGCGCCAGCTCGGGCGTGGGCCTCGCCGCTGTGCGCGGCCTCGTCGCGCGTGGTGCTCACGTGATCGGCGCGAGCCGATCGGGGGCGCGCGGTGACGCGAGCGAAGGGCTCGCGCTCGATCTCACCGATCCCGAGGCCATCCGCCGCGCGGCCGACGGAGTGAGACGCGCGCGCTCGGCGCTCGACGGCCTCGTGCACGCAGCAGGCGGCATCTACTTCGAGCCGCAGGTCTCGCGCTTCGGGGTCGATCGCACGTGGGCCGTGGACTACCTCGGACACGTGCTGCTGACGCACGAGCTGTGGTCGCTCCTCGCGAGCGCGCCGAGGGCACGGATCGCGACTGTCGCGGGCAACCCGCGCTTCGTGCGTCCCTCGAGCTTCGATCCGACGGCCCTCGAGCGACCGCCGACGAGCGGGCTCGCCGGCGCGAGCCTCGCGATGTCCATGCGCGTGCTCTGGACGCACTCGCTCGCGCGACGGTGCGAAGGCACGCGCATCACCGCGCTCGCGTTTCATCCGGGCCTCGTACGCTCGAACCTCGTGGGCAACGGCCCCTGGATCGTGCGCACCTCCGCGCGCTTGCTGAATGCCTGGGCCTCCCCGCACTGCGCGATCGCCGTCCGCTGCGCGACCGACGCGAGCCTCGACCGAGACAGCGGAGCGCTGATCGATCCGAGCGGGAGGGCGCATCGCTTCCCTGCGCTCGAGGCGCACGAGGCGACCTTGACGACCATCAGCGCTCGCCTGATCGGACGCGCTGCCGCCGCGTGACGTCACCGCTTCGCTCGGGCCTCGTGGAACGCACGAAGTCGCCGGCGGTCGGCTCGAGCGCTGGCATCGCCCTTGCGGAAGGCGTGCCTCATGGAGCACGGAGCGACCCCACAGCACGACACCGTCAGCGGTGCGGCGATGCCAGCCTCGCCCATCCGCTCCGCCGATCGCGATGGCGCCGACCACCGTGGCGCCGATCCCGCCTCTCAGGTCGACGACCTGATCGCGGCGCTCCGACGACTGGAGAAGTTCGCGAGCGAGGAGTCCGCGCGCGTCTCGCACAGCCTCCTGCCCAAGCTCGAGGCGCGCGGCCGCGAGAACCTCTGGGCGAGCCTGCTGCTCGCGCTGGCGCTCGGCATGATCCTCGGCCTCTGGGCCGCAGGAGGACGACGTGGCCGATGAACGCACGAGCGATGCGGCGGTCGCCGGGGCTGCCGGCGGCGAGCCCGGCTTGTTCGCGCGCGCGCTGCGGGCAGTCGAGGTGCTCGTGTCCGCGCACGTGTCGCTCGCACGCGTCGAGGCGAAGGCCGACCTCGCGCGCATCCTCTCGGGCGTCGCGCTCTTGGTGATGGCGATCGCGCTCGCGACCCTCGCCTGCGCGATCGGTCACGTGGCCCTGGTGCTCGTGCTCGAGGCGCAGCTCGCGTGCGGCTACGAGACGGCGCTCGCCGCGGTCGCCGCGACGGACGCTGCGCTGGCCACGGTCTTGATGCTCCTGGCGCGTGCGCGTCTCGCTGCCCCCGTCCTCGTCGAGACGCGCTCCATGCTCACCAAGGCTGCCGTGACGCTGCGGGGGTGATTCCCGCCGCGCCTCTGGCCGAATGGCTTCAGAAGAGGATGCCTGCGCGCGCCGCGCGCCTCACTTCGACGGTGCGTCGACCGCGGGGCCGAGACCCAGTGCCGCCCGCGTGCCATGGCCGACCAGCCCCGCTTCACGCGCCATCAAGACGATCTCGACACTGAGGCGCGCGATGAGCGGTCCGAGGAACAGACCTGCGGGCCCGAGGATCGCCAAGCCGCCGAGCATCGAGATCAGGAGAACGAACGTGTGAAGGGCGAGCTGCCCACTCCTCGTGAGGAGCGGACGGAGCACGTTGTCGATGCTCGAGATCACCAGCAACCCGACGAGCGTGAGCACGATCGCTGACGTCGTCCGACCCGTGATCGCGAGCGCGATCGCAATCGGGATCCACACGAGGGCAGTGCCCACGGTGGGGATCACGGACGCGAAGAACGTGAGCAATCCGAGCACCAAGGCCCGCGGGATGCCGAGCGCGAGGTAGGCCACGGTCGCGATCCCGGCCTGCACCACGCCCGTGAGACCGATGCCGATGAAGAGCCCTCGGCCGGTCTCGTGGAACGCGCGACGCAGGCGATCGAGGCCTGGCTCGTCGAGCGGCGCGTGCGCCACGGTCCACTGCCACGCAGCGGGGCCATCGACGAGCAGCACGTAGGCCGCGCTGAAGAAGACGAACACGCCAATCGCGAGCTCGGCACCGAGACCCGCGAGGGTGCCCGCGAGCGCCAGTGCCCGCGCCCCATAGTCCTGCACCATCGACAGCAGCGCCGTGGGATCGAACGTGATCCCGCCGACGTCATCGGCCGAGACGAGCTGCGCGAGCGCCTCTTGTCCCGAAGCCGAGCGACTGAGCCGTGTGGCGAGCTCGATCGCGTCAGCCGCGAGCAAGCCGACGAGCGTGAGCAGCGGACCGACGATGACGACCAAGAGGCCCAGCGTCATCACCGCCGCCCCCCGACGACGCCCACCCAAGAGGAGAGAGATGCGCGCGAGGCCGGGCCTCGTCGCCGTGGCCACCCAAGCCGCAAGGACGAGCCACGGCGTGAACGGCAGGACGAGCGCCACGAGCGCCACGAGCGCCACGACCAACGCCACACGCAGCGCCGCAGGGGCACCGATCAGCACCCTCCGCGTCGGCTCCGCGGCGGGCGGCTGCTCGGGAGCGACGGGCTGTCCCGTCGCCCCCGAGACCTCCACCGCTCCCGGCAGAAGCCCAGACTGCGCGCTCGCGGTCATCGTTGCGAGGGAGGCGGCGTGGTGGTCTGTGTGCTCTCGGTGCGGTCCGTCGACTGGCTGCCATCATTGGCGACCTCGACCGTCTCGGTGGTGTCGTGTCGGACCTCACCGCCAGACTCCGGACGCTCGACGCTGGTCGTGCGAGTCGTCTGCGTGCGAACGGGCCCGCTGCCACAAGCAGAGAGAGCCACGGTGAGAACGAGCATGGAGAGAGAGCGAGTCGTGGTGAGAGTCATGGGGCTCCTAGAAAAAGATGAATGGATGTGTGAAGAGGGTTGTGAAGAGGGTGTGTGACCACGGACTCTCGAGAACCAGAGGCGTCCTGAGTCGTCGGGCGGCACGCGAGGAGCCGAGAACGGTTCAGCCTTCGATCAGCCTCCCGAGCGCTTCGCCTTCGCGGCGGCTCGGCGTGCCGCCTCGTCGGCCTCGTGTGCACCGTGTTTGGCGGCGTCTCCGACTTCCTGGACAGCGTGCTTGGCGGCGTCTCCGACCTCTTTCGCCGCTTGCTTGGCGGCTTCGCCGACCGCCTGCGCACCGACCTTGGCCTCGTCGACGGCGGCCGCCGTCGCGCCCTTCACCTGTGCCGCTGCGCTCACCGCGACGTCCTTCGCGTCGGAGACCGCACCACCGAGGACGTCTTTTCCCTCGGTCATCGCCTCACCGAGCTTCTTGGCGGCCTCCGCCATTCCAGTCTTGGCGGACTCGATGCCGCCGTTCACTTGCTTCTTGAGGTCTGTCACAGCTCTCTTTTCTCCGGCCCACGAGGAGCCGGTGTCGACGTCAGGGCGCGTGGTTCACGTGCGTCACGGGCAAGCCGCGCTCGGCGAGCGCGCCGCGGACGCGGATCACACACAGGCTGTCTCGGGTGGGCCACACGGCCTCGAGGCCCGTGCTCCTCGACCAGTCCTCGACAGCGCGGACGACTCCGGGAAATCGCGGGGTCGCGTCGTGGACGAGGACCAGCCCGCCGTCGCGCACACGGCCTCCCCAGCGCTCGAGGTCGAGCAGCGCGCCCGCGTACGAGTGATCGCCGTCGACGAACACGGCGTCGAACGACTGGAGGACCGGATCCGAGCTCGCGAGGAGGCGTGGGTCGCTCGACAGCGAACGGTAGAGGTGGATTCCGGCGCGCTCGCGGCCTCCGACGTTCTGCCAGAACGCCGGCTCGTAGCTGGCGCGATGGAGCAAGCGCTCGATCGTCGTCAGCACGCGAGGGAACCGCGCGGTGTGCCTCACGATCCCGTTGCGCACGATCTCACTCGACCAGCTCATCGGGTCGATGACCACCACGCTGCCGCCCGCCTCCGCGAGTGTGTCGACCAACACGCGCGTGGTCTCCCCCTTGAACGCCCCGATCTCGAGCACGCGGCGCGCCCCGATGTCCCGGAGGTGCCGGGCGATCTCCCCTTTTTCGAAGCCAGTCGTGGTGATCATCGGCGCCCACGCGAGGCAAGCGCGCCAAAGAGGACGAGACTGGAGGCAAAGTGTGCGATGGCGGTCATGGGCTCCTACGAGAGCGAGAGTGCAGAGACGTCGAACAGGCTAGTTTCGAGACTGGGCGGACGACCCGCTCGCGACTCGGTAGACGACGAGGACGAGGACCGCCCCGAGAACCGACACGAGGACGCTCCACGGATTGAAGCCGGTGATTCCGACGTGACCGAAGTAGTGAAAGACGGCACCGCCGACGAAGGCGCCGACGACTCCGAGGATCATGTCGATGACGACGCCGCCGCCGCTCCCGCTGACGAGCCGGTTGGCGATGAAGCCCGCGAGGAGACCGAGGACGAGCCAGGCGAGGATGGACATGGAGCACCTTTCGTGACGAACGTGAGCGACCTGTGTCGCTCCAAGCAGCGAGATCAAGCGAGCTCGTAGCCAATGCCGAGCCGCAGCAGCCGCCCTTGCACGTAGACGGCGAACACGTCGTTCACCTGGACTCCGATCCTCGGGGAGATGCCACCGAGGCCGCCGTGCACCGCGCCCACGAAGCCGCCGCCGACTCCACTCACCCCGAAGCGGACGCGTGAGCGGTCGTCGTGCTGCGCCTCGACCGGCGACGCCGCGGCACCGACGAGCGCGAGGGTGAGAGCGAAAGCCGCGGAGAGACGCGAGAGAGACCGTGTGTGATGGCAGACGTGCTGGGTCATGTCGGCGAGCTCCAAGAAGAAAAGCACCCTTCGATCGGCGCTCGGCGAGCAGCGATCGGCGGGCGTGATGGGTGCTAGAGCGCACGATGCGTGCCACGCGCTCCCGCTCTGAATCTGCACCGTTCGGTCGACCCGCCTTCGTTGCGCGGAGCGCGGCCAGTCAGAATGACGTAGCGTGTCGCGCAATTCGAAGGAGGCCGCCGTGCGCGCCGATGACTTGGACCTGAAAGAGCTCTTGGAGGTCGACGCCGATGGGGGTGTCATCCGCTTCGCGAAGCAGCGCGTGTTGCTCCTCGACGCAGTCGCGATGGGGCTCCTCAGGAATTACCTGATCGAGAATTTCGGCCTCAACGCAGCGCGCACGGTGTTGACGCGGTTCGGGTTCGCGCACGGCTGGCGCATGGCGGAGGCGCTGCGCACGGAATTCACGTGGGACACGGACCTCGACTGGAAGCGCGCCGGCACACGTCTTCACGCGCTCCAGGGCCTGTTTCGCATAGAGCCCGGGAGCTCTGGACCGCTGGCGAAGGAGGGCGTGACGCTCGTCTCGTCGTACGAGGCGGAGCAGCACCTCCTCCATTTCGGGCGCTCGGACTTTCCCGTGTGCTGGACGCTCTGCGGGCTGACGAGCGGCTACCTGAGCCGCTGCGCGGGCGAGGAGATCTTCGTGCTGGAGGACCGCTGCGTCGGCCGCGGAGATGCCGCGTGTCACTTCGTGGGCCGCACGCGCGAGGCGTGGGGGAACGAGCGCCAAGACGAGCTGCGCTTCTTCGAGGCAAAACGTCTCAAGGAGTCACTCGATGTCTCACTCCAGCGTGTCACGGAGACACTGAAGACAGCGGAGCGGAAGCTCCGCGAGCGAAAACGCGCGCTCGTCCGCGTGGCGCCCGATCTGGATGACTCGTTCGGGGTCATCCGCGAGAGCGCGTCGATGCGGCAGCTCGTCGATCTCGCGTGCCGCGTGGCCAAGGTCGACTCCACGCTCCTCATCACGGGCGAGAGCGGCTCGGGCAAGGAGCTGATCGCCCGGCTCGTGCACGATCAGTCCTCGCGCGCGTCGGGCCCCTTCATCGCCGTGAACTGTGGAGCGATCACCGAGACGCTGCTGGAGAGCGAGCTCTTCGGCCACGTGCGCGGCGCGTTCACAGGCGCGACGCAGGACCGGCCGGGGCTCTTCGAAGCCGCGAACTCCGGGACGTTGCTGCTCGACGAGGTGGGAGAGGTGTCTCCGGGCATGCAGGTGAAGCTCCTGCGCGCGCTGCAAGAGCGAGAGGTGCGCCGGGTGGGCGAGAACAAGACCCGTTCGTTCGATGTGCGCGTCCTGGCCGCGACGAACCGCGACCTGGTGGAGGGCGTGGCGAGCGGTGTGTTCAGGCAGGACCTCTACTACCGACTCAAGGTCGTCGAGCTGCGGGTGCCTGCGCTGCGCGACCGTCGCGACGACATCCTCCCGATCGCGCGCGTGCTGCTCGCCGAGGCGTCGCTCCGCATGAAGCGGAAGATCACGGGCCTGTCGCCCAGCACGGCCGACCAGCTGCTCCGCTACGACTGGCCCGGAAACGTGCGCGAGCTCGCCAACGCGATGGAGCACGCCGTCGCCCTCGCGCGGACCGCGCGCGTCGAGCTCGAGGACCTGCCCGAGGAGGTCCGGCACGCCGCGCCCCGGCCCACCACCACCACGAGCGGCGGGGTGCGCGCGCTCGAGGACGTCGAGCGCGACTACATCCTCGCTGCGCTCGATCTCAACGCCGGCAACCAGACGCAGACCGCGGCGCAGCTCGGGATCGCCTCCGCGACGCTCTACCGCAAGCTCAAGAGCTACGGCCTCCTCACGAAAGACAAGCGCACGCCGCGCGCGCCGACGTGAGCGGCGAGACGATTGACTTCGGATGACGTTGGTCATATGACAATCGTCATCCGAGGTCGCGATGAACGTTCGAGCCGATCAGAAGTCCAAGACCCGCGCGTCGATCCTCGCATCGTCTGCGCGGCTGCTCCGTGAGCGCGGCATCGTCGGCGCGCGCGTGGCGGACGTGATGGAGGGCGCGGGCCTGACCGTCGGGGGCTTCTATGCGCACTGGCCGTCCAAGGAGGCGCTCGTCGACGAGACGATCACCACCACGGCGTGCGCGATGCGGGAGCATCTCTTCCATCGCCTCGATGACAAGCCCGAGGAGGCCCGCGCCGAGGTCGTGGTGAAGCGGTACCTCTCGGTCGCGAACCGCGACCAGATCGCCCTCGGCTGCCCCTTTCCTGCGATCGCGGGCGAGATCGCGACGACGGCGCCGGCCCACGCGCCCGTCCTCGCCGAGCAGATCGAGGCCCTGACCGATGGCATGCGTCCGCTCGTGCCCGATCGTCCGGGCATCACCTCGCGGCAGCTCGCGCTCGGGCTCGCGGCCTTGATGATCGGCGGCCTCACGCTCGCGCGCGCGACGCGCGGCACGCCGCTGTCGGATCAGGTGCTCACGTCGTCACGCGCCCTCGCGCGTGTGGTCCTCGGTCGTTGAACAAGAAGGAGTCGTCATGACCAGCTACATCCTCGATGCCGTTCGCACTCCCCGTGGTCGCGGCAAGGCCGGCAAGGGCGCGCTCTCCGGCGTGCACCCGCAGGAGCTGCTCGCGCCGCTCCTTCCTGCGCTCGCGGAGCGCAACGGCTTCGATCCGCAGCGCGTCGACGACGTGGTGATCGGCGTCGTCTCGCAGGCGGGCGAGCAGGGATCGAACCTGGCGCGCAACGCGGTGCTCGCGTCGGGCTGGCCGATCGAGGTCACCGGCGTGTCCCTCAACCGCTTCTGCGGATCGGGCGTGCAGGCCGTGAGCTTCGGCGCGATGGGCGTGGGCTCGGGCATGCAGGATCTCGTCGTCGCAGGCGGCGTCGAGAGCATGTCGCGCGTGCCGATGGGCTCGGATGGCGGCGGCACGGACGGCCAGAACGCGCGCCTGCGCGAGACGTACTTCCAGGTGCCGCAGGGCATCAGCGCGGATTTGATCGCGACACGCGAGCGCTTCTCGCGCGCGGAGCTCGACTCGTTCGCGCTCGGCTCGCATAGGAAGGCGGCGCGCGCGATCGAGGAGAAGCGCTTCGCGCGGAGCCTCGTGGCAGTGCGTGATCGTTCGACGGGCGCGCTCCTCCTCGATCGCGACGAGCTCGTGCGTCCGGACACCAGCCTCGAGGGCCTCTCCCAGCTCAAGCCGAGCTTCGTCGAGATGGGCAAGATGGCCGCGGGCCCGAACGGCGAGACGCTCGATCAGCTCGCGCTGCGCGGCTACCCGGACACGCGCGAGATCACTCACCTCCACACCGCAGGCAACTCAAGTGGCCTCGCGGACGGCGCCGCGGCCGTGTTGCTCGCGTCGGAGCGCTGGGTGAAGGAGAGCGGCAGGAAGCCGCGCGCGAAGATCCTCGCCGCGGCCACGATCGGCAGCGAGCCGGTGATCATGCTGACGGCGCCCGCGCCCGTGAGCCTCAAGGCGCTGAAGATGGCCGGCATGACCGCGAAGGACATCGACGTCTGGGAGATCAACGAGGCGTTCGCGGCCGTGGTGCTCGAGACGGTGCGCAAGCTCGACCTCGACCCCGATCGCGTGAACCCGAACGGTGGCGCGATCGCGCTCGGCCATCCGCTCGGCGCGACGGGCGCGATGTTGATCGGCACGGCGCTCGACGAGCTCGAGCGCAGCGACAAGAGCACGGCGCTCGTGACGATGTGCATCGGCGGCGGTCAGGGCGTCGCGATGATCCTCGAGCGCGTGTAAGGCGCGAGCCGATCGGTCAGGGCGCGAGTCGATCGTTGCCGCAGGCGTCGAGGCGACCGGTGTCGTCGCACGTCGGCGCGCGGCACGTCGGCTCGCCGGTGCAGCCATCGCCGCCACAGTCCTGGCAGCAGATCAGGCCGTCGGCGCAGCGCAGGAGATCACCGTCGATCGTGCACGTCTGTCCGACGCCGCGGTCGTCGTGGCACTGCGCAGCGTCGATGCAGCCGCGCTGCTCGTCGAAGATCTGGAGGGGCCCACACGTGCAGGCATCGGCCGCGCACGCAGCGGCGCACGGGACGCCACAGGTGGACGGACAGCACACGCCTTCCCACGTGCCGCCGGTGCTGGTGCACAGGGCCTCGGGCGGTGTGGTGACGGCGAAGCAGCCGTCGTCGGGCGCACAGCCTGCGCCCTCGACGAACGAGCGACCGACGCCGCAGTCGCAGACGGGCATACCGATCAAGCACTCGGACGGGAGCGAGTGACCGCACTCGTAGTGGTGGCACTCCTCGGTGAAGAAGAGCCACTCGCCGCCGGTGGAGCGACAGAGCTCGGGCACGCAGCTCGCGTGATCGGCGAGGCAGTCGCTCTCGCTCAGCACGCCGAGGCCACAGTCTTCTCCGCGACACGCGCCGCAGTCGATCTGCGTGCAGCGCTCGCCGTCCCAGTACCACTGGTCCGGCCCGTCGCAGAGCGCGGCGCACGGCTCGCTCGAGACGCGCATCGGCGTACAGTCGCTCGGCGCGCGGAACGCGTCGAGGAAGAGCGGCGCGTCGGTGCCGGGGAGGACGAACGCATCGACGGGCACGCCCGAGTCCGGATCGAGAGCGCGAGCGTCGGGCGCGGTCGTCCCCGTGTCGGGCGCCAGCGAGTTGCTCGAAGGGCAGCCGACGACAGCGAGGGCGAGGAGGGCGGCGAAACGAGAAGCGAGGCGCATGCAGTGTGGTGGCCCGAGCGCCTCGATCTCGTCACGACAACACAGATTCCAGTGGACGGGTCACGTGTCGTCTCCGCGCCGACGCTGCGCTGCGGCCCCCGCCCGCGCGCGCCTCGCGGTGTCTTTCTTCTCAGTCGGCGATGGGGGCGTCCGTCGCGCGCACGGTCGTGAGGTTGGGGAGGCTCACGGGAGCCGCGCGGTTGGTGGATCGTGTGGCCACGCAGCCTGCGCCACCACCACCACCGCCCGCGTTGTCTGCGTCCGTGCCGGCCTGACCGTTGAGCGCGCTGTCGCCAGCGCCCTGTCCGCCTGGCCCCGCCGTGTAGACGCCTATCCCCGAGGAGCCGCACGCGACACCACCGGCGGGACGCGCGCTCGGCGCGGCGAGGTAGCCGTCCTGTCCCTGTCGGCCGTCGTCGCTCGGGTCGTCGGAGCCGTCGTAACAAGCACCCGCGCCGCCGCCCCCACCACGTACGTCGAGCTGTGCGGAGGCGCCGTAGGTCACGACCACACCCTCGAGGAGGACCGCGCCGCCGGCGCCACCACCGGCACCCGAGCCCGAGGTGCCATCGCCACGCAGGCCCGGACCGCCGCCACCGCCGGTCACGAGGATCGAGCCGTTGAGGGTCAGTTGACCGCGCGTCGAGATCTGGATGGCGCCGCCGCCGCGGCCACCGACGCCGCGGTTGGCCGTCGAGCCCGAGCCGTTGCCACCCGCGGCTCCGCCAGCGAGCGGTGAGAGGAGCGTCGGCGTCGAT
>JAFLCL010000370.1 GCA_017303575.1 Deltaproteobacteria bacterium
GGAGTCCGCCCGGGCCCGCGGCCTGCGGGCTCGGCGCGCTGCTGTGACCGCCCGGTGGTCGCACCGAAGGACGCGGCAGACCGGTGGAGCCATCGGCCCACTCGATCGCGTCGAGGCTCACGAGCTTGTCGAGCGTGCCCGTCACCATGTCGACCGACAGGTTCGTGAGATCCGCGATGTCTGCGACCGTCGCAGCTCCATCCACGCGCGAGAGCACGAAGCCTTCCACGGGCGAGAGCGGCAGCGACCTCAGGTCGGCGCCGCGGACGGGACGCGGGATTCTGGTCTTGGGCTCGGCCAATGGATCCTCGAGCCGGCTCGATCCCCTCGGCTTCCGGGCCCCGAACCCTAGCCGGGATCCGCGCGCCTTCGCCACCTTTTCGCCGCCGGCGGCCCTTCGAACGTTGTCGCCTTCGGCTCTGGACCTCCGGTATGCTGCCTCGCCCGCGAGAGGCGCTTCCTCGGGTCCACGACCGACGGACAGCGCGTCGAACGACACGCTCGCGACACGAGGAGACGACGCTTCGCATGGAAAAGGTCATCGGGATCGACCTGGGTACGTTCAACTCCTGCGTCGCAGTGGTCGAGGGCGGCACGCCCGTCGTCATCGCGAACCGCGGTGGCTACAAGACCACGCCGTCGATGGTCGCTGTGACGGAGGCGGGCAAGCGCCTCGTCGGTCACATCGCGAAGCGCCAGGCCGTCACCAACGCCGAGAACTCGGTGTACGCGGTGAAGCGCCTCATCGGCAGGAAGTTCAACAACCCGCAGGTGCAGGCGGCGCTCAAGAACGTCGCCTACCGCATCATCGAGGGACCGCACAACGATCCGCGCATCCAGCTGCGCGACAAGGTCTACTCGGTGCCCGAGATCTCCGCGATGATCCTCCAGGAGATGAAGATGATCGCGGAGGACTACCTCGGCCAAGAGGTGGCCAAGGCAGTCGTCACGGTCCCCGCGTACTTCAACGACGGCCAGCGCCAGGCCACCAAGGACGCGGGCGCCATCGCCGGCCTCGACGTCATCCGCATCATCAACGAGCCG
Organism: Deltaproteobacteria bacterium; assembly: GCA_017303575.1. Classification (GTDB taxonomy): domain Bacteria; phylum Myxococcota_A; class Polyangia; order Polyangiales; family Sandaracinaceae; genus JAFLCL01. The sequence goes on from JAFLCL010000370.1 coordinate 1,045, forward strand.
ACGGCCGCGGCCCTCGCGTACGGCTTCGGCAAGAACATCGACAAGACCGTCGCGGTCTACGATCTCGGCGGCGGCACCTTCGACATCTCCATCATGGAGATCAGCTCGACGGGCGTGTTCAAGGTCGTCTCCACTGCGGGCGACACGTTCCTCGGCGGCGAGGACTTCGATCAGCGCGTCATCGACTGGCTCGTCGCGGGCTTCAAGGACGAGCACGACATCGATCTCCGTCAGGACCGCATGGCCCTCCAGCGCCTCAAGGACGCGGCGGAGAAGGCCAAGTGCGAGCTCTCGAGCGTCGTCGAGACCGAGGTGAACCTGCCGTTCATCATCTCGAGCGCGCGCAACGAGGCCCTGCACCTCCAGCGCCTGCTCACGCGCAGCCAGCTCGAGGAGCTCACCGAGGATCTGATCAAGCGCACGATCGAGATCTGCGAGATGACCCTCGAAGAGGCGGGCCTCGACAAGGCCGACATCGAAGAGGTCGTGCTCGTGGGCGGCATGACGCGCGTGCCGCGCATCCAGCAGGAGGTCGCGAAGTTCTTCGGGCGCGAGCCCAGCAAGAACGTGCACCCCGACGAGGTCGTCGCGCTCGGCGCCGCGATCCAGGGCGCCGCGTTGCTCGACGAGCAGCAGGACATGGTCCTCCTCGACGTCACGCCGCACACGCTCGGCATCATGGTCGTGGGCGGGTACTTCGAAGAGCTCATCCCGCAGAACAGCACCGTCCCCACCTCGCGCAGCAAGGACTTCACCACCGTCCGCGACAACCAGACGGCCGTGAAGATCCTCGTCATGCAGGGCGAGTCCAAGCGCGCCGAGGAGAACGAGCTGCTCGGCGAGTTCATCCTCACGGGGCTTCGTCGCGCCGTCGCGGGGCAGGTCGAGATCGAGGTCACCTTCGAGATCAACGCGGACGGCATCGTCAGCGTGCACGCGAAGGACAAGGAGACCGGCAAGGAGCAGTCGATCACGGTCACCTCGACGAGCGGCCTCACGAAGGAGGAGCTCGATCACATGATCACCGACGCGAAGGACTACGCGGTCGCGCGTCGCGACGACGAGGAGCTCGAGAAGGCCAAGCAGGAGGCCACGACGCTCATCTCCGAGATCCAGAAGCTCATGCCGAAGGTCGAGGAGGTCGTCGCGGGCTCGGACTTCGGTCGCGACGCGATGGAGAAGGCCAAGGCGGTCGTGGACAAGGCCAAGACCACGATGCAGCAGGGCGACGTGAAGGCCCTGCGCGAGCAGATCGAGGCCCTCCAGCGCACGCAGCGCATGTTCAAGGGTGTCGTCGGCAAGGTGGGCTGAGCCCACACCACGAGGTCCCGCGATGAGCCAGCCCGCCGACCGCCGACCGCCCGTGCCCGATGGATGGGGCGCGAGCGATGCGTCGGGCGACGCGAGCGACAGCTCCCCCGGGCGTGACAGCTCGCCTGTCGAGGGCGAGTCGCGATCCTCCAAGCCTCGCAAGCGGATCACGCTGCGCATCTCGGCCGCCGCGCTCGAGCTCCCGGGCGACGCGCCCGACTCCGACGCCCAGCGCGTGTGGGACGACGACTTCGGCGGCAGCGCCGAGCTCGCGCTGCCCACCGAGCTGCTGTCGAGTGATCAGGCCGAGGACGCAGCCGCGCTCGAGTCCGGCGAGCCCGCAGACGACGATGCGCGCGATGGCTGGGCTCGCAGCCGTCCGAGCGCCACCGTTCCGCCGCCGCCGCCGGTGCGCACCAAGAGCGAGCTGCCTCCGCCGCCCAAACGATCGAGCGAGTCCACGGAGTCGCTCCGCCTCGTGAGCGCGCGGTCACGGCCGACGTCGGCGGTTCCTCCTGATCTCGCGGCGGAGATGAACGATCGTTTCGCGCTCGGGGACTTCACCGGCGCGCTGCGCTCGGCCGAGCTCCTGCTCGGTCAGCAGCCCGACGACGTCGAGGCCGCACAGGTCGCCAAGACGTCGCGCGATCGGCTGGTGCACTTCCACCTCGCGCGCCTGGGCGGTCTGGCCGCGGTGCTCGATCTCAAGGTCGCCGGCGCCGAGGTCCGCTGGCTCGGCCTCGATCACCGCGCGGGCTTCTTGTTGTCGCTCGTGGATGGGACGACGACGGTGGAAGAGATCGTCGACATGTCGGGCATGGCCAAGCACGAGGCGCTGCGCCTCCTCGCCGAGCTCCTCGACGGCGGCGCCGTCACGCGCCTGGCCTGAGCCGGCGATCCCGATCAAGCCCTCACGGGCTGAGCGCACGCGGACTCGCACCTCTGCAGCAGGTGCGTGGTCCTCGACGTCAGTCGGATCGCCGGGGCTTCCCGGTTCGCGCTGGAGTCGAGCGCCGGTGGCACCGCTCGAGGTTGCTCCGCGCAGAGCTCGAGCATCGGTGATCGGGAGCTCCATGTCCGTGCGCTGGAGCCCGACGTCGCGGCGAGGCAGGTCGACCTCTGCGCGCTGAAGTCGAACCGCGGGGCAGGGGAGGTCGGTGGCCGCGCGCCCGAGTCGAACACCAGCGCACGCGATGTGGGTCGTCGCGCGCTGGAGTCGAGCACGGCCGCCGAGGAAAAAGTGCTCGCTGCACGCAACCCGCGAATCGAGCTGCCGAGAAGGGACGCGCGGGCAGCGAAGGTCGCCACCGCAAGCGAAGGAACCTCTCATGTCCCCCGAGAATTCGTCCGGCTCGTACCTCCACACCTCGTCTTCCACCGAGCCCGCGGCGTTCACCGCCGAGGACATGGAGTGCGCGTACGTCGCGATGCAGCCCGCGATCGAGGCGCTCTCCATCGACGACTGCCCTTCCATCACGCTCGACGTCGACACGACGGCGTCCAACGTGCTCGCCGCCGTGTCGAGGCTCGCGCCCTACGAGGCGCAGCTCCAGGCGTTGCCGGGCATCGGGGAGCCGCTGGGTCTCTTGCGCACGTACGCGCTCGGCGTGATGCACGCGCAGCTACGCATCCGCATGGCCGAGCGCCGCGCGCCGGCGACGCGCGAGGTCCAGAGGCTCGCGCGCCTGCGCGAGACGTTCCTCGCGGACCTCACGCCGCTCGTGCGACGCGAGATCCTCGACGGCGAGTTCCTCGATCGGCTCAACGTCGCGAGCGGCGCGCGCAACCTCGCGAACGACCTCCTCCTGCTCGCGTCGGTCGCCGAGCGCGGCTGGCCGAGGATCGCGCGCCGCACGGCGATGACCACGCAGTCGATCGCCGAGGCGCGCGAGGTCGCGACCGAGGTGCTCAGCGCGCTCGTCGCCCGCGAGGGAAGGAGCCGCAGCGTCGATCCCACGGGCCAGCGGCTGCGCGCGTTCACGCTGCTGATGAGGGCCTACGACGACGTGCGTCGCGGCATGACGTTCCTCCTCTGGAAGCGCGGCGCCGCGGCGATCGACGCGGTCACCCCGTCGCTCTTCAAGGGACGAGGGCCCCGCGCGAAGAAGGAAGCGCCCGCCACGGACGAGGTGACGCCGGACGCGCGCGATGGGTCGCCCGGTCCCGCGAATTCCAACTGACAGGGGAGCGCGCGCGAGGAGCTCTCGGCGCCTGCGGCACAATCGAGCTGCCGCGCCTGCGCGCCCACCTCAGCCATGCGTTCTCTGCTGCTTCTCCCCGACGCTCTCCTCTCTGTGCTCCTGCGCGATTCCGGACGGAACCGACGCATCGGACCTCGTCGATGCGTCGGGCATCGATGCGTCGCCTGCTCGCGACGCCGGTAGCGACGCGTGGGGAGACGACGCGTGGGTCGCGCCCGAGTTGATCCTCGAGGTGATCGATCCGACGCCGTGTCCTGCCGTCCCGAGTCGAAGGGCCCTTCGCCGACGTGTCCGAGGTGCGCGTCGATCCCTTCGGTGCGCTGTGGCTGGGCCGGAGGGGCGAAGAGATCACGCGCTACGTCGATGGTGAGGAAGTGGCCAGCGCGCCGCTCGGAGGCATCGCCGACGCGATCAGACGGCCGACGGGTCCTTCGTGATGCAGGGCGGGACGCTCGAGGAGCCGACCGTCGTGCGTCTGCTTCCTGATGGCACCGGCGGCTGGGAGCTGCCGATGCCTGCGTTCAGGTCGTACATGATCCTCGACGTCGATGGTCGCCTCTACTGCTTCGGGCAAGACCTCGTCGTCGTGTAGACCGACGTGCTGCCGCCCAACGTGCGTGGTTGCTGGCAGCGGCGGTGCACACCGCAGGCGGACAACCGCATCGGGGCCGTGCCTGACTGAGGCTCAGACCGAGAGGACGCGTACGCCAGGGAAGTAGGCGCGGAGGTGCTCGAGGTCGTCCACGTCCGACGTGTAGACGACCGCGTCGTGCGCCGCGGCGATGGCCATCACGATGGCGTCGACCGTCGTCGCGCCCGTGATCGCTGCGAGCGCCTCGCCCGAGGCGCGGCCCACCCGCTCGTCCACCGGGACGACCGTGACGGCAGCGAGGAGATCGTTGCGTACGTCGGTTCGGCCGCGCCACCACTCCGAGACCACGGCGCCAGGGACGAGCATCGGCACGCGGCGGTCGCGCGCGTGCTTCCAGACCGAAAGCATCCGCTGGCGTCTGCGCTCGAGCGCGATTAGCGCGCCGGTGTCGAGCACGATCAAGCGGCGCTTCGCTTGGCGCGCCCTCGAACGGGCTTGAGCGGTGCCGTCCACTCCGTCTCGATCGCGTGTGCCTCGGTCGCCGAGATGCGGTGTCCCGGCGCGTGCTTCTCGACGAAGCGATCCATCGCCTCGAACTTCCTCTGCTGAGTGACGTGCTGCTCGAGGAGCTTCGAGACGAGCCCCGAGACAGTCAGGCCAGAGGCAGCGGCGGCCTTCTTGGCGCCCGCGAGAGTCTGCTCGTCGAGCGCGATGCTCGTCTTCTGCGTCTTGGGAGATCGCATACCGTCGTCATACCACGCTCGTGGTATGGCCGGCCAGGCACGGAGCACGCGGAGACGAGCACCCCGCCCACCATCGAGGTCAGCTGCGTTCGATACCTCGGCCGGGTCCCGCGAATTCCAACTGACCAGGGAGGGCGCGCGCGAGGAGCTCCCGGCGCAGCTTCGTCGATCGAAGCGGGCTGCGACCGAGGATCGAGATCTTCGGGCATCGCGCCAGCATCTCGTCGACGTGTGCCGCCTTCAGCGCGGTGGGCTCCAGCAGGATCAGGTGTCGTGCGGCGACCGAGCGCGCGAGCACCGACAGACTCCCGGCGGACATCTGCCGACAAGCGTTCAAGAAGACGAGCTCCATGCGGCGCCCTTCGAGTCTTCGCCATGCCTCGTGGTGACGACGGTCGAGTCGAGGAACGCGATGCATGAACACGGAGAGCTCCGTGAGGAGCGGTCGTTGCGTCAGCGCGCGAAGCGCCTCCGCGCTCACGCCGGACCTACCCGCGCCGAACGACACGAGCTCGCGAAACGCCGTCGCCAGCGCGCGATCCAGGTCGTCGAGTCGGTAGCGTGCACAGATCAACGCGAGGCGCTTCACGTGCGGAAAGCGAACGGCGCACGCGGCGAGCACGCCAGGGCGCAGTAGAGACCAAGCGTCGCGCGCCGCGACCGTGACGTGCCGGACGGCTGCCGCGCGTGCGTCGCTCATGGCGAGGATCCGCGCCGGTGTGGTCTTGGACGTCAGTCGCAGCGTGGTCGTCAATGCGACTCGGAGCGTCTCATGAGAGTGCTCCGGAAGGTCGCGCGTCCCCTCACCATCCGCGCAGAGGGAGCGTCAGAGCCTGCGGGCGCCGTGGGAGAACCGAGGGAGGGTCAGATCAGGTCCCACCGGGCTGCGCCCGACTCGCGTCGGATGAAACTGGGGTAGCGTCGATGTGCGGCGTCGGCACCGAGGTCGGTTTTTTCTTGGTGCTGCGAGCCCGTAGATCAGGTGGACCC
>JAFLCL010000371.1 GCA_017303575.1 Deltaproteobacteria bacterium
TGTCGCCGCCTCGCGCGAGCGCGGTGATCGCGTCGCCTCGCACCTCGAGATCGTCGTCCGACGCGCCGCGCACGCGGAGCGCGCGTACGCTCGCGATGACCGCCGGATCCGCAGCACGCTCGAGCGCCGCTCCCACACGAAGCGCTCGACGACGTCCGCGCGCGCCCAGGCGCTCCCAGGACGACTCGATCACCGGCAGCGCGCGATCCCCCGCCGCCGCGAGCCACCCGACGGCACGATCTCCATCGCTCGCGTCGGCCACGAGGAGATCGATCAGCGCGCCCAGCCCACCGTCACCGTCGACGATCGTGTAGGGCGTGATCTCGACGAACCCGAGCTGCGCATCGGCAGGACGGGGTGTGCGATCGGCGAGCACGATCGAGAGACACGCGGGTCGCGTGGGCTCGGGCAGCACGATGCTCGCCGTGCTGCCGACGGACTCCGGAATCGATACGGCGAACTCGGTGCCGTCCACACGAAGGAGCAAACCGCGCGGCATCGTGTCGTCGCTCGCGCTCGCGAGGACGATCTCCCGGATCGCCGGGCCGCCCCACTGAGCACGCAGGACCTCACCGTCGCCGCCCGCGCCGCGGCCTTCGGACCATCCCGTGGCGACGTCGCCATCCGTGAGGCCGAACGGAGGGCCGAGGAGCACGGCATCCTCCTCGACGCCGCGGGCGCTCGAGCTCGCCGTGAACCGCAGCGCACGCACGAGGGGTGCATCCGTCACGTTCCGAGCAGTCGCGACCAGGGGCGTCCCCGAGCTCGCGACCACCGGCTGCACGGCCCGCAGCTGTCCTCGTGCGTCGAGGGCACGCGCGAAGAGGAGCTGCGGCGGCTCGCCGCACGGGCTCACTCCATCCCGGCGCTGACCGACCACCAGATCGGGCCGACCGTCCCCGTCGATGTCGCGCCGTTCCAGCGCATCCGCGACACGTTCGCCAGGGTCGCCCCGAAGATCGAGCCGGCCACGCCACACCACACGCGGGCGAGGTCGGAGATCGACGAGGGCCGCAATCTCCTGCGTCGACACGCCATGCCCTCGGATCACGATCACTGCGCGGCCGGCGCTGGTCTCGCTCTCGGTCGCCACGTCGGTGAGGACGAAGGGCACGTCCCACGCGTCGATGAGGCGGCCGCCTGCGCGCAGCTCGAGGTGGCTCGTCCCCTCACCTACGGTCACCGCGACGATCGCCCCCGGTCCGACCGCCAGATCAGTCGGTGGCGGGACGGCGAGGGCGACCCCAGGAAGCCACCCCGCAACAGTCGCGCACACGGCGCCCGCGCATGCGGTGACCCGGGCGTGCAACGGACGAGAGGACCCGCCAAGCGCGGGACGGTCTCGGCGGTCCACCTCCGCCGGTACACGGATTGCTGGCGCGCGTGCCCGATCGGACGTGTTGGACGAAGGGTAGGACGGCACGACAACTGCTCTCACGAGGCGACTCCAGAGAACGAGGAAGCGACTCTGCACTCGGATGTTGTGCGGAGCGTAGGAAAGGAGTAATCGCGGGCTCCGATTTTTTCGGAACGGCCGTTTCGGGAGCCAGCCACGGCGCCCGATGATGCCACCGCCCGCGATGCAGACGGGCCGCGATTGTGTAGGGCGCCCGCAGCGTGTGTGTGGTGCTCAAACATCAGAGTGACTCGGAGTCGTGCCCTGCGCGCGACGACGCAGGCAAGCGAGGCGACGGACCATGGCGAAGGCAGCACAGGCGACGAAGCCCCCGGCAGACGGCAGCAAGCCGATCAGCAAAGCGGGGACGCAGGACAAGACTGCGGCCGCGAAGTCCACGTCGGCGGGCAAGACCGCTGCGGGCAAGCCGGCTCCAACCGTCGCGAAGGCGGACGGCAAGAAGGTCGCCGAGGATCCCAAGGCCAAGGCCAAGGAGGCCGAGGAGCTGAAGAAGGCGGGCGCCAAGGGCGACGCCAAGAAGGTGGACGCCAAGAAGGGCGGCAAGCCCGATCCGAAGGCGGACCCCAAGAAGGCCGGCGCCACGCCCGAGAAGGAAGAAGAGGGCGAGGAGGCCGAGCCCGACTTCGCCGACGAGCCGACCCCCGAGGCGCTCGCGGAGGCGCAAGCCGAAGCGGAGAAGGCGCTCAAGGAGATGGAGCGTCAGGGCGGCGGCGACTCGACGCTGTCCCGCTACTTCCGCGAGATGGCGAGCCACCGCGTGCTCACCCCGCAGGAGGAGATCGAGGCCGCCAAGGAGGTCGAGCGGCTCGAGATCGGCTACTGGGAGGCGCTCTTCTCGCTCCCGCTCGCGATCGACACGGTGGCGGCCACCATCGAGAAGTACGTCGAGCAGCCGCTCGCGGAGGTCGCCACGCTCCGCAAGGCCTCGAAGAACATCCAGCGCGCCACGGGCAAGCTCGCGAAGAAGGACCAGGAGAAGTGGGACGAGGTCTCGCTGTCTCTGGCGACCAAGCTCCGCGCCCTCGACTCGGATCGCATCTTCGTCAACGAGTCCGATCGCGCCGTGCACCGCGTCGCGGGCGAGCTCGCGGTCGATCGTGATCTCGTCGCCGAAGGCGTGCAGATCACCCCCGCGTTCCGGAAGTTCCTCGAGGGGGTCGAGCGCGCGCAGCGCCTGCAGCAGGAGTCGAAGAACCGCTTCGTCGCGGCGAACCTCCGCCTCGTGGTCTCGATCGCGCGCCGCTACAACCGCGGCCGCCTCCCCCTCATCGACCTGATCCAGGAGGGCAACATCGGCCTGATGAAGGCCGTGGAGCGCTTCGATCACAACCGCGGCTACCGCTTCAGCACGTACGCGTCGTGGTGGATCCGTCACGCGATCAGCCGCGCGCTCGCCGACAAGGGCCGCGCGGTCCGCATCCCCGTCCACATGCTCGACACGTACAACCGTGTCGCGCGCGCGACGCAGGCGATCGCCACCCGCACCGGTCAGGAGCCCTCGCCCGAGGAGCTCGAGAAGGAGACCGGCATCGCGGCCGAGAAGCTCGAGAAGATCAAGGGCTACTGGGCCGAGACGCCGTTCTCGCTCGATCGTCCCGTGAACGACGAGGACGGCCGCAAGTTCATCGACTTCCTCGAGCAAGAGAACGTCCCCACGCCCTACGAGCAGCTCGTCTCGAAGACGTGGAGCGACGAGGTCCGCCGCCTGCTCGACACGCTGTCTCCGATGGAGGCGCGCATCCTCCGCTGGCGCTTCGGCCTCGACGACGAGGACGAGCTCACGCTCAAGGAGATCGGCGACAAGTACAACCTGTCGCGCGAGCGCATCCGTCAGCTGCAGGAGCAGGCGCTCGCCAAGATCCGTCGCCAGATCAAGGAGTGACCCGCGTCGCGGGCGTCGTCGTTGCAGGGATGAAGGGCGCGCCTTTCATCCCTGCAGTCGTCTCGGGGATCAGCGTCCTTGCCAGAGGTCTTCGGCGAGGGCGCGCGCGACGCCGTCCGCCAGCTGTCGCGCGGCGCCTTGTCGCCCGCGAGCACCGTTCACCAGCACGCTGAACGCGTAGGTGCGCCCCGGCGTGGGGCCCAGCACGTAGCCCGAGAGCGCGATCGCGTCGTCGAGCGTGCCGGTCTTCGCGCGCACGATGCGGGGCGCGGGCAGATCGCGCAGCCGTCGCTCGAGCGTGCCGTCGACCCCGCCGATGGCGAGGTGCGCGACATACTCGCTCGAGATCGCGGGCGTGTTGTAGGCGTGCACGAGGATCTGTCCGAGCTGTCCGCTCGAGATGCGGTTTCCGTCGAAGAGCCCCGAGCCGTTGACGATCGCGGGCTGACCTTCGACGTGCGCCTCGGCGAGGAACGCGCGCACGGCGGCGATCGAGTCCTCGACGCGTCCGGGCCGATGACGCTCCGCACCGAGATCACGGAAGAGCATCTCCGCGACGAAGTTGTCGCTCTGCTTCCCGAGCGCGGTCACGAGCTCGGCGAGCGGACGCGACTGGTGCATGGCCAGCAGCGGCGCGTCGCTCGGCGCGCTCGCGATGCGCACGCCGCCGCTCACGCGGATGCCGACGTCACCGAGGGCATCGCGGAGCAGGTGTCCGCTCCACGCGAGCGGGCTCTCGACGCGTCGTCGGTACGAGAGCGGCGCGGAGCCGATGGGGATCGAGCCGCGGAGCCCGACACGCATCTGCGATCCCTCGACGCGCTGATCGGCGATCACGTTCGGCGCCCCGCCCTCGCTCGTCGTGATCTGGCCCTCGAGACGAAAGTAGCCGTCGCCATCCACATCGATGCGCGCGGGCGCCCCCACCGTGTCTCCCGGGCGAACGCGCAGCACGTAGGCGTTGGCGTCCACCGAGATCGCGCCCGTGGCCGCGCGGAACGGTGCGACCTCGTTGGGCTGCTGATCGAACGCGGGCGGCAGGAGCTGTGCGTCGTAGTACGTCGCGTCGACGATGATCTCGTCCACGCTGCGCACGCCGCGCCGATCGAGATCGCGCGCGAGCTCCACGAGGTCACTCTGGTGGAGCGACGGATCACCCATACCGCGCAGCACGAGCCCGCCGGTGACCGCGCCGCCTTCGACGCGACCGTAGAGGCCCGTGCGGAATCGAGTCTCGGCGCCGAGGATCGAGAGCGCGGCCGCGGCGGTGACGAGCTTCTGGTTCGACGCTGGGTTCAGCTGCAGATCGGGCTGGTGCGCGAACACGCGCTCGCCGCTCACCGCGTCGAGCACGGTGATCGAGACCTGATCGCCGAGCCCCGCTTCGGACACGAGCGTCGAGAGCGTGGTCGCGAGGTTCGTGCTCTGTGCTTCGATGGGCGAGAGCGAGACCAGCGCGAGCAGTGCAGCGAAGAGAGCGAGCAAGCGCGCTCGGGGTCGCGAGGTGAGGCGGACGTCACGCATGGGCGACCTTGTAGCGCGACGAGACCATCGCGCGGGAGGTCAGGCGCCGCGCCGGTCATCCGTGCTACGCAACGCGCCCTGTGATTCTCCGCGATCCCGTGCACGGCCTCGTCGCGTTCGAAGGCGACGAAGAGCGCCTCGCGCTGGCGCTGCTCGACACGCGCGAGGTGCAGCGCCTGCGGCGGGTGCGGCAGCTCGGGCTCACCTCGCTCGTGTTCCCGGGCGCCGAGCACTCGCGCTTCGCTCACGCGGTGGGCGCCGCCCACGTCATGTCGAGGCTCAAGGCGCGCCTGGCGCACGTGATGGACGAGCTGCCGATCGATCAGCGCCTCGACGCGCAGCGCGGTCGTGACGCGTTCGCGGCCGCGCTGCTCCACGACCTCGGTCACGGCCCGTTCTCGCATCTCTTCGAAGAGGTCGTGCCCGACGCGCGCCCGCACGAGGAATGGACGGTCACCGTCCTCCTCGATCCGTCGACCGACGTGCACCGAGCGCTGCGCGGCTTCGATCCCGAGATGCCCGCGCGCGTGGCCGATCTCATCACCGGCCGACACGAGCTGCCGTGGCTCGCGTCCACCATCTCGAGCGTGCTCGACGTCGATCGCTGCGACTACCTCCTGCGCGACAGCCACATGACGGGCGTGCGCTACGGCATCTACGACCTCGACTGGCTGCTCCGCGCGCTCACGTTCGGCGAGATCACGACGACGGAAGGGGAGCGACGCACCGTGCTCGCGATCGAAGGGCGCAAGGGGCTGCCCCCCATCGAAGGCTTCTTCCTCGCGCGTCACTTCATGTACCAGCAGGTCTATCACCACAAGGCCACGCGGGCGGCGGAGAGCCTCGTGCGTGCGGTGCTCAAGCGCATCCGCACGGTGGTGCGCGAGGGGACGCGGGCGATCACGTCGCTGCCCATCGCGCTGCGTCGCGCGGCGCTCGGCGACGTGCCTTCGCTCGAGGATTATCTCGAGCTCGACGACGCCGTGCTCTCGAGCGCGCTGGCGTCGTGCGAGAAGGACGACGATCAGGTGCTCGCCGATCTCGCGCGTCGCTTCAGGAACCGCGTGCTGCCCAAGACCGTCCCGCTTCCCGATGGCCCCGAGTGCGAGCCGCTGTGGCACGAGGCGCACGCACGCGCGAAAGAGATCGCGACCGCGCACGGCCTCGACCCCGAGCTCCACGTGTGGCTGGACGTGGCAGACGACGTCCCCTACTCGGACGACACGCCCGACGCGGGCCTCTGGGTGGTGCTCCGGCACCACGCGCCGCAGCGCCTCGGCGACATGAGCTTCGCGCTCGAGAAGCTGCGAAACCAGCGCATCGTGCGGCCTCGGCTCTGCTTCGCGCCCGAGCTGCGTGACGCCATCGTCGCGGCGATCGAGCCGACGCTCGCGAGGGTCCGATGAGCTTCTCGCGATTCGTCGGTCTCTCGTGTGTCGCCGTCCTCCTCGTGAGCACGTCGCTCGTGACGAGCGGCGAGGCGCAGCGCCGACGGCCTACGCCGCCTCCCGCGACGTTGTCGGTGACGCCGGACACGGGGCATCGGGTGATCGTGAGCATCGAGGCGAGTGAGCCGCTCGATCTCGCGGCCGATCGACGCTTCCTCCGCGTCGACATCCGCGACGCGCGGGGACGACGCGCCACGTGTGCGTCGAGCGTCCGTCCGCGCTCGGACGCGCGCGTGCACCACCTCGAGGCAGGCCAGCGCTGGTCCGAGTGGATGGACCTCCGTGAGCTCTGCTGGGGCCGATCGCTGAGCGCGCTCCACGGCGCGCGGAGCGTCACCTTCCACTTCGATGCGGGCCGCACGCGTGGCGCGTGGGTCGCGCGAACGCCGCGCGGGACGACGCGATCGCTCGCGCCGCTCGTGTCGTCGTGGCGTCCTCCCGCCC
>JAFLCL010000372.1 GCA_017303575.1 Deltaproteobacteria bacterium
GCCGCGCTCGGGCGCCTCCACGCGCAGCGCGGCGCCGAGGTGCAGGCCGCGCGCGCGAACGAGCGCGCGATCGAGGTGCTCGAAGATCAGGCGACCGCGCTGCCCCGTGAGCTTCGCGAGGCGTTCTGGTCGGAGCCCGAGCGTGCCCGCATCCGCAAGGGCGTGCGCGGTGGAGCACGGGTCGTCCGGGAGACGAGCTCGGAGCCAGCGCGTGACGCGCGTTGGGCGCGCATGCTCGAGATCACCAAGCGCCTGGCTTCCGAACGCGACCTCGACAAGCTCCTCGAGCGCATCACCGACAGCGCCGTCGATCTGAGCGGCGCGGAGCGGGGCTTCGTGCTCCTGGTCGAGGCCGACGGCGCGCTCGCGCCGCGCACCGTGCGCGACGCAGCGCGTCCCGACGATCCGCACGTGGTGTTCAGCCGATCGATCGCGGAGGCGGTGCTGATCGACGGCGAGCCGATCATCACCGTCGATGCACGCGCCGATGGGCGGCTGAGCGAGTACCTCTCGGTTCACAAGCTCCTCCTCCAGTCGGTCGCGTGCCTCCCGATCCGCGACGCGCGGGGCATCCAAGGCGTGCTCTACGTCGAGCACCGCGTGCGCAAGGGGCGCTTCGGTCCCGCCGATGTCGAGCTCCTGCTCGCGCTGGCGGATCAAGCTGCGATCGCCCTCGCCAACGCACGAGCGCTCGCAGAGCTCGAGGCCCAGCGGCAGTCCCTGGCCGAGGCGAACGAGGCGCTCGAGAAGGCCAAGGAAGAGATCGAGCGCCTGCTCGACGCCCGGACTGCGGAGCTCGACGACACCAAGCGCGAGCTCGTGCGCACGCGGGAGTCGCTGCGATCGTCGTTCGAGAAGCAGGGCATCATCGGTCGCAGCGATGGGATCCGTCGCGTGCTCGCGATCCTCGAGCGGGTGAAGGACACCTCCGTGCCCGTGGTGATCCACGGCGAGAGCGGCACGGGCAAAGAGCTCGTGGCCCGCGCGATCCACTTCGGCGGGGCGCGGAGCAAGAAGGCGTTCGTCGCGCTCAACTGCGCAGCGGTGCCCGAGAACCTGCTCGAGAGCGAGCTCTTCGGGCACAAGAAGGGCTCGTTCACCGGCGCCGATCGCGACCGCCCCGGCGTGTTCGTGCAGGCGAGCGGGGGCACGCTCTTCCTCGACGAGATCGGCGACATGCCCGCCAAGATGCAGGTCGAGCTGCTCCGGGTCCTGCAGGACCAGAAGGTGCGCGCGATCGGCAGCGATGACGAGATCGCTGTCGACGTCCGCGTGGTCGCGGCATCGAACAAGCTGCTCTCGGACCTCGTCGCCAAGGGCCTGTTCCGCGAAGACCTCTTCTACCGTCTCGACGTCGTCGATCTGCGCCTGCCCGCGCTGCGCGATCGGCGCGAGGACATCCCCCTCCTCTGTGATCACTTCCTCGCACAGATCGCCAAGCGCGACGGCACGAGCGCCAAGCGCTTGTCGCGCGAGGCGCTGCGACGCCTCGCCGCGCACCCACTGCCGGGCAACGTGAGGCAGCTCGAGCACGTCCTCGTGAACGCCTGCGTCATGACCGACGCGGAGATCCTCGAGGCGCGCGACCTCACCCTGCTCGGACCATGGGAGGAAGACCCCGCCGGCGTGGCGCCCGAGGAGCTGGAGGAGCGCGAAGACGACGACGACGACGAGCGCACGAGCAGTGAAGCGCCGCCGTCCAACGAAGAAGAATGGAAGGCGCAGGAGAAGCGGAAGATCTTGGGTGCGCTCGAGGCCGCCGGGTGGAACCGCGTGAAGGCCGCCAAGCAGCTCGCGATGCCGCGGCGCACCTTCTACCGACGCCTCAAAGAGTACGGGATCCTCGAGTGACCGAGAGGGACGCTCGGGACGTGCGTGCTAGCCTCGGCCGATGCATCGCGCCTCCCGCCTGATCCTGATCGCGCTCGGTGTGATCGCGCTCGGCGGCTGCCCTCGCGAGCTCGAGCCTCCGCCCGCCGCGGGCGATCCGTGCGCGACGGAGACGGACTGCAATCCGAGCGGCGTGACCTGCGGCGCCCTGCGGCTGTGCGTCGGCGGTCACTGCGAAGCGGGGCAGTCGCTTCACGTGCCCTGTCGCTGAGCGGGTCGCTCGACCGATCCAGCTCAGCCTGGCGCGGTCGGCTCGACGGGCGCGGGCTCCGCGGGCTCGACCTCCACGTCGTCAGCCGAAGGCTCCGCCTCGCCATCGCTCATCTCTTCGCCGCCCTCGGTGTTGCGATCGTCACCCTCGGCATCGGCCGGCGGTGCCTCGCCCCGACGCTGGTACTGAGGAGCCTCCCCCGGCCGCGACCAGTCGACCCAGTACGCACTGCGCGCGCGCACATCGACGTGGACGAAGGTGCTCCGCGGGTAGTAGCCCACACCCACACGGTCGAAGGTGCGGACGTAGTCGCGCAGCTCCGTGTTCGGGACGCCATCGATGCGAATGTCGAGCGCGTTGCCGTGCGTGTGCTGGCTGGTCTCCCGCGTGTAACCGCCGGCGTGGCGGAAACCGCTCACCACGTGGATCACCCGGCCCCCGAAGTGATCGGAGATTCGCGCGAGGATCTCGATGAGACGCGCCGGCGGGTTCGGGAAGCGCTCGCGCGGGCGAGAGTCGCGCGGCCTCATCAGCTGCGCCATGCGACGGATCGCTGCGCGAGACGCGCGCACCCGCGCGTCGACGAGGCGAAAGCGCGTGCGCTGTCGGGTCGCGACTCGGTAGAGGGTCACGACGCCGGGCGCGCGAGGACGCCCCCACCTCGGCTGATCCGCGCGAGGCCCACGTCCACCGCGCGGCGCTTCGTAGCCCGGCAGCACCAGCCGCTGCCCGACACGCAGCCCCGTCGCGGATCGAAGACGGTTCAGGCGCACCAGCTCGTCCACCGTGCAGCCCGCGTGGCGCGCGATGTCGCTCAGCGTCTGCCCGCGCTGCACATACGCTACGCCCGCCTCGGGCACACGAAGCTCTTGCCCAGGACGGAGCGCGGCTCCCGTAGCGAGGCCGTTGGCCGCCGCGAGGTCGGACACGCGAACGCGGTAGCGCTGCGCGATGCGCGCGAGGCTCTGTCCGGACCGCACGACGTGCACCTGCTGCGCACGACCGACCGTGGGCCAGAGCGCGACCGCCGCCATGACGAGCAGCACGAGCACTGCTGCGCGGAGGCGCCAGAGAGTGAGCGACGGCCCGGTCATCAGGGTCGCTGGGGTACGGTGCGCGCACCGTCGACGCAACTCGCGCCCTGCGCTCACCGCGACGACGCGCGCTCTTTTTTTGATCTCCCTCGGGCGTCCTGCGAGCATTCCCACTGTTCCGATCGTTCGTTGACAACCGAGTGGTTCGCAAAGACGTGTCCGCTCTCCCCGGGGCTCTGGTGCTGAGCCCATGTGAGGTAGGGAGCGCGACCGGCGATCCGTCGCCGGAAGATTGTATGCGCAAAGTGATGGCATACAGACCTGTAATTGATAGCTAATTGAGTGCAAATTAGCTCGAATTGCTTGACGGTTTCGGGATTTGAATGCAGAAGGGTCGATGGTGGCTCCGCTCCTCGGATCGGACCCCACGACCGCTGAACCCGAGAGCGACGAAGCCCGATGCAGGACGAGAGCACGAGCATGGAGGTCGAGGGCGCCAAGAGCGCTTCGGCCCTCGCGTCGGCCAGCGACGCGAGCGCGACGAGCACGACGATGTCGTCACCGACGATCGTTGGGCGAGGCGTGGACGTGCACCGTGTGAACGTGGCCGAGGGTGAGTCGCCTGCGACGACGACGCACCTCGGGGGACCGACCATCGCCTCTCGGGGTGATGCCGCCGCCAACGAGACGCAGCAGACGAACGGGCGCCCCGAGGCCCGTGCAGACGAGGAAGAGATCCCCTCGGAGCCGCCGCCTTCCAAGGCAGGGGCTCGAGCAGGTGGAAGCAAGGGCAACGACAAGAAGCACACGAACAACCTTCGGAAGCTCCGCATCGAGCGGATGATGTCGAAGGCAGAATTGGCGCGGCGAGCGAACCTCTCGGTGTTGACGATCGATCGTATCGAGAAGGGTTTCGGGTGCCGCATGGATTCCAAGCGGAAGATCCTCGAGGCCTTGGGTTTGAGCCTCGCGGACCGCGTACGTGTGTTCGGCGAGGAGGAGTGATGCCCGCCGATGTCGGAAGGTAAGAACCTCGTCGGAGTCGACATCGGGTCGAGCTCGATCAAGCTCTGCGAGATCAAGGAAGGTCGTGGTGGCAAGCGAACGCTCTCGCGTTTCGGCTACCACCCACTCCCGTCGCAGACGATCGTAGACGGCCACGTCATCAACAGCGGCGCTGTCGTGGAAGGGCTGGACAAGCTCTTCCACAAACAGAAGAACCGCGACGTCGCGCTGCGAGTCAGCGGGCACAGCGTGATCATCAAGAAGATCACGATGCCGCTCATGACCCCCGCGGAGCTGCGCGAGCAGATCAACTGGGAGGCCGAGCAGCACATCCCCTTCGACCTCGCCGAGGTCGAGATGGACTGGCAGATCCTCCAGCAGCGACAGGAGCAGCGTCAGATGGACGTGCTCTTGGTCGCGGCGAAGAAGGAAGAGGTCAACGACCTCACCAACCTCGCGGTCGAGGCCAAGCTCAAGCCGAAGGTGATCGATCTGGACGCGTTCACCGTCCAGAACACCTTCGAGATGGGCTACGGCCTGCCCGCGATGGGCACGACGGTCGCCCTGCTCCACGTGGGCGCGTCGCTCACGACGCTCAACATCCTGAGCCAGGGCACGACGGCCTTCACGCGCGACATCGCCAACGGTGGCAACACGATCACCGAGGAGATCCAGCGCAACCTCGGCATCAGCGCCGAGGAGGCCGAGGCCTACAAGTGCGGCGGTGACGGTCGCGGCCTCGTGCCACGCGAGGTCCCCGACATCGTGCAGCAGGTCGTCGAGCAGCTGGCGGGCGAGATCCAGCGCTCGCTCGACTTCTACCTCGCGACCAGCGGCGAGGGTGAGGTCTCCAAGGTGTACGTGTCCGGCGGCACCGCCAACATCCGCGCGCTCATCGACGCCATCGAGAAGCGGGCCCGCGTGCAGGCCGAGGTCATCGACCCGCTCCGTGTCGTGAGCATCGATCCCAAGACGGTCGACCCAGCCATCTTCCAAGCGCGCGCCGCTCAGAGCCCCGTGGCCCTCGGCCTCGCGCTCCGCAAGGACCGGGAGAAGACGCAATGATCCGCATCAACCTCCTGTCGGCGGCGCGCAAGCAGACGAAGTCTTCGTCTGGCCCGTCGACCGGCTCTCCCACCGCGTGGTTCATCGGCTACGCGGTCGCCGCGGGCGTGCTCGGCGTGGCCCTGCTCTTCGTGTACATGTCCTACACGTCGGAGCGCGACGCGCAGATCGCGCAGAACCAACAGCTCGAAACCGAGATCGTCGCGGTCGAGCGTCAGTCGGCGAACCTCGATCAGGTGCAGGCGCAGCTCGAGCAGAGCCGCGCGCTCGAGACCGTCGTCAACGATCTCCAGCGTGCGCGCTTCGGGCCCACCCGCGTGATGATGGAGCTCGCGCGCATCCTCTCGGCGTCGGGCGGACCGACGATCGATCCGCGTCGCCTCGAGGAGATCCAGCGCGCCAACCCCCTCGCTGGCTACAACGCGGGCTGGGATCACCACCGCCTGTGGCTGACGTCCTTCCAGGAGGAAGCGCGTCACGTGCAGATCCACGGCGCAGGCCGCACCAACGAAGACGTCGCCGAGTTCCTCCGTCGCCTGACGCTGTCGGATCTCTTCGCGCAGGTGACGCTGACCAAGACCGAGGCCGCGGAGGACGAAGCCACGCACCTCGACGTCATCAACTTCGAGCTCGCCGCCACCGTGAACTACTGAGCCGGAGAGAACCATGGCACCCCCCGCCCCCCCGAAAGCCTCCGCCGCCTCCGCCCAAGGCGGATTCGCAGGCCTGCCCGACGCCGCGAAGGCTGCGATCGGCCTGTTCCTCCTCGCTGCGATCGGCATCGTCTACTACGTCGCGTTCCACGGCCCGGTCGAGGAAGAGATCCTCAACGCGCAGCAGCAGCACGCGCAGCTCGAAGAGCGCATGAACACGGCGCGCCAGAGGCAGGCGCAGTACCTCCAGCTGCGCGAGGAGCTCGCGTCGCGCGAGGCGCTCGATCGCGCGAACCTCCGCGTCCTCCCCGAGGACGCCGAGATGGCAGCGTTCCTCCAGGACTTGAACCGTCTCGCGGAGATCAGTGGCCTGCGGATGCGGCTCGTCGAGCCGCGTCCGGAAGAGCCGCAGGAGCAGTACGTGCGACTGCCCGTCGCGCTGCACCTCTCCGGTCGCTACCACCAGCTCTCGCGCTTCTTCTACAACGTGAGCCGCCTCGAGCGCGCGATCAGCATGGAGAACATCGAGCTGACCGAGCCGACCGTCACGGAAGAGGACGTCGTCCTCACCGTGCAGGTGCTCGCCACCACGTTCCGACGCCCCAGTGAAGCGGATGCTGCCGCCGCTGCGACGGGAGGCTGAGCCATGACCCGACGTCTCGTATCGAGCTCCACGCCGATCACCGCGCTCGTCGCGATCGCCCTCTCGCTCGCCGGATGCGGCGGTGAAGAGATCACGGTGGGCGGTCCGGCGCCGGCCGCTGCGCCCGCGGCCGCCCCCGCTGCGGCACCTGCGACGCCCCC
>JAFLCL010000373.1 GCA_017303575.1 Deltaproteobacteria bacterium
GTTCGAGCCAGTCATTTCGCGGTGAGTCATCCATTTGCTGATAACGCCGTGGGGCTCGCGGCCCGGTTGCGTGGGAAGGCCTGGCTTGGTGCGGACCGTGTCGCTCGGACGTCGCTCGGTAGGCCGCGCCATCGCGCCGGGCGTGCGCTCGCCCTTCCACACCGAGAGACCGGTCTCGCGCTCTTCGTCGCGATCGAGACGCACGTCCTCGAACACCTCCACCACGAGCTCGACGTTGAGCGCCGACGCGATCACCAGCTGACCGCCGACGAGCACGAGCCCTGCGTCGCCCTCGCGCGAGAGCGCCGCGCGGAGCTCCACGTACGGCTCGCCCAAGCGCATCGAGACGTTGCCCTCACACGCGAGCAGCGCGAGCGGGCCCTCGAGGTGACGCGGCGCGCGCAGCGCCTCGCGCGAAGGATCCCAGTCGGTGATCTCGACCCACTCGCAGAGGCCGGTCCCCCGCACCCACGCCGCGCGCACGCGCTCGCTCTGCGCGAGCTTCTTCAGCGTCGCGACGACGTCCTCGCCTCGCTCGATGCGCACGACGAAGCGTCGTCCGTGGCGGCTCTCCATCACGATCATGCGGCGCTGGATAGCACATCGACGGAACGCGCCCGCGCGGCCATGCTCGGCCGCCCTCAAGCGCGAGACCGCGAGCGAGACGACGATGAGCAAGCGACCGCAGGATCACTGGGGCCACAAGGCCCGCAAGGAAGGCTACGCGGCGCGCTCCGTCTACAAGCTCGAGGAGATCGATCGGCGCGCACGCATCCTCAAGCACGGCGGGCGCGTGCTCGACCTCGGCGCCTACCCGGGCAGCTGGACCTCCTACGCGGCGCAGGTCGTGGGACCGCGCGGCAAGGTGCTCGGCCTCGACCTCCAAGAGTTCAAGGGGACGCTGCCGCCGCACGCCGAGATCCGCACCGGTGACGTGCTCTCGCTCGAGCTCGAGAAAGAGCTGGGTCCCGCGTCCTTCGACACGGTGATCAGCGACATGGCGCCCGACACCACGGGGCATCGCTTCACCGACCAGGCGCGGTCGTTTCGTCTGTTCATGCGCGCACTGGAGATCGCGGTGGCGGTGCTCCCCGCGGGTGGCAACTTCGTGGCGAAGATCTTCGTCGGCGAGGATTTCCACGCAGCACAGCAGGCGGTGCGCGCTGCCTTCGAAGAGACGAAGGTGATCAAGCCCCCCGCGAGCCGCACCGAGAGCTACGAGACCTTCGTCGTCGGGATGCGTCGCCGCGGCAAGCCGACCGCTCCGCCGTCCTCGCTCGCCGAGCCAGCGGTGGTGAGCGGGCCGCCGCGGATCAAGAAGAGCTGATCAGCGCGCGCGAGAGCGCACGTACTCCAGGCGACCGCGCGCTTCGCTCGCGTCCTCGCCGCGCGGCTCGCTGCGGAGGTAGGCCTCGTACTCCCGCGCCGCTTCGGCCCACGCCTCGCGCGCGGCGAGCACGTTGCCGAGGAGGTAGTGCGCAGGCGGATAGCTGCTCGCGAGCTCGCGCAGGTGCTCCTCGGCCTGCGGACGTTGTCCCGTCGCGAACTCCGCGAGCGCGTGCTCTGCGCGGAGGCCAGGCGGTGCGGGCGCCTCGTCGGCCTCGATCGCTTGCGCGAGCACGCGCACGGCCATCGCGGGATCGCCTGCGCGACGAAGCCCACCACCGATGGCCGCGAGATCGGCGCGCCCTTCGGCGAGCGGCGCCGCACGACGCAGCTCGATGAGCGCCTGATCGCGACGGTTGGTCCGGAGCAGCAAGAGACCGAGGCTCGTGCGGCTCGTGGGCTCGCGCGGCGAGAGACGGATCACGGCGCGGTACGCACGCTCTGCGCCCTCGTCGTCGCCCGAGTCTTCGAGGGCGAGGCCGAGGTTGAGCTGCGCGGACGCGAACGCGGGCCGCACGCGCACCGCTTCGGTCAGCATGGTGACCGCGTCGGCGACTCGATCGGTGTCGCGCAAGAGCGCGCCGAGGTTGTTGAGGATCTCCGAGAACGCGGGATCGACGCGCAGACCTGCGCGGTACGCAGCCTCCGCTCCCTCGAGATCGTCCTGCATCTCGCGCGAGAGGCCGAGGTCGAGGTGCGCCCGGAGGTCGTTCGGCGTGGCGCGGACGATGGCCTCGAGCTGCTGCTCGGCCTCGCGCGGGCGGCCCTCGGCCAAGAGTGCTTCGGCCGCGAGGACCTCTTCGGAGGCGGGGGGTGCTGCACGCGCCTCGGCTTCGTCGGGGAAGGTGAGATCGTCGCCTCCCTCGCCTCCTTCACTCGTGCGCTCCGAACCGCCCGAGAGAGAGCCTTGTCGTGCGCCGGGCCCGCAGCCGAGGCCCGTCAGCGACACGACCATCGAGAGAACCAGGAGGCGCGCGGTGGTGGTCACGATCACGTCGAGACGTTCCATCCGCGCGACGGATCTCGTCAACGTCGATCGTCGCCCGAACGCGCGGCCTGCTCGGCGCCGAGCGAGCCGATCGCATCCCGCACCGCGTCGCGCACCTCGGACACGCGCGCGGTGCCCTCCACCTTCCGCCCGTCCGACTCCGAGACGTAGAACGCGTCCGTCACCCGCTCGCCCTCGGTCGAGACCTTCGCGAGCACGATCGACAAGCCGACCGAGCGGAGCGCGTGGGCGATG
This sequence comes from Deltaproteobacteria bacterium, assembly GCA_017303575.1. Lineage (GTDB taxonomy): Bacteria > Myxococcota_A > Polyangia > Polyangiales > Sandaracinaceae > JAFLCL01. The sequence goes on from JAFLCL010000373.1 coordinate 2,630, forward strand.
GCATGGAGGAGGCCCTCGCGGTCGCGCGTGAACACATCGAGCACGGTGAAGTGTGGTGAGGCCGCGTTGTCGATCACGATCTCGGTGCGCACCTCAGGGCTCCGCCGACGCGCCCACGACGGCGGTGGCGGACGCGCCGCGAGCAGCGCGTGCCCGTCGATCGCGCCCTCGACGACGCGCTCCAGGTCGCGCGCGATGCCCGCGAGCTTGAGGTCGTCGAGGGGCGGCCCCTCCGCGCCCGACGCGCTGCTGCGGACGTGGAACACGTCGAGCGCCTCGGCGCGGCCGTCGGGTCGGAGGCGGGTGTGGATGCTCGCCGTCGTGATGGTGAGCCGATGCGCCGCGAGCACCGCCGCGATGTCGGCGAGCAGACCGGCGCGATCGTCCGCGACAACGACGATCTCTGCGATCTCGGTGAGAAAGCCTGGTCGTCGCGCGACGTGGACGCGGCGATCCCCCCGCGCCTCGACCACGGTGGCGTGCGCGAGCACCGTCTCGACGTCCACACCGAGGGCGTAACGATCGGGGAGCGTGGTGAGCAACGCGAGCGCAGCGTCCGCACCGCGCGCCTCGAGCTCGGCGAGCATCTGGTGGGTGTGGCTCGGCATCGCGTCGCCCTCGAGCACGCGCGCGAGGTCGAGGTAGAGGTCATCGAACAGGCGTGCCTTCCACGGCGTCAGCGCCTTGGGGTTGGTGGTCGCGAGATCGACGAGCGTGAGCAGATAGAGATCACGCAACCGCTCGATCGATCCGATCGCGCGCGCGATCTCGGCGACGGTGTCGGGGTCGCTCGTGTCTCGGCGCGTGGCCCAGTGATAGAGGTGCAGGTGCTCGCGCACGAGCCAGCGCACGTGCTCGGTGTCCGCGGCGTCGAGACCGAGCCGCTCGCAGATCGGCCCCGCGAGCTCGGCGCCGTGGATCGAGTGATCCTTGCCGCGGCCCTTCCCCACGTCGTGCAGGAGCACCGCGAGCGCGAGGCGCCGCCGATCGCTCACCTCGGTCGCCACGCGCGTGGCGACGGGGAGCTCCGCCGCGAGCTCGCCGCGCAGCAGGGCGCGCAGCCGATCCACCGCCGCGATCGAGTGAACGTCCACGGTGTACACGTGGTAGACGTCGTGCTGCACGCGGCCCGTGACGGGCTCGAATTCGGGGATCATGGCGAGCAGCACGCCCACGTCGTGGAGCTCGGTGAGGATCGACCCACGCTTCACCGGCACCTCGCCGATCCACGCGAGCATGTCGAGGAATGCGGCGCCCGAGAGCGTGGAAGCACGGAGCGCGGCGCGCGCCGGATCGTGTCGCATCGCGCGTGCGATCGCCTCCCGCGCGGCCGGGTCGGGCACGATCGCGAGGCTCTCGACCCAGCGGTAGAAGCGCAGCGGAAGCGCTCGGTCGGAGCCGAGGTGTGGATCGGCCAGCGCGTGGGTCGCGAACGCGAGACGCCCCTCCACCATCGTGACCTCGGTGTCGCTTCCGATGTCGCGCCGCGACGTGGTCGGGTCGAGCCCGCCGTCGAGCGCGCTCTGACCCGCCCGCGCCCTCGCGAGCGCACGCTCGGAGGCCTGCTCGCCCGTGCGGGCCGCACGGTAGTAGCGCTGCATGAAGCGCTCCACGCCCAGCATCCCCGGCTCGTCGTGCTCGCCGAGCGCGGCTGCGATCTCTTCCTGGTCCTCGAACGTCAGCCGATCTTGGCGCCTGCCCGCGCGCGCATGGAGGCGCTGACGCACGTCCCACACGAAGGCGCGCGCCGAAGCCAGCTCCTCCGCCTCGTGACGGACCAGCACACCGTCCCGCACGGCCTCGTCGAGGGTGGGCGGCCGCGAGGTCCGCGCCATCGACCAGCGAACCACGTCGAGATCACGCAGCGCGCCGCAGCCGTGTTTGAGCTCGGGCTCGAGGAGGAACGGCGAGTCGCCGTAGCGGTGATGGCGAGACTCTCGTTCCGTCGCCAGCGCGGAGAGCATCGGCTCGACGAGCTCGGGCCACGCATCGGCGATCGCGCGATCGAGGGCGCGCGCCACCGACGGATCGCCCGCCAGCCTCCGCTGATCGAGGAGCATCGTGGCCGTGCGCACGTCGCGCCGCGCGAGCGCGACGGTCTCCACGATGCTGCGGACCGCGTGCCCGACCTCGACGCCGAGATCCCAGAGGAGATGAAAGAAGCGCTCGGCGACACGCAGGACCGCGGGGTCGCACGGATCGCTCGCGACGATCACGACGTCGAGGTCGCTGAAGAGCCCCAGCTCGCGACGCCCCAGCCCGCCGTTGGCCACCAGCGCGATGGGCAGGACGGCCGACTCGCTCGCGCACGCAGCGGCGAAGACCGACTCGAGCAGGCCCTCCATCGCGCGCGCGTGCTCGTGCGCGATCACCAGGCCGATGCCCGGCTCGGCGGCGAGGCGCGCCGCGAGACGGTCACGGTGCCTCGCGACGTGCGCCTTGGAGACACGGACGAGCGCCTCGCGGGAGGCCTCCCACATCGCGCTCGTTCCGTGTGTCACGGCGTCTGCCTCGCGCGCGAGTCGGGGGGCGGTGCATCCCCGCGCGCATACGCGACGATGCCGTCCGCGATTCCTTCGGCGAGCGACTGCCGATAGCCCTCCGTGCGGAGCGCGTCCGCCTCTTCGCGGCGCGTCATGAACGAAGCCTCGACCAAGACGGCAGGCATCGCCGCGCCGACGAGCACGTGGAACATCGCGCTGCGCACGCCGCGGTCGTAGAGCCGCGGCAGCACGCGCCGGCCGCCAGTCAGGGTCGCGTGATGGATCTGCGCGGCGAGCGCGCGCGAGCCTTCGCTCTGCTCGTCTCGGTGGAGGCCCGCGAGGATGCGCGAGAGCGCGCCCACTTCGGTCTCCGACGTTCCGTTCTCGCGCGCGGCGAGGCGCACCGCTTGGGTGTCGTCGGTGGTGTCGAGCACGAAGGTCGTCACGCCACCGTGGACCACGTCCTCCCACGCCGCGTTCAGGTGGATGGACACGAACACGTCGGCTCCCACGGCGTTGGCCATGGCCGTGCGCTGCTCGAGGGAGACGAACCGATCCTCTTCGCGGGTGAGCACGACGCGCGTGCCGGGCACACGCGCGCGCAGGATGTCTCGCACGCGGATCGCGAGATCGAGCGTGATGTCCTGCTCCTCGAGGCCGAACGCGCGCGCGCCGAAGTCGTCACCGCCGTGACCCGGGTCGAGCACGAGCAGATCCATCGCGCGAGGACCGACCGACGGAGCGGTGGCGGCGGAGCCCGCAGGGCGCACGTCGACGATCACGCGGAACGGCTCGGGCAAGACGAAGAGCACCGGGGTCGCGTCGGCCTCGAGATCGAGCGTCACGCGCGTTCCGGGTCCCTCTGCGCTCGTCCGTACGCGGAGCAGACCGCCCGACCCGACGGGCGTGGCGGCCGCTACCTCGCCGCCGAGTGACGTCGCAGGAAAGAGGATGGCGAAGCGCCGCGGGAGCTCGCCATCGGCCGGGAGCTCGCTCGACTCGAAGCGAACGAGGTCCGAGAGCGCGAGCACCACGCGCGCAGAGCCGCTCGTTCCCGCGGCTCGCCCGGCGCGACGCGGCGTCGCGGTCTCGCTGCCATAGACGCTCAGCGCCGTGAGCGAGGCCGAGGCCGCCGACGGCTACGCGCTCGCCCACGCGGCGAAGGGATCGCTCGTCCGCACACCCGCGTCGTCTTCGTCGCTCGCCTCGAGGCCGACCGAGGGGTCGTCGGCGTCGGGGTCGGCGTCGATCGCCGCGAGCACGGCCGCTGGCGGACGAAAGGCCGCGAGCATCGCGAGCATCGCACGAGCACGATCGACGCAGTCGGCGTGGGCGCCGTCGTCGAAGCGGCGCACCACGCGATGCGCCTCCACGTAGGCCGCAGGTAGGTCGACTCGATCACGCGCCTCGAGCTCGGCGAGCGCCATCGCGGCATCGCACGCGCCCTCGACGCCACGACGTCGCCCCGCACCGACGAGCAGCGCGCGGGCGC